>JBPCNP010000152.1:0-8748 GCA_051001215.1 Acidimicrobiales bacterium
GAACACCACGTGGTCGTCGGGGTCGAGGCCGGGCTGGGAGGTGTTGGGCGCCTCCGTGATCGAATCGACCGACAGCATATGGATGCACTTCCACGGGCAGATGTCGACGCAGCCCTCGCACATGATGCACTCGGACTGGTCGATGTGGAGGAACTGCTTGGGCTTGACCGCCTTGGACAGGTAGTCGGTGCCCACCTCCTGGAGGACGTAGTCACCGGTGAAGGCCGGCATGGGCGGATTGGCGTCGTTCTTTGCCATTGGGTCTAGATCTTCCGCTCAGGGGGCCGCTCGGGCCCCGGCTCGGTCGCTGCGCTCACTCGCCTCATGCCTTCCTCATCACCGGGCGGCCGAACCGGGAGGTGACCTCGCCACCGCTGGCGGCTGTCTCGGTGAGGCGGCCTCGCTTCTGCCACTTCGACCACAGCATCACCTGGAGGCCGAGGAACAGGCCGTAGAAGCCGGCTGCGACGATGTCGCGCACAGCCTGGTAGTTGATGATGATCCTGCCGGTGCCCGTTGCCGTCTTGGCCTTCTGACCCCACACCAGGCCCTTGCCCGAGATGGCGACGAGCAGCTTGTCGGACCGCCAGAGCAACTCGTTGTCGGAGTACTTGAGCCACTGGTGGGGGATGACGCCGTAGGCGACGAGCATGAGGGCGAACACGAAGACAGCTGCCACGAAGGCCTCGCCCCAGGTGACCGGGGTCCCGATGGGCCGACGTCGACCCACGGCCATGCCGATCGAGATGCCGCCCACAAGGATGAGTATGGAGACCAGCAGCGCGACCACCCGGCACCTCCTTCGTCAATCGCCCTCGTGAAATGGATCACATTCTACTCGGGCCACGGCGGTTCGACCGGTCGGGTTCTACCACGACCCTCCCCGAATCGGCACATCGCGCCGGCCTCGGTCGACGGTGCGCTTCGCCTCCGACCGGCGCGCCTGGCCTTTGGGTGCGGGGTCGGCGTACATTCGGCGGACAGAGAGGAGCGCTGTGACCGAGGTCCCCGATTACCTGCTTCGTCGTTCGAAGGAGCGCCGCGAGGCCCTGGGGCTGTTGCCCGAGGGTTCGTCGGCTGCCGACGCGCCCCCCGCTGGGGCCGCGCCGGCCGAGGCCACGGCCTCCGCTCCGGCCGCCACCGGGGCTCCCGTCCCCGAGCCTGCCGGTGGTGCCCCGGCACCGTCGCCCGCGCCGCCCGCGGAGGAGCTGCCCACCTATCTTCCCCAGAAGGGGCCCAAGAGCGGCATCCCCGTGTGGATGTACCCGGTGCTGGCCGCCCTGCCCCTGTGGGCCATCGTCTACCTCGGGGCCTTCGGCACGACCGGCAACGCCAACGCCGCCCCGGTCGGGTCCGCCGTCTACGCCAAGGCGGGCTGCGTCGGGTGTCACGGCGCCAAGGGTGAGGGTGGCGTCGGACCGGCGCTGGCGGGAGGCGAGGCCAAGCTCACCTTCCCGACCGAGGCCGACCACATCGCTTGGGTCGAGACGGGTTCGGCGCCCAAGAAGGGCCAGCCCTACGGCGACCCCAACCGGCCCGGCGGCGCCCACGTGGCCAAATCCGGCGGTATGCCCTCGTTCAAGGGCCAGCTCTCCGACGCCGAGATCAAAGCCGTCGTCGCCTACGAGCGGGATCAGCTGTAGCCCCCACGTCCGACACCGTTTCGCCCGACGGCCGGGTCCATGAGGTCCTGGTCGTCGGTGGCGGGCCCTCGGGAGCGGCGTGCGCCCACTGGCTGGCCGAGGCGGGCCACGACGTGGTCGTGGTGGAGAAGAAGAGCTTCCCCCGGGAGAAGACCTGTGGCGACGGCCTCACACCGCGGGCCGTCAAGCAACTCGACGACATGGGCCTCACCGACGCCCTCACCCGCTACCACCGCTTCGTGGGGCTGCGGTCCATCGCCTTCGGTCGCACCCTCGAGCTCGAGTGGCCGGCCACGCCCGGCTTCCCCCGCCACGGCTACGTGGTCACCCGCCACGATCTCGACCAACTCGTGGCCGAACGGGCGGCCAAGGTGGGCGCCACCCTGTGGGAGGGCACCGAGGCCATCGAGCCGGTGATGGAAGACGGCCGGGTCTGCGGAGCCGTCGTGCGCCGCAAGCCCGAGGGAGGCGGTGAGCCCACCGTCACGAAGGTCCGGGCCCGCTACACGGTGGTGGCCGACGGGTCGCTGTCGCGGTTCGGCCGGGCCCTGGGCACCACCCGCAACAAGGCATGGCCCCAGGGCATGGCCATCCGGGGGTACTTCACCTCACCCCGCCACGACGAGCCGTGGATCGAGTCGCACCTCGACGTGCGCAACCCCGCTGGCAAGGTGCTCCCCGGGTACGGGTGGATCTTCCCGGTCGGCGACGGTCGGGTCAACGTTGGCGTCGGGCTTCTGTCGACGTCGAGCGAGTGGAAGTCGGTCAACACCACCAAGCTGATGGAAGCCTTCGTGGGTTGGGCTCCCAAGTCGTGGGGCATCCGCCCGGAGACGTCGTGCGGACCGCCCACCGGCGGACGCCTCCCCATGGGCCTCGCTGTCGGGCCGTCGACGGGCCCCGGCTGGCTCACCACGGGCGACGCCATGGGCGCCATCAACCCCTTCAACGGCGAGGGTATCGCCTACGCCTACGAGACCGGGCGCTACGCAGCCGAGGCCCTCCACCATGCGCTGCTCACCGGCAACCCGGCGCCGGGCGATGCCGACCTGGCCGCCTACGCCCAGCGGGTGCAGGACGAGTACGCCCTCTACTTCAAGGTGGCCCGGGCCTTCGTGCGCATCATCGGCCGGCCCGCCCTCATGCGGGCCATGGTGGGCACCGGGATGCATTCCCGCACCCTCATGGAGTGGGTCCTGCGCATCATGGCCAACCTCCTGCGCCCCGACGAGCTGGGCCCGGCCGAGGCCGCCTACCGGGCCGTCGCGGCCATCGCCAGGATGGTGCCCGACCGCGCTGGGCTGCCGGGGAGCCCAGGGGCACCCGTCCTCACCGGGTGATCGACGTCGCCCCGGCCCGGTTCGAAGAGCTGGTGGCCGACGCCCTCGATAGCATCCCCCCCGCCCTCGGGGCGATGATGGACAACGTCTGGGTGCGCGTGGAGGAGCAGGTCCGTCCCAACCTGCTGGGCCTCTACGAAGGGGTCCCCCTCACCCGTCGCGACTCGGGGTACGCCGGCATGGTGATGCCCGACCGCATCACGATCTATCGCCGGCCCATCTGCTCGATCTCCGCCAGCGAGGAACAGGTCGTGGCTCAGGTCCGCCAGACGGTCGTGCACGAGGTGGCCCACCATTTCGGCATCAGCGATGACCGCCTGGTCGAGCTGGGCTGGGCCTGAGCGGCCCCCTGAGCGGAAGAACTGCTCACCGCTCAGAGCGACTGGCGGGTGAGGCCGGCGAGAGCCTCGCCGACCCGCTTGCGCAGAGGGCGCTTTCGCCAGAGGTCGAGGTCGAACTCTGACGACGACTCCACGTCATCGAGGAAGTCGGCCTCCAGCTCCGACACGATCCCCGCGTCGATGACCGAGACGTTGACCTCGAGGTCGTGGTCGAACGAACGGCTGTCGAAGTTGCTCGACCCGATGTTGGCCCACTCGTCGTCGACCAGCAGAACCTTGGCATGCAACATGGTGCGGTCGTACTCGAAGATCCGGGCGCCGGCTTCGGCCAGCTTGGCGTAGGACCGTTGCCCGGCCTGGCGGGCCACCTCCTTGTCCACCTTCTGGCCGTTCACCAGGATCCTCACGTCGACGCCACGGCCGGCGGCGGCGCACAGCACGTCTTCGAAGGCGGGATCTGGGGCGAAGTAGGCCGTGGTCAACCACAGGCGGCGGCGGGCCCCGGCAATGGCCATGAAGAACAGCTGGGTCGTACCCGTAGGACCCCCGGTGGGTGTTCCCCGCGTCACCTGCACGCCCACACCGTCGTCGAAGCCGCGGTGGGGCTCGGGGACGTGGCGACCACCCGCGATCTCGTCAGTCGCCTCGACCCAGTTCTCGGCGAAAGCACCGAAGACGTCGAGCAGCGCCGGCCCCTCGATGCGCAGGTGCGTCTCCCGCCAGTGCTCCGGATCCTCGGCGTCCCCGGTCCACACGTCGGCGATACCGACACCACCGGCGAATCCGACTGTGCCATCGACGATCAGGAGCCGCCGGTGCATGCGGTTGTTCATTTTGTCGAGCGTGTACCAGCGCGGGGGGCGGAACATGTTCACCGTCGCCCCGGCGTCCTTCAGCCGATCGAGATGGCCCCGGTGGAGTTTGGCCGAGCCGTAGGCGTCGATGACCACGTTGACGTCGACGCCGGACCGGGCCCGCTCGACAAGCGCCGCGGTGAAGTCGTCGGCGGTGCGACCCGGCCAGTAGATGTAGGAGGAGAGATCGATGGTGGTCTTGGCCGACGAGATGGCCTCGATCATCCCCACGAGCGTCCTGCCGTTGCGCATGACCTTCACCCGGTTGCCTCCGCGCAGGGGAGCGGTCGTCATGGCCTCCAGCAGACGTGAGAATTCCGGGGTGCCGGGTTGTGGGACACCGACGACGTCGAAGCGGCGTCCCGCCGAACGTCGGTACCTGACCGCCTGGACGCCGTAGAGACCGAGGGCGCCGGCACCGGCTCCGGCACCGATCCCGGCGACGATGCGCCGGGCTGGCCATGACCGGGTCACCGGCCCGGCTGCCACTGCAGGAAGACGAGGGTGGCGTCGTCGGCCAGCTCCGAGCCGCGGTGAGCGCGCAGGTCACGGGCCAGGCGGCGAAGGAGCTCGGGTGCCACCAGGCCGGCACCGATGTACTGCTCCACCGCGTCGCGCAGGTTGTCGACGCCGAACTGGGGGCCCCCGGCGGGGTGGGCCTCGGTGACGCCGTCGGAGTAGAAGAGGAGCTGGTCGCCGGGCTGGAGCTGGCAGTCGCCCACCTCGGTGATCTCGATTCCCAGGCCGAACGGCATGCAGGGCGCGCAGGGAAGCTCGGCCACCACCTTGTTCCCCCGGATCAGGAACGGCAGCGGGTGGCCGGCGTTGACCCACCTGAACCGTCCGGTGGCCACGTCGAGCTGGGCGATGTGGCCGGTGACGAACTCCTCACCGTCGAAGCGCTCGATCAGGGCATCGTCGATCAGACCGGCCATCACCGTGAGCTCCAGCCGTCTGCGTCGGCCGAAACGGAAGGCCCCCAGGGCCAGGGTGCTGGTCATCGTGGAGCTGATCCCGTGGCCCATGGCGTCGAGGATGGCGAAGTCGAGAATGTCGCCGTTGAGCGAGAAGTCGAAGGCATCGCCGGCCACCAGATAGGCGGGCTCGAGCAGGCCGGCGATGGCCAGATCGGGCGAGGTGAACCCGAGGGGCGGCAAGAGCATGTCCCACTGCAACTCCGCGGCCAGGTTCATGGGCCGCAGCCGCCGCCGCAGCTCGATGAGGTCGGTGTAGCGCCCGGCCGAGTGGATCAGGTGGCCGACGAGCAGGCCCAGGTCGGCGGCCAGGACCAGCAACTCGTCGTCGATGGCGGTGAAGCCCAGCTCGAGCACCCCGAGGCGCTCGGCCCGTTCCCGGATCGGGACCCAGACCCGCCAGCCGTCGTCGGCGGGTGCGGTCAGCACCTCCTGGGTCTGGAAGGCCTTGCCCGCCATCGTCGACTCCACCCGGACGCCCTTGGGGGCATCGGTCATGAGCTCGGCGCCCAGGGCCACGGGCTGGAGGGTCTCCTGCTCGTAGTCGACGACGTAGAGCACCAAGCGGTCACCGCCGCAGTCCTGCAGGGCCGCGGCGATGTCGGCGGCCAGCAGATCGGGTGGGGTCAGCGACGCCCGCCGAAGAAGATCACTGACGATCTCGGCTCGCTTCACCACGATGGCCCAAGCCTACGCGCCCCTCGCTCAGGTGCGGCCCACAGCTTTCTCGAGCTGCACCTTTGTCATCTTCGAGCGACCGTCGACATGCTCCGCATCGGCGTTCAGCCGTCGGTGGCGGCCACGGCCCGGGCGGCGGCGGCAGCCAGGTCGGCGGTGCGTTCCAGGTCGTCCTTGGAATGGGCCAGGCTGGGAAACAAGGTCTCGAAGGGGCTGGGGGCCAGGGCCACGTTGCGGTCAAGCATCTCGTGGAAGAAACGGGCGTACCGGGACCCGTCGGCCGCCCTGGCCTCGTCGTAGTCGGTGGGAGCGGCATCGGCGAAGAACAGACCCATGAGGGGCCCGACGACGGGCACGGCCACGGGCAGGCCCGCCTCGGTGACCACGTCGGTGAGCCACCCACCGAGCTGAGCCGCCCGTCCGGCCAGCTGGGTGTAGCAGCCGTCGTCGAGGAGGTCGAGCACGGCCAGACCAGCCGCGGTGGCCAGGGGGTTCCCCGACAGCGTGCCGGCCTGGTAGACGGGACCATCGGGGGCCAGCACGTCCATCACGTCGGCCCGGCCACCGAGGGCGGCCAGGGGCAGTCCCCCGCCGACCACCTTGCCCAGGCAGGTGAGGTCGGGCGTGATGCCGTAGGCGGCCTGGGCTCCGCCGGGGCCGAGGCGAAAGCCGGTGATGACCTCGTCGAACACGAGCAACGCCCCGGCCCGGTCACACGCCGCCCGCAGGCCTTCGAGAAAGCCCGGGGCGGGCGCCACCAGGCCCATGTTGGCGGCCACCGGCTCGACGACCACCGCGGCCACGTCGTCGCCCACCTCGGGTACCCGGTTGTACGGCACGACCAGGGTGTCGGCCACCGCCGCCGGCGGCACCCCGGCCGAGCCGGGGATACCCAGGGTGGCGATGCCGCTGCCGCCGGCGGCGAGGAGCGTGTCGGCGTGGCCGTGGTAGCAACCGGCGAAGACCACGATGCGGTCCCGGCCGGTGAACCCCCGGGCCACCCGCACCGCGGTCATGGCCGCCTCCGTGCCGCTCGACACCAGGCGCACCCGCTGGCACGACGGCACCCGGTCACGAATGGCCTCGGCCAGGTGCACCTCCCGCTCGGTGGGAGCCCCGAACGACGTGCCGTCGGCGGCGGCCCGCCGCACCGCCTCCACAACGGCCGGGTGGGCATGGCCGAGGATCGACGCCCCCCAGGACTGCACGTAGTCGGTGTAGCGACGGCCCTCCACGTCCCACACGTAGGCACCTTCGGCCCGGACCACGAAATACGGCGTGCCCCCGACACGGGTGAAGGCCCGCACCGGCGAATCGACGCCGCCGGGGATGACACCCCGAGCCCGGGCGAACAACTCCTCGTTCGTCACCTGTTCTGGTCACGTTCCCGTAGGCCAGAACAACGCGAAACGTGACCGGAACGAGGGGAGGGAGTCCTCAACCGAGCCCTGATTCGGCCAGTTCTCTGGCGAAGTAGGTGAGGATGACGTCGGCGCCGGCGCGCTTGACGGCCGAGATGTGCTCGAGGGCCACAGCGGGGCCGTCGACCCAGCCCCGCTCGGCGGCGGCTTTGATCATGGAGTACTCGCCCGACACGTGGTAGGCGGCGACGGGTACGTCGGTCCGTCGCCGGACGGCGGCGATCACGTCGAGGTAGGCCAGCGCCGGCTTCACCATGACCATGTCGGCGCCCTCGGCCACGTCGAGGGCGACCTCGGCCAGGGCCTCGCGGCGATTAGTGCCGTCGGCCTGATAGGCCCGGCGATCGCCACCGCCGGTGATGGTGACGTCCACCGCGTCACGGAACGGGCCGTAGAGGGCGGACGCGAACTTGGCCGCGTAGGCGAGGATGGCGGTGTCGGCGTGGCCGGCACCGTCGAGGGCGGCGCGGATGGCGGCGACCTGGCCGTCCATCATCCCCGAGGGGGCCACCACATCGGCGCCCGCGTCCGCCTGGGCCACCGCCACCAGGGCGTACCGCTCGAGGGTGGCGTCGTTGTCCACGCCGCCGTCGGGAGCCAGCACGCCACAGTGGCCGTGGTCGGTGTACTCGTCGAGGCACAGGTCGGCCATGACCACGAGCGAGTCGCCCACGTCGACGCGCAGGTCGGCCAGCGCCACCTGCACGATGCCGTCGGGGTCCCACGCTCCCGACCCCTCGGGATCGCGGTCCTCGGGCACGCCGAACAGGATCACCCCGGGAATGCCCAGGGCGGCCAGGGCCAGCACCTCTTTGCGCAGCGATTCGCGCGTGTGCTGGACGACGCCGGGCATCGAGGCCACCGGCTCGGGATCGCGGGTGCCCTCGCGCACGAACAGGGGAGCCACCAGATCGTCGACCGACAGACGGGTCTCGGCCACCAGCCGGCGCAGTGCGGGCGTGCGCCGCAATCTGCGCATCCGCCGGGCGGGGTAGCTCATGGCCAGATGTTAGAAGCCACCTCGTCGGCGGTGACCGGCACGCCCGCTCGCGAGCATTTATGCTCGCACTATGTCTGCCGCCTGGGCCTTGTGCCGGGAGGCCCGGAGCAGGGCCGGCCTCTCTCAACGGGAGCTGGCCATCAGAGCGCAAGTCTCGCCGTCGACGGTCGCTCGGATCGAGCGTGGTCGGGTCGAGCCCACGCTGCACCTGTTGCTGCGACTCGTTCGCGCGTGTGGCCTGGAACTGCGATTGCACCTCGGCGCCCAAGACCCGTCGACCGAGGTGGGCCGAGGACTGGATTTCGAAGCGCGCCTGGCCGAGCTCTACAGCCTTTCAGCCGTGACACTCGAAGCCCGTCGCAACGTCGTCACCTAGGTGAGTCGGCAGGAAGTGGCCCTTTCAGACCACGACGCCCGTTCGTCGGCGCGGCGGACGATCGGGGCTGATGGTCCGAGAGGGTGGCGCTGATGAGCGCTCAGGGGCCAATTCGGCGCCA
>JBPCNP010000153.1:0-14307 GCA_051001215.1 Acidimicrobiales bacterium
ACGTCACCGCCGAGTTGTGCCTGACCTCCGACGGCATCCCCGTGCGCGTGGTTCTCGGGTCCACCCACCTCGACGCCGTGTCCCTCGTCCGGGGCCGACCACCGGACTCGGTGTTCAAACCGCCGGCATAGTCATCCCGCCACCGGTACTCGGCGGCTACGACGGCGGCTCGGGGTCGCTGCGGAAGCTCCCGAGCATCTGGTCGAAGACGCCCTCGATCCTGGAGAAGGTCTCCGAGGGTACGGCCTCGAACACGATGCTGTTCATCTTGTGGCCCTGGAAGAGGAAATAGTGCAGATGCGCGGCCGTCAGGCCGCTGTCCTTGTCGGTGAGGGTGTAGATGTAGCGGTACCCGATGAGGCCGTTCACGGTGATCGGGTCCTGCTTCAGGATCTGCACGCCGGGGCCCACGATGCCGTCGGTCACCGCTTTCAGGTTGGCCAGGTTGGCCGGCGTGGTGACCTCCTCGGTGTGGATGACCCGCACCGAGGCGGCGAACTGCTTCCCGTCGCTGGCCCAGAGGCGGATCTCGGCCACCGGCGGCTGCGATCGGGCCCAGCCTCGCGGGTAGCGAATGGTGAACCCGGCCTCGGAGTCCTTGAAGGTCACGAACGATCCATCCGGGAGGGTCGGCGAGGTGGCACTCTGGGCCGCCGGCGGGGGAGTGGCCTTCTTCTTGCCGCTCCGGCTCCAGATGACACCGCCCACCCCCGCGCCGACGACCACGAGCGACAGGACGGTGAGGATGGCGATCAGCCCCCGACGGCTGCGGGATGTCGACCCCGGGTCGTCCGGCGGTGGAAGTGGGGAAGGCGGGGGGTGGACGGCGTCATCGGAACCACCGTCGGTCGATGTGGTGCCGGCATCCTGGTCGGCGGAGGCGCCGCGGTCGAACTCGACCGCCACCGCCTCGGGCTCGACGGCCACCGCCCCAGGCGCTACCGCCTCGGCGGTGCTCGCCTCTTGGGTGACCGTCGCCGGATCGGGTACACGGGCGCCCACCTCGTCGGTCGTCGACTTCGATGGGTCTGCGATCGTGCCCTCCGTACCCGAGCTGGCCGTGCCGGACCCCACAGCGGCGGCGGGCCCGGCGGCACGGCCGTTACTGCCTCCGATGGTACCGGTGGTGCCCTCCGTGTCGTGGTCGCCACCCACGGTGTGGTCGTCAGCTGCCGACGCGCCGTTGTCGGCGGCATCGTCGTCGTGGGGGTCGCGGTCGGTGGCCGGGATGGCGGGGGCCTATCTTTCGAGGGACGGGTTCACGATCGTGTCATCGACCGTTGACCACTAGCTGCGCGAAGTCTATTGTGACGGCAGTTTCCAAGGGAAGGGGACCCATGCCCGTTGCTGTCTCGCTCACAGGTTGGTACGTGGGCTACATCATTGCCGCTGTGGTGATCACGATCGTGGTCGTCCTGGTCGGCATCATTCTCTCCTTGGCCCGGCGCATCGGCGTTCAGGCCATGCAGATCACCGCGGCACTCGACGAGGCCCGCATCAACACGCTGCCGCTCTGGGACGTCGACAAGATCAACACCGGCGTCCGTTCCATCATCAAGAGTGCCGAGACGGCACGCCAGGTCCTGGGAGGGTAGCAATGCCTATTGCGCTCGCATCTGAGCACCTGACCTTCTGGTCGATCACACTCGGCCTCGGCGCCGTCGTGATCGCCGCGGTCATCCTGCTCCTGTTTCTTCTCGTCCAGTTCGTGAAGGACATCAACGTCAACGTCCGTGAGACATGGGAGACGGCCACGAGAGTGGCCCAGAACACGTCCACGACCTGGATGCTCAACCAGACCACATCCCTCACGGCCGATCTGCGCGACGAGGTTCAGCGTCACGCCGACCTGCTCAACGCCGCAGCTGGAGGAAGACGATGACCTGGCGACTCATTCTCACCGTGCTCGAGATCGCCGGTCTGGTCGGGGTGCTGGCCATCTACCTGGCCACCATCGCCCGTCTGCTCAACAGCATCTCGGCCAACCTGGCCCGCATCACCTTCGGTGTACGGGCCGTGGAGACCATGTGCGCGGTGATCGGGCCTGCCGTCGACAAGATCAACGGCAACCTGGCCTCCACTGCCAACGGTCTCACCCAGGCGGCCGCCGCCGCGGAGCAGCTGGCACGCTGAGTCGGCGAGGGGCCGGTGTCTGACTGGCCGCTTCCGCCCTATTTCAAGCCGCAGGGCCCGCTCGGCGACGACGACGCCGTCGTGCGGGCCTTTCTGCGATCTGGCCCGGCGCCGCATTCGGCGCGACTCCACGTCGAAGGAAGGGTGCTGCGGGTGCACGGCGACGAGGCCCTCGCCCTGCGTCTCGGGCCTCGGACCGTGTTGGTCCGTCTCGACCTCGCTGACGAGGCCACGTCGTCGCGGCGGGTCGTCGAGGAAACCCTGGCCGCCGAGGGCCTCACCCTTGTCGATCACGACACCCCGTTGGCGGTGGCCGTCGCCACCATGATGGTCGCCCTGCGCCTGTCCATCTGGGACCTGTGGGGCGCCGACATCGACGAGGCCTTCGCCGACCTGCGTCGGGAGGCCATGGGCGGCGAGGGTGACGCCCTCCTCGGCGGCGGCGGCCCTCCTGTCAGCCCCCAATGCTGAGCCTCGGCGACCGTGGCAGGTGAGCCAGGGCCCGAGCGGCCCCCTGAGCGGGATTCCGAACTACCCCCGATTCCCGCCGCCGTCATCTTCGATGTCGACGGCACCCTGGTGGACAGCGAACGGCACGGGCACCGGGTGGCGTTCAACCTGGCCTTCGAGGAGGCCGATCTCCCCTGGCGGTGGGATGAGGCCACCTACGGCCGGCTCCTGCGCATCACCGGCGGGCAGCGACGCCTCGATGGGTACCTGGCCGACGAGGGCGTCGACGACGACCGCCGGGCCGAGCTGGTTCCCGCCCTTCACGCCCGCAAGACCGAGATCCTCTCCGAGCTTGTCGCATCGGGACGCATCGAGCTGCGGCCCGGCGTGCGGGCACTGGTCGACGACCTGGTCGGGCGTGGAATTGCCGTCGCCGTGGCCACGACCGGCAGCCGGGACTGGGTGGGGGGGCTCCTGGAGCGTCTGCTGGACGGAGTCGAGCTGGCCGCCGTCGTCACCGGTGACGAGGTGAGCGCCCGCAAACCCGATCCCGAAGCTTTCACCGTGGTCCTGGACCGCCTGGGGGCAGGGGTGGCCGACGCCGTGGTGGTGGAGGACTCCGCCGAGGGCCTGGCCGCGGCGGCGGCTGCCGGGCTGGCCTGCGTCGTGGTGGTGAACGACTACACCGCCGAGCTCGAGGCCGACGAGTTCGGCCATGCCGAGCTGGTGGTCGAGGGTTTCGGCCAACCCGACGCCCCCGCCCGGTTGCGCGCCGACCGCGTGGGCAGCGGCTGGGACGGCGTGCTCGATGCGGGTGTGCTGGCCCGGGTGTGTGCCCGGGGACGAGGTTCGACCCGCCGGTCAACCGCGACCTAGTTGGCGTGCACCAGGTTCTGGGCCAAGGCGATCAGGGCCAGGACGGCGGGGGCATCGGGGGCCAGATCGATGGGGGCGACGCCTTTGCGGTCGGCCTCCACGATCTTGGGGTCGTCGGGGACACCCACGACCTCGCAGCCGGGGAAGGCGGAGCGGACGATCTCCAGATCGGCGTCGTCACGCAGGCGGTTGGCCACGACGATCACCCGGGTGACCGAGCGTTCGCGGGCCAGTTCGACAGCCCGCATCCCGACCTCGACGGACTTCGGTGTCGGCTCGACGACGACGAGCACGGCGTCGACCCGTTGGTCGGACAACCTGGTCAGGGTGCCGACGCCGGCCTCGAAGTCGGCCACGACCATGTCTTCGGTGAACTCCACGGACCCGAGCAACTGCTCAGGAGACAACCCACATCAGAGTCAGCCGGGTTCGGGGTTGTCGATCCGGCTCACGACGGCCAGTCGCACCCCGTCGGGCCCGTCGGACCCGTAACGGTCGATCACCTTGTCCCAGGTGGCAGCGTGCTCTTCCTCGCCCTCGTCGAGCGCCTCGCGCATCGACACCAGCCGCTCGGTCTCCTCGTCGCCGATGCCGAGGGAGATGCCCAGGTTGGGGTTGGAGTCGCAGTCGAGGGCCACGACCGAGTTCCCGGCCCGGGCCAGGGTGCGCGCCACCACCGACGACGTCGTCGTCTTGCCCGAACCGCCCTTGCCCACGACGGCCAGCTTCACGGTCTCACCAGCTTCACGGTCTCACCAGCATCACGGTCTCACCAGCATCACTGAACCATCTCCTCGACCAGGGCGTCCGCCAGTGATTCTACTGCCTTGACCGCCGGACAGTCGGGAGCGGCGTCGATGGGCGCCAGACGCTGGCGTTCGGCGTCGGCCAGGGCCTCGTCCCAGGGGATGACGCCCACCACCTCGAGCCCCGTGCGGCGAGTCACCAGCTCGGCGTCGCCCGGCTCCCGGGCCTTGCTCACGACGGCCACCACCCGTTGGGGGCCCTCTTCGAGGTGGGCCATGCGGGCCAGGCGGCGGCCGGAGAGCAGCGAGTGGGCCGTCGGCTCCACCACGACCAGCACGGTCTGGGCGAAGCTGCCCCATCCGGTGAAGGCCTGGCGGGTGCCGCCGGGGAGGTCGCCGATGACGTTCCACTGGTCGGCCGGGAGCCGGCGGACGATCTGGAGAAAGGCCATCTGCGAGCGGAAGAGCGCGGGCCCGCCGCCCTTGACCTTGCCGAACTGGAGAAACCGAACCCCGTCGGGCGCCATCACCGCGTAGCGCTCGACGGCATCGGCGGGATCGAGGTCGGGCCGGAGCCGGAAGCGGGGCCCGTCCTCACCCTCTTTGCGCTCGACCACGGCGTCGTCGGGGATGGGTGCCTCGTCGGACTCGAGCCCCAGGGAGAACGCCAGCCCCGGGAGGGGGTCGGAGTCGACGGCCAGGACCGGCGTGCCCCGACGGGCCAGTGCTCGGGCGAACGTGCCGGCGATGGCCGACTTGCCCGCCCCTCCCTTACCTACGAACGCCACCTTCACGGTGTCACTCCTTCCCGCCGCCGCACGGTCACGGTCGCCGATGTGGGGGCGGATCGCCCCGGACGACTGTACGCCGGTGCCGGTCACAGCGACATCGGGCCTCTCGCCAAGGCCTAGCCGGACAGCATCACGTCGACCGAGAACTCCGCAGCCTCCTCGGTGACCATGTCGGTGACCCGGCCTGCGTCGCCCACATCGGCTGCGGCCTGAGCCAGCGCGGCCAGGCGGGTCGCGGTGTCGTGGACGACGACGTGGTCGACCTCGGCCCGCATGGAGGCGTGGGCGGTCGTCTTGGCCTTGCGGACCTCACCGAGGACAGCGGCGGCCATGTCGAGCACGAGCGGGTCACCGTCGCCCGCCGTCGCTCGCAGGGTGGCCGACTCCGGCCAGGGGGCCCGGTGCACCGAGCCGTCGTTCCACCACGACCAGACCTCGTCGGTGACGTAGGGGAGGAAGGGGGCGAAGAGGCGCACGATGGTGGACAGGGCCAAGGCGAGGGCCCGGTCGGCCGACGCCGCTTGCTGGTCTCCCCGGCTGCCGTACGCCCGGCTCTTCACCAGCTCGAGGTAGTCATCGCAGAACGACCAGAAGAAGGCTTCGGTGCGTTCCAGGGCCCGGGCGTAGTCGTAGCCTTCGAAGGCCGTCGTGGCCTCGTCGACCACGTCGGCCAGGCGCGAGAGCACGGCCCGGTCGAGGGCCGCGATCACCTCCGGCGGATGAGCGACAGCGTCGTCGCCCAGGCGGGAGAGGACGAACTTCGATGCGTTGAGCACCTTGATGGTGAGGCGGCGCCCGACCTTGAGCTGGCCGGGGTCCACCGCGGTGTCGACCCCGGGGCGCCCGCTCGACGCCCAGTGGCGTACGGCGTCGGCGCCGTACTCCTCGAGGAGGGGAAGGGGGGTCACCACGTTGCCCTTGGACTTCGACATCTTCTTGCGGTCCGGGTCGAGCACG
Source organism: Acidimicrobiales bacterium (assembly GCA_051001215.1). Lineage (GTDB taxonomy): Bacteria > Actinomycetota > Acidimicrobiia > Acidimicrobiales > AC-14 > DATAQC01. The sequence continues at coordinate 5,954 of JBPCNP010000153.1, forward strand.
AACCCCGAGATGGCGGCGTGGGCCCATGGAAGGCAGTCGTTCTCGAAATGGGAACGCACGACAGTGGAGAACAGCCACGTGCGGATGATGTCGTGGGCCTGAGGGCGCAGGTCCATGGGGAAGACCCGGGCGAACAGGTCGGGGTCGTCCACCCACGCGCCGGCGATCTGGGGGGTGAGCGACGAGGTGGCCCAAGTGTCCATCACGTCGGGGTCGCCGGTGAAGCCGCCGGGTCGGTCGCGCTGGTTGGCCTGGTACCCGTCGGGGACGTCGGTCGACGGGTCGACCGGCAAACGGGCCTCGTCGGGGCGGAGCGGGTCGGCGTGGTCGACAGCGCCATCGGGGCCGATCGGGTACCAGAGCGGGAGGGGCACACCGAAGAAGCGCTGGCGGCTCACCAGCCAGTCGCTGTTGAGGCCCCGCACCCACGACTCGTACCGGGCCTGCATGTAGGGCGGGTGCCAGGTCAGCTCGGCGCCCCGGGCCAGGAGGGCGTCGGTGTGATCGAGAGTGCGGAAGAACCACTGCCGGCTGGTGACGATTTCGAGGGGGCGGCTGCCCTTCTCGAAGAACTTCACCGCATGGGTGATGGCCTGGGGCTCGCCGATGAGATCGCCCGATTCCCTGAGCAGCTCGACGATGCGGGCGCGCGCCTGCTTCACCGTCTTGCCCCGCAACTGGTCCCAGGAGTCCGTGCCCTTTCGTGTAGCGAGAGCCGCCGCAGGGGGCGCGAGCGCGTCGTGGAACCGTCCATCACGACCGATGACGGTGCGCACGGGAAGACCCAGCTCCCGCCACCAGATCACGTCGGTGAGGTCGCCGAAGGTGCACACCATGGCCATGCCGGTGCCCTTGTCGGGGTCGGCCAGGGCGTGGGCCACCACCGGCACCTCGACACCGAACAGGGGCGTCGTGACGGTGCCGCCGAACATCGGGCGATAACGGTCGTCGTCAGGGTGGGCAACGAGGGCCACACAGGCGGCCAGCAGCTCAGGGCGGGTCGTGTCGATCTCGACAGCGGCGCCGTCGTGGCCGGCGAAGACCAGGCGGTGGTAGGCGCCGCTCTCCTCCCGGTCCTCGAGCTCGGCCTGGGCCACGGCCGTCTGGAAATCGACATCCCAGAGGGTGGGCGCCTCCGACTGGTAGGCGATGCCCTTGTCGAGCAGTCGCAGGAAGCCCCGCTGCGACGCCCGTTGAGACCGCTCGTCGATGGTGGCGTAGGTCGTGGTCCAGTCGACCGACAGGCCCAGGTGGCGCCAGACCGCCTCGAAGGTCTTTTCGTCGGTGGCCGTGAGGCGGTGGCAGAGCTCCACGAAGTTGGGCCGCGAGACCGGCACCGGACGGTCCGACGACTTGAAGTTCTCGGGCGGCGTGAAGTCCGGATCGTAGGGGAGCGAGGCGTCGCAGCGCACGCCGTAGTAGTTCTGCACCCGGCGCTCGGTGGGAAGGCCGTTGTCGTCCCATCCCATGGGGTAGAAGACCTCGCGGCCCCGCATGCGTTGGAACCGGGCGATCGTGTCGGTGTGGGTGTACGAGAAGATGTGGCCGATGTGCAGCGAGCCGCTGACCGTCGGCGGGGGTGTGTCGATGGCATAGACCCGGTCGCGCCGGGCGGTGCGGTCGAAGCGGTAGGTGCCGTCGGCTTCCCACCGCTCGGCCCACTTGCGCTCCAGGCCGTCGAGGCTGGGTTTGTCGGGGACGGTCGGGCTCATGTGGGCGTTACGGTAACCGCGTGATCAGCCTCCACGACACGGCACTCGGCACCCAGGTCGAGCTCAGCCTCAGGGATCCGGGGCGAGTGTCGATGTACGTGTGCGGCCCGACGGTGTACGACCACCCCCACATCGGCCACGGCCGCCACGTGTTGGTCTACGACGTGTTGCGCCGCTACCTCGAATGGTGCGGCCTCGAGGTGCGTCACGTCTCCAACATCACCGACATCGACGACAAGATCATCGCCCGGGCCCAGCGCGATGGCCGCGGCATCGACGAGGTGGCCGCCGAGTTCGAACAGGCCTGGTACCGCGCCGTGGACGCCCTCGGGGTGCTTCGTCCCCACGCCGATCCTCATGCCACCGCCTACGTCGACGACATGGTGGCCCTCGTCGCCCGCCTGGTGGACACGGGCCACGCCTACGCCACCGACGAGGGCGTGTGGCTGGCCACCGACACGGTGGCGGGGTACGGGCTGCTGGCCCGCCAGCCCCTCGACAGCCTGCGGTCGGGCGCCCGGGTCGGTGTGGTGGCGTCGAAGCGGTCGCCCCTCGATTTCGCCCTGTGGAAGTTGACGTCCCCCGACGAGCCGTCATGGTCCTCGCCCTGGGGTCCGGGCCGACCCGGTTGGCACACCGAATGCGTGGTGATGTCGCTCGACCTGCTGGGGGAGGACTTCGACCTGCATGCCGGCGGTGCCGACCTCACCTTCCCCCACCACGAGAACGAGCGGGCCCAGGCCGTGGCCCTGGACCGACCGTTCGCCCGGCGGTGGATGCACCACGCCTTCGTCGAGGTGGGCGGGGAGAAGATGTCGAAGTCCCTCGGGAACTTCACCACCCTCACCGACCTGCTGGCGGCCAACGATCCCCGAGCCTACCGGTTGTTGGTCCTGCAGTCGCAGTACCGCAAGCCCATGGAGGTGACGAGTTCCACCCTCGACGCCGCCACCCGCGCCCTGGCCGCTCTCGACGACTTCGCCCGGCGCACCGCGGACTTGCCGTCGGTGGCGCCCGACGCGGCGGCGATGGCGGCGTTGCGGACCCGCATGGACGACGACCTGGACACGCCCGGTGTCATCGCCGACCTGGCCGACCTGCGCCGGCGGGCCAACGCACTGCTCGACGCCCGTGACGTCGCCGGTGCCGCGCCCCTCGCCGCCGCCGTCGCCGAGATCGCGCTGGTCCTCGGCGTGGCGCTCCGCCGCGGGGTGGCGACCGTGGGTGGCACAGGTGCCGGAGCCGGCTTGCCTCCCGACGTGGCTGTGCGCCTCGTCGAGCGGGACGAGGCGCGGGCCAGGCGGGACTGGGCGGCCGCCGACACCATCCGGGCCACCCTGGAAGCTGACGGCTGGACGGTGGAGGACACGCCAGGGGGAACGCGGGTGCACCGTTGACCTGGTATGGGGGGCAGGTGCTAGCGTTGGATTTCGAGGGATTGGCGTCTGTACGGCAACACCGCACGGGTTGAGCAGTCCCCTCCGCAATATCCGTACCTATCAAGGGGAAGTGCCAACCGTGGCAACCGGTACCGTCAAGTGGTTCAACGCAGACAAGGGCTTCGGATTCATCAGCCAGTCCGACGGCCAGGACGTTTTCGTCCACTTCAGCGCCATCCAGACCTCTGGCTACCGCAGCCTGGAGGAGGGCCAGAACGTCGAGTTCGAGGTCCAGAAGGGCCCCAAGGGCCTGCAGGCTGCAAACGTCAAGCCCGTCCAGCAGTAGTACTGCACTCGGGAGGATCCGGCCGGTTCCACCGGCCGGATTTTGACCTTTTCACCTTGGTGAGCTTCGCTGGGCTTCGTGCCTCGCCGTTCACCTGAGCGCAAGCGCGCCCCGCTTCCGGCGGGCTTCGGCACGATCTGGTCCACCGTCGCCATCGACCTGGTGGGCTTCGGGATCATCCTGCCGGTCCTGCCGCTGTACGCCGAGCGCTATGGGGCTTCGCCGGCCACCATCGGTGTGCTCCTGGCCTCGTTCTCGATCGCCCAGCTCCTGCTGGCACCGGTGTGGGGGGCGGTGTCAGACCGAGCTGGTCGCAAGCCCGTGCTCGTGCTGTCCCTGGCCGGCACCGCCGTGGGCAGCCTGGTCACCGGGCTGGCGGGTTCGCTCCCGCTTCTCTTCGCCGGACGACTGCTCGACGGTGCATCGGGCGCCAGCGTCTCGGTGGCCCAGGCGTCGGCCGCCGATCTGGCCGAGCCGGGCCAGCGGGCTCGGCTGTTCGGCCTGTTGGGTGCGGCCTTCGGCGTGGGGTTCGTGGCCGGGCCCGCCCTCGGGTCCCTCGCCGCGCTGGTCGATCCCCGGCTGCCCTTCTTCGTGGCCGCCGCCCTTGCCGGCATCAACGCCGTCATCGCCACCCGGCGGCTGCCGGAGACGAACCCCCGCCACATCTCGTCCCCGGCGGACCGGCCCATGGCTGTCGCCGATGGCATCGGAGCCGAGGGCATGGGCGGCCTCGACCCCGGTGCGGCCGTCGACCCCGACACCGGCGTCGACCCCCCCGCTCAGGGGGCCGCTCGGGCCCCGGCCGACGAGGCCCCGATCGGTGGCCCAGGCGCTTCGGGGCAAAGGCGGGTCGGGCTGGCCCGACTGGTGGTGGTGGGTTTCGGCTCGTTGGTGGCCTTCAGCGCCTTCGAGGCCACGTTCGCCCTCTTCGGTGAGCGCCGGCTCGGGTTCGGGCTCGCTTCCACCGGTGCGGTGTTCACCGGGATCGGCCTGGTGCTGGCACTGGTCGAGGGGGGCCTGGTTCACCCCGCCGTCCGGCGGCTGGGTGAGATCCGCGCCCTGCGCCTGGCCCTGGCAATGAATGCCGTCGGCCTGGTCCTGCTCGCCGCCGTGCATTCGTGGTGGGTGCTGGTGCCCGCCCTGACCGCCTTGGTCGTCGGCCAGGGCCTGGCCACGCCGTCGTTGACAGCGGCCACGGCGTCGGTGGCCTCCGAGGGCCGGCGAGGGGGGGTCCTGGGCCTCCAGCAGTCCGCCGGGGGCCTGGCCCGGGTCGTGGGCCCACTCCTCGGAGGCCTGGCCTTCCAGCACATCGGCGTACCCGCGCCGTACCTGGCCGGCGCCGCCGTCATGGTGGCGTGCGCCCTCGTCCTCGGATGAGGCGCGGGCCGTTCTGCGACCCCCCCTCTGGCCCTGGTCGTCCTGGAGGGACTGGCCTGAGCTGCCATCAGCGATCAGGCGTCGGCTTGGGGTAACATATGAACATGTCCTCAGATGGCGCGGGTGTCGCGCTCCCCGTGAGCCTGGACGAGTGCGAGGTGCGCCTCGTCGACCCCGAGCGGGTCGCGTCGGTCCGCACGACCATGCCTGCACGCGAGGTGGTCGACGAGCTGGCCGAGGGCGTGTTCAGCCTTCTCGCCGACCCCAACCGGCTCCGCTTGCTGGTCTGCCTGCTCGAAGGCGGCGAGATGTGCGTCTGCGACCTGGCTGCGGCCGTGGGCATGGGGGAGTCGGCGGCATCGCACGCCCTGCGCCTGCTGCGGGCCCACCGGGTCGTGAAGGTGCGCCGGTCGGGGCGCATGGCCTACTACTCGCTGACCGACGGCCACGTGCGGCTTCTCCTCGATGTGGCGCTCGAACACATCGGGCATGACGATGACTGAGCCCCATCTCGCCGGTCCCGGGCCCGGCGGCGTCGACCGGGCAGGGGAGAGCGGCACGGTCGCGGCCCGTCGCTCCCGCCGGCTGCGCCTCGCCCTGGGCCTCAACGGCGTCATCGTCGTCGTCCAGATCGTCCTCGGTATCGCCGCCCACTCGCTAGGACTGCTGGCCGACGCCGGCCACAACCTCACCGATGTCGCCGCCGTGGCTGCCTCGCTGGTGGCCGTGCGTTGGGCGCTGCGACGACCGACCACCCAGCGATCCTTCGGCTACCACCGGGGCACCATCCTGGCCGCACTGTTCAACGCCGCCAGCATCCTGGCCATCACCGTGTTCATTTTCTACGAGGGCGTTGTCCGGCTCCTCGACCCTGAGCCGGTCAGCGGCGGCATCGTCGTGGTGGTGGCAGGCATCGCTGCGGTCGTGAACACCATGGCCGCCCTCGCCGTGCGCGAGCACAGCCATGGTGATGCCCACGGGGGCGGCGGCCACGGGGCGGCCGGCGGGGATGCGGGAGCCGATCTCAACATGCGGTCGGCCATGCTGCACCTGGTCAGTGACGCCCTGGCGTCGCTGGGCGTGGCCATCGCCGGCGCCGTCATCTTGGTGACGGGTGGCAACTTCTGGGTCGACCCGGCCGTGTCGCTGGGCATCGGCGCGCTGATCGCCTGGCAGGCCTGGCGGCTCATGCGTCAAGCGGCCGAGGTCTTGTTGGAGTCCACCCCGACCGGGCTCGACTCTGAGGTGCTGCAGCAGGCGATGGCCTCGGTGGACGGCGTGGAGACCGTCCACGACCTGCACGTGTGGAGCCTGTCCAGTGAGGTGCGGGCCCTGTCTGCCCACCTCGTGCTGGCCGGACATCCCAGTCTAGAGGAGGCCCAGTTGGTCGGGACGGCGGTGAAGCGGGCCATCAGTCGACCGTTTGCCATCGTCCACGCCACCTTGGAGCTCGAATGCGAGTCGTGCGTGGACGATGGCGCCTGGTGTGCAATGGACCTTGTTCCCGACAGAGACGGCCATGACCACGGCGCCGACCACGGCCACGCCGACCAGCCATGACCGACGGTCATCACCACGACGCTCACGACCACGGCGCCGGGGGTCACGACCACGGTGGCGGCGGCCTCCGAGGCTTTCTCACCGGGCTGTTCTCTCCACACAGCCATGACGCGGCCGAGTCGATCGACACCGCCCTGACGACCAGTGCCGAGGGGATCCGCGCCCTGAAGATCTCCCTGGCTGCGCTGGCCCTCACCGCCGCCTTCCAGGTCGTCATCGTGGCTGCCAGCGGATCGGTGGCCCTCCTGGGCGACACCGTCCACAACTTCGCCGATGCCCTCACTGCGGTGCCGCTGGGCATCGCCTTCCTGGTGGGTCGTCGCCGGCCCACCAAGCGCTACACCTACGGCTACGGGCGCTCGGAGGACCTGGCCGGCATCTTCGTCGTGACCATGATCGCCCTGTCGTCGGCCGTCGCCGCCTGGGAGGCCGTCCAGCGCCTCCTCGACCCCCGACCGGTCCACAACATCGCCTGGGTGGTGGTGGCCGGCCTGGTCGGCTTCGCCGGCAACGAGCTGGTGGCCGTCTACCGCATCCGGGTGGGCCGCAAGATCGGCTCGGCCGCGCTGGTAGCCGACGGCCTCCACGCCCGCACCGACGGCCTCACCTCGCTGGCCGTGGTCGTCGGAGCCCTGGGAGTCGCCGCCGGCTGGGAGCTGGCCGATCCCGTCGTCGGACTGCTCATCACCGTCGCCATTCTCTTCGTCCTCAAAGACGCCGCCCGCGACATCTACCGCCGGCTCATGGACAGCGTCGAGCCCGAGCTGGTCGATGACGTCCACCGGGTCCTGAGCTCGGTGCCGGGCATCCAGGCGGTCGAGGGCGTCCATATCCGCTGGCTCGGCCATGAGCTGCGGGCCGAAGCCGAGATCACCTCCGATGCCGACCTCAGCCTGGCTGACGCCCACGCCATCGCCGAGGCGGCTCACCACCGGTTGCTGCACGACATCCGCCGCCTCGGGCACGCCACCATCCACACCAGCCCGTCCGGGCACGACGGGCGCGATCACCATGCCGCCACTGCCCACCACTTCGTCCCCGACGATGGTCAAAGGGCAAACGGCGGACGTCGACGTTGACCATGCCGCCGGGTCGGCGCCACGCCTCCCCCCTACCTGAGCGAGTGCGCCCAGTGGTCGAGCGACGAAGCTGCCGAGGCGTATGAGCCCAATGAGTTCGGGGTGGACTACTCCATCCTCGACCTCACCCAGCACCGGCTCGGCCCGGCCCGGCCCGGCCATGAACGCAGAGCAGAACGGTGACGTGGGGGGCGGTGAGGATGTTCAGCGCGCCTTATGGGTCTCTAGCATCCTCCGGGACCCGATCAGACGCCGGACGCGTTCAGGATCCCGCACCAATCCTCTTCATAGGCCATCACAGGAGTCGCTGGCGACGGTGGGAGCTCGGGCCCCGCTCGACGGCGATCCACGACGGGCTATCGGTCGGGGGGGGACCAGGCAGTCGTATCCGGCGGTGCGGGCGGCGGCCGCCGAGTAGTTGCCCAGGTCGAACAGGCCGGCTTCGGGGGGGTGCGACTGGGCGAACGCCCGGGCGGCGGCGTTGACCCGGTCGGCTCCGAAGGTGGCCCGCAGGAACTGCGTCCGGTCGGCCTCCAGCGTGGCGGGGGTCTCACCGTCGGCCTCGGTGCCCCCGGCGCTGGACTCGACCACCGCCCGGGCGTCCTGATCGATTGTGGCGTCGTCCTCACCCAGGGCCCGGATGGCGTCGACGGCGGCGTGGGCCCGGCTCAGCGTGGGCGCCAGCGCCTGCACCACCTCGGCGGGGGCGACGTCGGCCACGGCGTCGAGCGCCTGTGCCGCCCCCTCGCCATAGGCCAGGTCGGCCAGTCCCTCCTCCGACGACGACGCCGCCATCAGGCCGGCCTCGGCCCACGCCCCGATCACCTCCTCGGCACTGGTCCACCCGGCGCAGAACCCCGTTGGGTCACCCCCGGTGAAGGTGGTCACTTCGGGCGTGATC
>JBPCNP010000154.1:0-12330 GCA_051001215.1 Acidimicrobiales bacterium
ACCGGGTCGGAGAGCGGGCTGTCCCCTCCCCCCCCCCCCGCACCCGTTCGGCTACCGGTAGGCCTTGTCCACGCCGGGCCGACGCCGGGCCGACGCCGGGCCGACGCCGGGCCGACGCCGGGCCTACCCGTAGCGGACGAGCCCTCGCGGTGAGGGGACGAAGCCCGCCGCTCGCAGCACCGGGGCCAGTGACTCGTCGAAGCGTTCGACGGCCAGGCGGCGGAACCGCCCGGTTGTGACCAGTTGGCCGAGGGCGGCGACCGCCTCGTCCTCCCAGGTGCCGTCGAAGGGCCGGAGGGCGACGAGGCCCCTTGCCCCCCGCTCGACGTAGAGGGCGGCCTCGGCCCCGACGAACACCACGTAGGCGCCGGCGACCCGGCGGGGGCCGGAGACCGGCCAGGGCAGGGTGAGGCCGTAGATGTTGGCGGGGTCGGTTGCGGCCAAGACGAGGGTGCCCTCGACCGCATGCTCCCGGTTGGCGCGCAGCCGGTCGACGGCACCGGGCAGGGCGAACTGGGCGCCGCCCATGCCGGCCACGAAGTACCCCCGCCGCACCCGGCCCGAATCCTCCATGGCCCGGAGCACGGCGTAGACAGCGGCGAACCCACCGGGGTGGCCCTCGCCCCGCACCGCCTCGCGCATGATCACGCCGTGGCGGTCGAGAAGGACCGAGGCCAGGGCATGGGCCCTCTGGGTAGCGCTCACGCCGTCGGCCGGGAGGTCGGCCTCGACCAACGACCACCGGCCCTGGGCGCGCGGCGGGCCCAGGGCGCTCAGCGAACCCATGTTGGGACGACGGGCGCGGCGGTGGGTGGTGCGGCCTGACCGTCCGCCACCGGCGAGTGCCCGCAACGGGGCGAACGAGTCATTGGTGACCTCGCCGGCCCACACCAGGTCCCAGAGGGCGTCGAGCGACGCCTTGTCGTCCCTGAGCCCGAGCGGTCCGTCGAGGGGGGTGGCAGCGCTCAGCTCGCGGAAGAAGCAGGCCCCCCGGCGTCCGAGGATGTGCCGCAATCGGTCGTGTTCGGGCGATTCCGGGCGCTCGCTCGACGACCCGGCCAGGGGCCGGAGAAATGCAGCCCGGTCACGCAGGAAGATCATGACCTTGCCGTCGTCGGTGCCGAGCGGCCCGGCACCCACCCAGACGACCTCTCCGGCCGCGGCCAGCTCGTCGAGCAGTCTGGGCGAGTAGTCGTCCACGCGCGCCGCCAGCACGTCGCGCTCGAGCACCGAGGCGGGAATGGCGACGCCCTGGATCTGGGCGACGACCTCGAACAGCCGGTCCAACCCGCGCTGGGCGCCGGCGGGGACAGCGCCCTGCCAGGCGGGAAGGAAGCGCGCCAGCACGCCGGCCTCGACCGGTTCCACCTCCTTGCGCAGCACGGCCAACGATCGCTGGCGCAACGAGCGCAGCACGTCCGGGTCACACCACTCCCGCCCACTGTGGCTGCCACTCCGTTCGGCCACGGAGGCGGCAGGGCGGAACTCGCCGCGCAGCAACAGACCGACGTCGGCCCGCCGGCCCAGCAGTCCCTCGACGGCGCCCGGAGGCAGGCCGAAGCGCCGGGCTGGCTCGTCGGTGACGAAAGGCCCGTGGGTGCGGGCCCAGCGAGCCAGCAGCGTTCCGAGCGGGTCGTCGACCGGTTCCAGGAAGGCGTCGGGAAGCCCGGGTGGGGGCATCACGCCCAGCGCATCGCGATAGCGGCCGGCGTCGTCGGCGGTGATGAGGCGAACCTCGCCGCCGATGCGAACCTCGATGGCTCGGCGAGCGGTGACCAGGGGCTGGGCGAAATCGTTCACCGAACGGGCGGCGAGCTCCTCGCGGGTGAGGTCGCCCAGGCGGCGGAGGAGGTCGTGCGCCTCGTCGGCGTCGCGGGCCCAGCGCCGCTCGTCGAGGAGCTGCAGGTCGATCTCCAGGGCGTCCAAGGCCTCGGGGTGGATCAGCTCGCGAAGCTCCTCGGCTCCCAGCAGCTCGGCCAGCATCTCCCGATCGAGGGTGAGGGCCTGGGCCCGGCGTTCGGCGAGAGGGGCGTCGCCTTCGTACAGGAAGTTGGCCACGTAGGCGAAGGCCAGCGAGGACGCGAACGGCGACGGTCGCCCCGTGTCCACCGACACCACGCGCACGGTGCGGGCCCGGATGGAACCCATCAGGTCGATGAGGGCGGGCAGGTCGAACACGTCGCGCAGGCACTCGCGGTAAGTCTCCAGCAGGATCGGGAACGAGCCGTGCTTCGACGCCACCGCCAGCAGGTCGGCAGCGCGCTGGCGCTGCTGCCAGAGCGGCGTGCGCGACCCGGGCCGCCGCCGGGGAAGGAGCAGGGCCCTGGCTGCGTTCTCGCGGAAGCGAGAGGCGAACAGGGCGCTGTTGGCCAGGTCGGCCACCACCAGCTCCTCGACTTCCTCGGGCTCGACGAGGATCGACTCCACCGCGGGCGACTCGTCGGCCTCGGGCAGGCGGATGACGATGCCCTCGTCGCTCCACATGGTCTGCACCTCGACCCCCAGGCGTTGGCGGATCTTGGCCTCGATGGCGATGGCCCACGGGGCGTGGACCCGCCCACCCAGGGACGACAGGATGCAGATGCGCCAGTCGCCCAACTCGTCGCGGAAGCGCTCGACCACGATCTGGCGGTCGGTGGGCAAGACGCCGGTGACGGAGCGCTCCTCGGCCAGGTAGGCCCGCAGGTTGCGCAGGGCCAGCGGGTCGAGGGAGCACTCGTCGGCCAGGCGCTCGTCCGACCATCCGTCGACCTCGCGCAAGAACGCACCGATGGCCCGCCCCAGCTCGGCGGGGCGGCCGACACCGTCGCCGTGCCAGAACGGCATCTTCCCGGGCTCACCCGGCGCCGGGGTGACGACCACCCGGTCGCGGGTGATCTCCTGGATGCGCCAGGTCGAGGCACCGAGCACGAAGGTCTCGCCCACCCGGCTCTCGTAGACCATCTCCTCGTCGAGCTCGCCGACGCGGTTGCCGTGCCCGGTGCCCTCGGCGGCCGGGGTGAAGACGCCGTACAGGCCCCGGTCGGGGATGGTGCCCCCGCTGGTGACGGCCAGCATGCGGGCGCCGGCCCGGGCCCGCAGGGTGCCCTCGACGCGGTCCCAGGTGATGCGGGGTCGGAGCTCGGCGAACTCGTCGGACGGGTAGCGCCCGGCCAGCATGTCGAGCACGTTCTCGAGCACGGCCCGGGTGCAGTCGGCGAAGGGGTAGGCCCCGGCCACCACCTCGGCGACCTCGTCGACGGTGAGATCGTCGACCGCGCACATGGCCACGATCTGCTGGGCCAGGACGTCGAGGGGGTTTCGGGGGACCATGGTCGATTCGATCTGCGCCGACTTCATGCGCATGGCCACCACGGCAGCCTCGACCAGATCACCGCGGAACTTGGGGAAGATGCGGCCGCGCGATGGTTCACCCACCTGGTGTCCGGCCCGGCCGATGCGCTGCAGGCCGCTGGCCACCGACGACGGCGACTCGACCTGGATGACGAGGTCGATGGCGCCCATGTCGATGCCCAGCTCCAGGCTGCTGGTAGCCACCAAGGCGGGCAGCCTGCCCGCCTTCAGGGCGTCTTCGATCTCGAGGCGTTGCTCGCGGGCCACCGAACCGTGGTGGGCCCGCACCAGATCGCGACCGGCAAGGTCGTTGAGCCGGGCGGCCAGGCGCTCGGACAGCCGCCGGGAGTTGACGAAGATCAGCGTCGAGCGGTGGGCCTCGATGAGCTCCAGGAGGATGGGATGGATGGCCGGCCAGATCGAGTGCCGGGCCTCGGGGTCACCCGCCGCCGGGCCCGAGAGGATCTCACCGTTGTCGATGGGTTTGCCCATCTCGGCCATGTCCTCCACGGGCACGATCACCTGGAGCTCGAGGGGCTTGCGCACCCCGGCGTCGACCACGGTGACCGGCCTGGTCCGCCACTCGCCATCCCCCCCACTGGCCCCCTCACGACCGCCGAGGAAGCGGGCGATCTCATCGAGGGGGCGCTGGGTGGCGGAGAGGCCAATGCGTTGAGAACGAGCGGTGGTGAGGCGCTCGAGGCGCTCGAGGGACAGGGCCAGGTGGGCGCCACGCTTGGTGCCGGCCACGGAGTGGATCTCGTCGACGATCACGTGGGTGACCGAGGTCAGCACCTCGCGGGCCGCCGACGTGAGCATGAGGTAGAGCGATTCGGGGGTGGTGATCAGGATGTCAGGCGGGTGGCGGGCGATGTCGCGGCGGTCGGCCTGGGAGGTGTCACCCGTGCGGGTGGCCACCGAGATCGCCGGTGGCGCCAGGCCTCGCCGTGCCGCTTCCACGGCGATGCCGGCCAGGGGGGCCCGTAGGTTGCGCTCCACGTCGTAGGTGAGGGCCTTGAGCGGCGAGATGTACAGCACCCGGCACCTCTTGGCGTCCTCCGGAGTCGGCTCTGCCGCCAGGCGGTCGAGGCACCAGAGGAAGGCGGCGAGCGTCTTGCCCGACCCGGTGGGCGCCAGGATCAGGGTGTGGTCGCCGCGGCTGATCGCCTGCCACCCCTGCTCCTGGGCAGGCGTGGGTGCGGCGAAGGTGGCCTCGAACCAGGCCCGGGTGGCAGGCGAGAAGCGGTCGAGGGACGACACGGCCATGGGCCCAGGCTACGGCCGCCCGGGGACATAGGGGCGGCGCAGATCGGGGCACTAGCGTCTCGGGATGGACCACGTGCGGTGGGACAACCGGCCCCGCCTGCGCCGACCCGTTCTCATCATCGCCTTCGAGGGCTGGAACGACGCCGCCGACGCCGCCTCTGACGCCGCCCGTTACCTCCAGGTCCGGTGGGGCGCCCGGCGCTTCGCCACCATCGACCCCGAGGAGTTCTTCGACTTCTCGTCGACCCGGCCGGAGGCCAGGCTGGGCGACGGCCTTCGCCGCGAGATCGTGTGGCCCACCACCGAGTTCTCCGCCGCCTCGTTGCCCGACACCCCTCACGACGTGGTCGTGCTGGTGGGCCGCGAGCCCCAGCTGCGGTGGCGCACGTTCTGCGCCCAGGTCGTCGGAGTGGCCACCGAGCTGCGGGCCGAGATGGTCATCACCCTCGGTGCCCTGCTGGCCGACGTGGCCCACACCCGACCGGTCACGGTCACGGGCACCGCAGCCGACGCCGAACTGGTGGCCACCCTCGGACTGGAGCGCTCCACCTACGAGGGGCCCACCGGCATCCTCGGCGTGCTCCAGGACGCTTTCCGCAGCGCCGAGCTGCAGTCGGCATCGCTGTGGGCCGCCGTCCCCCACTACGTCGCGGCCACCCCCTCGCCCAAGGCCACCCTCGCCCTCGTGCAACGCACCGTCGGCCTCCTCTCCACGCGGGTCATCACCGCCGACCTCGAACAGCGAGCAGCCGACTACGAGCGCCAGGTCACCGAGGTGGTGGCCACCGACGACGACGTGTCGGCCTACGTCCGCCGCCTCGAGGAGACGGCCGACGCCACCGGCGACGACCCCATGCAGCTCCAGTCGGGCGACTTCCTGGCCGCCGAGTTGGAGAAGTTCCTGCGCGAGCAGCGCGGGGAGTAGCGCCGCGGGTGGCCCGACTGGTGCCCTCGTGTGTCTGGCGGACCACGCCCGAGGTGGTGATGGCCCTCGACGACCGCTTCGGCCCCCCGATCGACGCGTACGTCAACGGCGCCCAGGTGTGGCTCCGCGATGGCCCCGCCGGGGCCACGATCGAGTGGCGGTTGCACCCGGTGGCCGGCTACCGGCGACCAACCGGCGTGGGCACCTACGAGGTGTTCGAGACCGTCGCCGACTCCCTGTCCCAGGACACGCCGAACCCCGCTCCGCTCGATCGCCTCTGGGACGGCCTCGAGGCCTTCCCGGCCTACGGCGACGAGCTCGAGCCGGCACCGCTGGCCGCCGCCTGTGCCGAGGAGCTGGGCCTGGTCCCCGACGCGTCGGGATTGGTCGACCACGAAGGCATCGCCACCCAGTGGGAGGCGACCCAAGGGTCGACGTCGATCGTGGCCGCCCTGTTCACGCAGTTGCAGCCGCCCGACCCCGCCGTGTGAGGATGGCCACCCGGACCCCGGGGACTCGAGCCCGAGATCGAACGGCCCGACCCAACCGACGGCTGAGGAAATTGCCGGTCGCCGCCGTCGGCGCCCGAGGGCTGCCGGCGGATCGACGACCCGGCTGAACCCCGACCTGCCGTAGCCGTGCGGTAAAGTCAGAGGCCGTGCCGAGGGTCCCGGGTCGTGGGCACGCTGGCGACGAGGAGACCACCTGCTGGCATTTGTAGCACTCCTTGTCGGCGCCCTCCCCATTCCCATGACGGCCACCGCCTTCCCGCCCCGCCCCCCGGCCGTGCTCGTGCTCGTCGCCGATCTGCGTTGGGCCGGTGCACCCGGCGTCCTCGACGGATGGGCGAAGGCGAGCCTGTCGGTGCGCACCGACCGACAACGCGGTGATGCCGCCGACGGCTACCTCACCGTGGGCAAGGGCGAGCGCGCCGCGACCCCGGCGCCGGCGAAGGGGGTGGGACAGGTGGAACCCACGGGCGACGGCGGTGTGCGCCTGGTCGACTGGGACCGCCTGCGGGCCTACGACGACGGCACCAACTACGCGGGGACATTGGGTGCCCTGGGGCAGACGCTCACCGGGGCCGGCCGCCGCTGGGCCCTGGTCACCTCCGGGCCGCGCACGTCGGCCGCGGCGGCCGCCGTCGCCGATCGTGACGGCGTGGTTGCCCGGGCCAGCGATGGTGGCGCGCCGGCCGTGGGACTGGCGTTGTCGGCGGGCGCCGAAGCCGTGGTGGTGGCCGTGCCCGCGGCCGAGGTGGCGTCCGTGGTCGACGCGGCCGGGTCGGCCTGCGTGGTCGTGGCCAGCGTCTCGTCGCCCGATGCCGACCGCCACCTCGGCGTGCTGGCCACCTCAGCCGAGTGCGGGCTCGGACGGGCCGGGCTGTCGTCCCCGTCGACCCACCAGGCCCACCTCGCCACCATCGACGACGTGGCGCCCACCTTCCTCTCCCGTCTCGGCGTGCCCCAACGGCGGGACATGAGCGGGTCCGTCGTGCGACCGTCGGGGCCCGTGTCCGTCACCGACCTCGTCGAGCGCGACCGTCGTTCGTCCACCGCGGACCGCATGCGCACCCCGCTGGTCTGGTTGTTCATCGCCCTCAGCGCGGTGGGAGCGCTTGTCGCCGTCTCCTGGCCGCGGGCACGCCCTGCGGTGGCCTGGGTGCTGCTCGCTGTTCCTCCTGCCGGCTTCCTGGTCATGGCCGTTCCGTGGTGGCGCTGGGGCGGTGCCGGCGCTCTCGTGGTCGGCGCAGCCGTCGCCGCGGCTCTCGCTGCCGGCGCTGCCGTCGTCGGCCGTCGCCGTGTCCGCCTGGGCGTGGGAGCGCTGGCTGCGGTGACGGTCGCGGTGGTGGGCATCGACGCCGCCTTCGGAGGCAGGCTGGAGATCGATGCCCCCTTCGGCAACTCCCCGGTGACGGGCGGACGCTTCTACGGCGTGGGCAACATCGGGTCCGGCTTTCTCATGGCCGGCCTCATCGTGGCCGCCGGCCTCGCCCTCGACCACTGGGGCCGCCGGGCCGTCGCGCCCTGTGTTGCGGCGCTGGGGGCGGGGGTCGTGGTGGGCGGTGCCCCGTGGTTCGGCGCCGACGTGGGTGGGGCGTTGGCATCGGTTCCCGCCTACGGCATCCTCATCGGAGCCCGACGCCGGCCGTCGCTACGTGCGGCCGTCACGCTGGCCGTCGTCACGGCCGCCGTCGTCGGCCTGTTCGTCGCCGCCGACCTGGCCCGGCCCCTGTCCGCTCGCAGCCACCTCGGCCGGGTGATCTCCGACGGAACCCTGATCGACGAGATCGTGCGCAAGGGCAATCGGGCCCTCGAGACGGTGACGAGCCCGTTGAGCCTGGTCGTGGCCATCGGGGTGGGCGCCGTCGTGGCCGTGCGGCCCCGGTTGGGGGCCCGTCCGGCTCTGGCGGCCATGACCTGGGCCCTCGTCGTGGCCGGCGTCATCGGGTCGGTGGTCAACGACTCGGGATTGCTGGTCGGGGCGGCGGTGACAGCCGTCGCCTGGCCTGCGCTGGTCGCCGTGGCGGGCACCGACCTGGGCCCGAGCGGCCCTCTGAGCGGGGTACTGGGCCCGAGCGGCCCTCTGAGCGGGGTGTCGGGCCCCCGCCCGGCTGACGGCCGCGCCGGCCGTGACACCGACCTCCCGGTGACCACGCCATGAGCTGGTACCCCCGCTCCGGCCCGGCCGACACCGTGGTCGTCGTCGAGTCGGACACGTCTGCACCCCGATCATCCCGCCGATGGGGCCTGGTGGCGGTCGCCCTGGTGATGTCGTTCGGTCTGCACCTGCCGGGGATGCTCGTCCACCTCTTCAACTCGGACGAGTCCAGCCTGGCCACTATGGCCATGGTCATCGACCGCGGCGGGCGCATGTACCACGAGACCGCCGACCGCAAGCCGCCGGCCGTGCCCTACCTGTACGCCGCCGTCTTCGGGGTCACCGGCAACCGTGACCTGCGCCCGGTGCGGGGCGTGGCCGCACTGGCGGTGGCGGCCACGGCTTTGTTGCTCGCCGGCGAGGCCGAACGCCGGTACCGCAGCCGCCGAGCGGCATGGGCATGCGCCATCCTCTTCCTGCTGGGATCGGCGGCCTTCTTCCCGGCCGATACCCAGGCGGCGGGCTTCGAGCTGTTCATGCTCCTGCCCATGACCGCAGCCGTGGTCGCGGCCGGGCGCAACCGCGCCGTCACCGCCGGGCTGTGCCTGGCGGTGGCCTGCCTGTGCAAGCAGACGGCGATCATCACCGCCGTGCCCGTGGTCTGGCTGCTCTGGAACGGCGGCGGCTGGCGCCAAGTGGTGCGCGCCGGTATGGCCGGTGCCGCGGTGATCGGCGTCACCGCCCTGGCCTTCGGACCGGCCGACTTCTTGTTGTGGACCGTCACCGGAAACGGTGGCTACATGGCCCTGCGGGGCTCGATCAGCGCCACCATCGGGCGGGGAATGGCCATGACCTGGGCCTTCATCGGCCTCAACCTGGCCCTGGTGCTCCTCGGTGCCGTCGCCGCCCGCCGCCGGACAGCGTCACCGGACCTGTGGATGTGGCTGGTTGGCGGCATCCTCAGCGTCCTCATCGGCCTGCGCTTCTTCGGGCACTACTACCTCCAGATCCTCCCGCCGCTGGCCCTCCTCGGCGCCGGGGTGCTCCCCGACCTGTCCCCGCTGTTGCGCCGCCTGGCCGTGGGGTTCACCGCCCTGTCGGCGGCGGTGATGGTCGCCGTCGCCTTCCTTCCCGCTGACGAGCGCGGCCTGCTGCCCTACGGGACCGTGGCCGCCGAGACCCGCCATCTCACCGGCCCCCACGACACCGTCTTCGTCTGGGGGGAGTTTCCCGAGATCTACTGGGCGTCGGGGCGGGAACCGGCCACCCGCTTCATCCATACCGGCTTTCTCACCGGCCAGACAGGAGGGCGCGACGACGGTGTGGCCCGACTCTCCGACGGTCTGCCCGGCGCCTGGGCCCTGCTCGACCAGGACTTCGCCGCCCACCCGGCAACGCTCATCGTCGACACCAGTGGGACGAGGATCCGCGGTGCACGGTTCTACCCGCTGGAGCGCTCGGAGCTGTGGAAGCGGATCGCCGGCGACTACGTGCTGCTGGCTACTGTCGACGGTGTCCGCTTCTACAGGAACAAGGCAGCCCCGGTCTCCCCGTGAGGTGGCTGTTCGTGCTGCGGCCCCGAGGCTCAGCCTCTCTTGAAAGCCTTTCGCCACCGGGACCGGACCGGTTCACGATCCGCTTCGGCGAATTCGAAGGATTCGGAAGATGGCGCGTCGGCCTCGTCCTCGTCGTCGGCCGCGGGCACTTCGGGCGCTTCGGGAGCGGCGGGCTCGGAACCGGATCCGGTCTCGTCGGTCTCGCCGGTCTCGCCGTCACCGGTCGGGCCGGCGTCGTCTGATCCCGGTACCTCGACCGACTTCAGCTCGTCGACCCACTGAAGCTCGCCGCCTGACTCGAGCCTGCCGCCTGGCTCGAGCCCGCCGCCTGGCTCGAGTTCGTCGCTCGACTCGATCTTGTCGAGCGTGTCCGAGGTGATGGCTGGAACCGGGCCGGAGCGCCCCACGAGCGTCTCCACCCACCCGGTGTCGGTCTCGGGCTTGTCGTGCTCGCCCGGCGACCCGGTGAGGTCGACGAGGTGGAGCCCAGGCTGCGGTGGAGCCTCGGCCTCACCGGTGACGGCGATGGTGGGCTCGGACGGCGCGGCGCCGAGTGACGCGGCGGCGACGCCGGCGTCACGTCCACCGTCTTCGTCTGCACTCGTATCGCCTACCCCGTCGACTCCGGGCCGGGCGCCAGACGGCTGTGCGGCAGCGGGCTCGGTCGCAGAGGGATCTGCGGTGACCTGGGCGCCGGGTTCCTCTTCGTCGAGCTCGTCAGCGGGCTCGACGAGGTCGCTGTAGACCCGGACCCAACGGATCCGGCCGTTCTCCACGCCGACGATGAAGATCCCGGCGGCCTCGGCGCTGTCACCGGCGCCGTGCAGCTCGACCCACACCGTGTTGCCGGTGGTCGAGGCCCGCAGGACGGTGAGACGGAAGCCCGGCTCGGCTTGGAAGATGGCCTTCCAGTTGCTGATCAGTTGACCGGGACCGCGGAAGTTGCGGCCCGGGTGCAGGGGCTGGAAGCTTTCGAACTCGGGGTGGACGCTCGCGTACAGGGTGTCGGCGTCGTGATGGTTGGCGGCGTCGAGGAACCGGGTGACCACCGCCATGGGGTCACTGGGCCCGACCCTTCTCCGCTTGGCCACACGCACGGGATCCTCCTGTCGACATCGACCCTTGCCGGGCGAAACTAGTCCCTCGACCGGACGATGCTGTGCCCCCCCGCCGCCGGCTCAGCCCTCGGGAGCGGGTTCGCGCCAGGGGGGCCGCCGTGGCCGGTCGAAGACGGCGTCGAAGGGCTCACCCCTGATGGCGCGGAACGCGTGGGATTCCCAGCGCCCCCCGCCGGCGAGCGGGGAGGGCAGGGCATCCTCGGCGAACCAGCCCACGTCCCGGCACTCGAGGGGATGGCCGGCCAGCGTGCCGCCGACGAGGCGGCAGTGGAAGACCAACGAGTACAGGGGGATGTGGGTGAAGCCGAGCCGGAGACCGTCGAGGACGGCCACCAGGCGGGTGGGCTCGACCTCCATGCCGGTCTCCTCCAGCACCTCCTTGACGGCCACCTCGGACGCCGAGTACCCGATGTCGGCCCAGCCGGTGGGGTAGAGCCACGCCCCCGAGTCCGATCGCTGCACGAGCAGGATCTCATGGTGCTCGTTGCCCACGATGGCTCCCACCGCCACCTTCGGCGTGACGTACCCGCCGACGCCCTCGCCCACCCGGCCTAGCCACTCCTGCACGAGCACGGCTGCCTCGGTTGGCAGACCGGCGGCTACCCGCATGTCGGCGGCGACTCGCAGTACCTCCTCGAAGCGCTCCCGCTCGTAGAGGCTGTCGGTGAAGCCCAGGCCGGTACGGGCGATGCCGGCCAAAGCCTCGCTCCACCGCAGGAGGTCATTGGCGCTCGTCGCGGGGCCCGGGACGTGGTCGCTCATGTGACCGGAAAAAGGAGGCGGTGGGACACGGCGGCCGGGCACGACCGAACGCGGGGATCGATGCGCCACGGGCGTCGGTTGCCTGCGACAATGGTGCCATGACCGCCCGTGTCGACTGCCGCCACTACAGCAGCCGGAGCCTGCCCACCGGGGACCGGATCGAGCGGTGCCGCCTCGACGCGGCCCAGTCCATGCCCTTCGCGTGCCCCGACGACTGCCTGTTCTACGAGCAGCGTCCGATCAGCGACACGGGATGGCAGCGGCCGCGCGGTGACCGGCGCTGAACCAGCGGCGGTCTCAGGGGGCGGGCGGGGCATCGGGGTCGGGGGCGAGGAGCTCGCGCAGGCGGGAGAAGAAGGCGGAGCGGGCCAGGACCGTGGTGCAACCAGCCGCCCGGGCCGAGTCCATGAGGTCTCGTTCGGTGTGGTTGGCGAAGCCGATCACCCGGCCGTCCAGGCTGGGGACCATTTCGAGCACGCCTGGGCGCGTGAGGTCGACGATGACCAGGTCGGCCTCGGTTGCGGCGGCGGGCAGGTCGGCCAGGTTGGTCACGAAGGTGACGGTCCCCGACGCAGCTGCGACCCGGGAGCGGTCCATGAGGTCGGGCACGTACGCCACGGTGGCGCTCACGTGCTGACCTCCGCCCCGGGCCCGAGCGGCCCTCTGAGCGGAGTGCCGGGCCCGAGCGGCCCTCTGAGCGGAGTGCCGGGCCCGAGCGGCCCTCTGAGCGGAGTGCCGGGCCCGAGCGGCCCTCTGAGCGGAGTGCCGG
>JBPCNP010000155.1:0-15689 GCA_051001215.1 Acidimicrobiales bacterium
CCCCACCAGGCTGCCCTCCACCAGGGCGACCCGGGTGAGGCAGCCCGGTACCACCCACACCCGCTCGCCGTCGTTCACCGCGAACGGGCGCAGGTCGACGTGGAGGGGCTTGAGCAGGTCGCCCACCTGGGTGGGCGAGGTGGAAAGGTGCACGACCTCCTGGGCGATCCCGCCCCGGGGGTCGGCGACGATGGCCCCGCGTACCTTGGCCAGCTCCTCGTCGGTCGCCTGCGATCCGATCACCAGGCCGTAGCCGCCCGACCCGTCCACCGGCTTCACCACCAGCTGGTCGAGGCGAGGCAGCGCGTGGTCGAGCTGTTCGGCGTCCTCCAGCCGGTAGGTGGTGACGTTGGGGAGGATCGGCTTCTCGCCCAGGTAGTAGTCGATCATGGCCGGCACGTAGGTGTAGACGAGCTTGTCGTCGGCCACGCCGTTGCCGACGGCATTGGCGATGGTGACGTTGCCCGCCCTGGCCGCGTTGAGGATGCCCGGGCACCCCAGCCTGGAATCGGTGCGGAAATGGAGGGGGTCGAGGTAGTCGTCGTCGATCCGGCGGTACACGACGTCGACGCGCTGCTCGCCGGTCGTGCTGCGCATGTAGACGCAGTTGCCCCTGCACACCAGGTCGCGTCCCTCGACCAGCTCCACGCCCATCTGGCGGGCCAGGAACGTGTGCTCGAAATAAGCGGCGTTGTAGATCCCGGGCGTGAGCACGACGACGGTCGGGTCGGCCGCACCGGTGGGAGCTGCCGACTTGAGGCCCTCCAGGAGACGTGCCGGGTAGCTGTCCACCGGCCGCACGCGGTGGCTGGCGAACAGCTCGGGGAACACCCGGGACATGGTGCGGCGGTTCTCGATCACGTAGGAGATGCCCGACGGGGTGCGCAGGTTGTCCTCGAGCACGAAGAAGCGCCCGTCGGCGCCGCGCACCACGTCGATGCCCGACACATGGATGCGCACGCCGTTGGGTGGGATCACCCCGGTCGCGGCCCGGTGGTATTGCTGCGAGCTGGTGACCAGGGCGGCGGGCACCACTCGGTCGGCCAGGATCTTGCCCACGCCGTAGATGTCGTCGAGGAACGCCTCCAGGGCCCGCACCCGTTGCACCACGCCCGACTCCAGGAGTGCCCATTCGTCGGAGCCGAGGATGCGTGGCACCAGGTCGAGGGGAAAGGGCCGTTCCTCGCCCGAGAACGAAAAGGTGATGCCCTGGTCCCGAAAGGCGCGGTCGCGGGCGTCGCAGCGACGCTCGAAGTCGTCGTCGGCCAGGGACTGGAGGGTCTCGAAGAGCGAGGCGCAGGCGGGACGGGGTACGCCCGGCGATTCGAACAGCTCGTCCCAGGTCGTGGTCTGGTAGTCGTCGAGCAGATCGCCCACACCCCATGGTTACCATCCCTCATGTTTCGTTCCTGTTACCTTGGCGCCGAAGCTCGCCGGGAGATCCCGAAAGGACTCCTTCACCGAACCCGAACGACCAGAGTTCACACGGCCGTGACACCGCGGCAGCGTGATGTTCACGACAGGTTGCGACACTCGTCGGGGGCCGACGGCCACCGTCGCCGGAGGGGCTCACGTGCTGGTCAGGATCGGCTGTCATTTCGAACACGACTCCGTCGAGGCCACGCCCAGCCTGTGGCAGGTCCGGCCCCGTCCCGCAGGTCCGCACCGGATCCTGTCCGAGTCGTGGGGGCCGCCGGCTCCGGCCGCGGTCTACGTCGATGCCTATGGCAACGTGTGTGACCGCCTGACCCTGCCTCCGGGGCCGTCGACGTTGCGCTACAACGCCACTGTCGAGGTGCCGGCCGACGCCGACGAAGTCGATGCGACCGCGGCCCAGGCGGCCATCGAAGACCTGCCCGACGAGGCCTTCGTCTACCTGCTCCCCAGTCGCTTCTGCTGGCCCGAGGTGCTCCACGACCAGGCCTGGGACCTGTTCGGCACCACCGCTCCCGGCTGGGCCCGGGCACAGGCCGTGTCCGACTGGGTGCACGGGAACATCCGCTACCAGTTGGGGGCGAGCACGCCGCTCACCACGGCCTACGACGTGTGGCAGTCGCGCACTGGGGTCTGCCGTGACCTCAGCCAGCTGGGGGTCACCCTGTGCCGGGCCCTCAACATCCCGGCCCGCTACGTCGCCGGCTACCTCCCCGACATCGGCGTCGACCCGCCCGACCTGCCCATGGACTTCTGCTCGTGGTACGAGGTGTGGCTGGGGGGCCGCTGGTGGACCTTCGACCCCCGCAACAACGAGCCGCGCGTCGGACGGGTCGTGATCGCCCGCGGCCGCGACGCCCTCGACGCCGCCATGGTGACGATCTGGGGAGCGTCGGAGCTCAAGGTGATGACCGTCTGGGCCGACGAGGTCGACGGTGACGGCTGAGCTCTCGGGCCTTCCCACTGCGTCCCCCGAGTGTCCGTCGTGGGACGGTGGCGTGCTGTCGCCGCCTTGTTCGGGCTCGGTGGCCGGCGCCGCCTACCTGTTGCAGCAACGCTTCCGGTACGACTACGCCAGCGCCGTGCACCACTTGTGGCACCGGCTCGTCGTCGTGCCCCCGGCCGTGCACGGCGACCAGCGCCGGGTCGACCACCGCCTGACCGTGACCGGCGCTCCTGCCCTCGTGTCCGTCGGTTCCGACGGGTTCGCCAATCACGTGGTCGACGTCCGGGTGGCCGCGATCGACGAGTTCATCGAGTTCGAGACGTGGTCGGTCGTGCGCCGGGGGAGCCCCGGCGCCGTCACCACTGTTCGGCCGTCGGCTCTGCGCGATCCCCGGCTCCTCGCGTCGACCGCACTGACCAGGGCCGACGGCCTCCTGGCCGAGGTGGCTGCCTCGCTGGTTGCGGCCCGTCGTCGCGGGAGAGGCGCGGGTGGGGGAGGCCCGGGGGCCATGGAGCTGGCCGAGCAGGCGTGTGCCTGGACACGTGGAGCCCTGACCTACGCCTACGACGCCACCACCGTGCGCACGACGGCGGCCGAGGCTGTGGCGGGCGGTAGAGGGGTGTGCCAGGACTTCGCCCACGTGATGCTCGCCGTGTGCCGGGCGGCGGGGCTCCCGGCCCGGTACGTCTCCGGGCACCTGGTGGGCGAGGGCGGCTCCCACGCCTGGGTCGAGGTGGTCGTGGCCGACCCGACCAGGCCGGGCCAGGCCGAGGCGGTGGCTTTCGACCCCACCCACGACCGGCGGGTGGGCGAGGGCTACCTCACCGTGGCCATCGGTCGCGACTACCTCGACGTCGCTCCCACCTCGGGCCGCTTCGATCGGGGCGGCCCCGGGGTGCTCACCAGCGCCAAGCGCCTCTCCCTGGTGACCGCGGACGCGGAGGTGGGCAGGCCGGTGTGGTTGACCGGTGCGGCCAACCGGTAAGGCTTACAGGGCGGCGAGGTAGCGGAGGGCGTTGATGCCGGGGAGGAAGAAGTAGCACCCGCCCTCCTCGGTGGATGGGGCTCCGGGCCCTGACCGTCTCCGGGAGGGCGACTGCCCCCCTATACTCCGAAACCCGGTGAAGAGCACGTTCGAAACACTCGACGACAACAAGGTGAAGCTCTCGATCGAGGTCGACGAGAGCGAGGTCGACAAGGCCGTCGACGCCGCCTTCCGCAAGCTGGCCCGCGAGGTGCGGATCCCCGGCTTCCGCCCGGGCAAGGCGCCCCGCCGCCTCCTCGAGGCACGCCTCGGCACCGAGACGGCCCGGCAGGAGGCCATCCGAGAAGCGCTTCCCGACTACTACGAGAAGGCGCTGCACGACAACGACGTCGAGCCCATCGCCCCGCCCGACATCGAGATCACCGCCGGCCGAGACGCCGGAGCGGTGAGCTTCGACGCCGTGGTCGAGGTGATGCCGCAGATCCGCGTGGTCGGCTACGAGGGCCTGCGGGTGGCTCTTCCCGGCCTCACCCTCACCGACGAGGAGGTCGACTCCCAGGTCGACCGGTTGCGCGACCAGTTCGGCGAGCTGCGCACCGTGGCCCGCCAGGCCCGCGCTGGTGACCACGTCTCCATGGACCGCAAGGTGTCCCGGCACGCCGAGGTCCTCCTCAGCGCCGACGACGAGCTCTACGAGGTGGGCAAGGGAACGATCGTGGCCGAGCTCGACGACGAGCTTCGAGGCGCCAAGGCCGGCGACATCCTCCAGTTCAACGCCGAGGTGGCCGGCGAAGGAGACGTCACCTTTCGGATCCTGGTGAAAGAGGTGCGGGAGAAGGTCCTGCCGGAGCTCACCGACGAGTGGGCCAGCGAGGCCTCCGAGTTCGAGACCGTCGACGAGCTGCGCGAGAACCTGCGCGAGCAGAGCGAGGCGGTGAAGCGCCTCGAGGCGGCGTTGGCCGTGCGCGACCGGGTGGTCGAGGCGCTCGTCGAGCTGGTCGACGACGAGATGCCGGAGGCGCTGATCGGTTCGGAGACCGAGCGGCGCATCGAGATGCTGTCCCACCGGCTCGGCCACCAGGGCATCGACCTCGACGTGTTCATGAGCGCCACCGGCCAGACCCGCGAGGACCTCCTGGCCCACCTCCAGGCCGAGGCCACCTCGGCCGTCAAGGCCGACCTGGCCCTGCGCTACGTGGCCGAGGCCGAGAAGATCGAGGTCACCGACGACGATGTCGACGCCGAGATGGTGACCCTGGCCGAGCGCCAAAAGGTCACTCCCGAGGTGATGCGACGCCGACTCGAGAGCGAAGGCCGCCTGCCGGAGGTACGATCGGGGATACGGAAGTCGAAGACCCTCGAGTGGCTGATCGCCCATACTGAGTACGTCGATGACGAGGGCCGGGTGATCGATCGGTCCGAGCTTGAACCGGTCAAGCCGGCGACACACGACGAGCAGGAGACGCCCGAATGACCCGGAACCCCCGATGATCGAGCCCATCTACAGCTACATCGTCCCCACCGTCATCGAGCAGACCAACCGGGGGGAGCGGGCCTACGACATCTACTCGAAGCTGCTCAAGGAGCGCATCATCTTCCTGGGCACGCCGATCGACGACACCGTCGCCAACCTGATCATGGCCCAGCTCCTGCATCTCGAGGCCGAGGACGCCGACAAGGACATCAACCTCTACATCAACTCGCCGGGCGGCGAGATCACCGGGCTCTTCGCCATCTACGACACGATGCAGTTCATCAAGCCCGAGATCGCCACCTACTGCATGGGCCAGGCGGCATCGGCCGCGGCGGTGCTGTTGGCGGCGGGCACCAAGGGCAAGCGCCACTCGCTTCCCCACGCTCGCATCCTCATCCATCAGCCCTACGGCGGCGCCGGCGGGCAGGCGGCCGACATCGAGATCCAGGCCAAGGAGATCATGCGCATGCGCGAGCTCCTCGAGCGGGTGCTGGCCCACCACACCGGCCAGACCATCGAAAAGGTCGGCAAGGACACCGACCGCGACTTCATCATGAGCGCCGACGAGGCGAAGGACTATGGCCTGATCGACGAAGTGATCCTGACGCGCGAGCTGGATGAGGTTCCCCAGGTCGCAGGCGTCAGCTGAGGCTGAGGGGGAGCGGGTGGCCAAGTTCGGAGACGGTGGAGACCTTCTGAAGTGCTCCTTCTGCGGGAAGTCGCAGAAGCAGGTGAAAAAGCTCATCGCCGGTCCCGGGGTGTACATCTGCGACGAGTGCATCGACCTGTGCAACGAGATCATCGAGGAGGAGCTGTCCGAGACCTCCGAGGTCCACTTCGACGAGCTGCCCAAGCCCCGTGAGATCTACGAGTTCCTCAACGACTACGTGATCGGCCAGGACCAGGCCAAGAAGATCCTGTCGGTCGCCGTCTACAACCACTACAAGCGGGTGCAGGTCGGGGGTCACGCCGACGCCGACGTGGAGCTGGCCAAGTCCAACATCTTGCTGCTCGGCCCCACCGGCTGTGGCAAGACGCTGCTGGCCCAGACCCTCGCCCGCCTGCTCAACGTGCCGTTCGCCATCGCCGACGCCACCGCCCTCACCGAGGCCGGCTACGTCGGTGAGGACGTCGAGAACATCCTTCTCAAGCTCATCCAGGCGGCTGACTACGACGTCAAGAAGGCCGAGACCGGCATCATCTACATCGACGAGATCGACAAGATCGCCCGCAAGAGCGAGAACCCGTCGATCACCCGGGACGTCTCCGGCGAGGGCGTGCAGCAGGCCCTGCTGAAGATCCTGGAAGGCACGACGGCCTCGGTACCGCCCCAGGGGGGCCGCAAGCACCCCCACCAGGAGTTCATCCAGATCGACACCACGAACGTGTTGTTCATCTGCGGGGGGGCCTTCGCCGGCATCGAGAAGATCATCGAGAACCGCACCGGGCACAAGGGCGTCGGCTTCGGTGCCGACCTGCGGCGCACGTCGGAGAAGAACGTCGGTGTCATCCTCTCCAAGGTGCTCCCGGAGGACCTGCTCAAGTTCGGCCTCATCCCCGAGTTCGTCGGACGCCTCCCGGTGATCGGGGCGGTGTCCAACCTCGACAAGGAAGCGCTGGTGCGCATCCTCGTCCAGCCCAAGAACGCCCTGGTCAAGCAGTACCGCAAGTTCTTCGAGTTCGACGGCGTCGAGCTGGAGTTCAGCGACGATGCCCTCGAGGCGGTGGCCGAACAGGCGCTGCTCCGGGGCACCGGCGCCAGGGGACTGCGGGCCATCCTCGAAGAGGTCCTGCTCAACGTCATGTACGACCTCCCCAGCCGCAGCGACATCGGCAAGTGCGTCATCGACAGGTCGGTGGTGTTGGAGAAGGTCAATCCCACCCTGGTGCCCCGCACCGAGCCCGAGCGCTCGACGCGCCCCCGCAGGGCCGCCTCGTAGATCGACAACGGCTCGACGCGATCCGGGCGCCGATGTCCGCGAGCCGTCAGAGAGCGAGCCTCTCAGAGTGAAGGAGACGCCGATGGGAAGAACAGTGAAGTACGCAGTTGTGGCCGCGGCTGTCGGCGGTGGCGTCGTGATCGTGAGATCGCTCCGCAGCGCCGAGCCCAACGTCGACCTGCCCCGCAAGGCCGCCACCGTCGCCGGTGCTGCGGCACTGACCGGCGGCGTGACCGGTCTGGTGCTCGACCGGCGGGGCCGCCGACGGGCGAGTCGGAAGGCGGCCAAGGCGGTCAAGCGCTCGGCCGCCATCTCCCTCGGCCTGGCCGAGGTGGCCCGTGCCGCCGGGCCGGCCTTCGATGCCACCTCCAAGCGCACCCGCAAGGCGGCCGCCAAGGCTTCCAAGGCCGCCCGCAAACGCGCCGGCAAGGCCACCAAGGCGGCCCGCAAACGGACCGGCAAGGCCGCCGGTGTGGCCTGTGCCCGGGCCGCCAAGGCCGGGTTGTCGGCCCGCAAGCAGGCCGGCCGGGCCGCCGAGGCCGCTCGCCCCACCGTCGGGGTGGCGGCCGAGCTGGCACGCGAGCAGGCCGCCCGGGTGGCCGAGCTGGCCCTGCCCCGGATGGAGCAGGCTGCCGAAGTGGCGCGCGCCCAGGCGTCGCGCTTCGCCGGGCCCGACTCCAGCCGGCTGGCCAGCTGAGTCGCCACGGGCCGGCGAATCTCGACTTCCGGCGACCCCGCGCCAGACCCAGGCGATCTCGCCAGACCTGACCTCAGCAGATCCTGACCCACCCCGACCCTGACCGCAGCCGCTATGGACCTCGTCGGCGCCATGGCCTACCTGGCCGATCACATCAGTCTCGAGGACGATCCATCGGCATCCGGAGCCGAGCGGCGCCTCGACCGCATCCGCGACCTGGTCGCGCTGGCCGGCGACCCGCAGACGGCCTATCCCGTCGTTCACCTCACCGGCACCAACGGCAAGGGGTCCACGGCCCGGATGCTCACGGCGTTGCTGGTCGAGCGGGGCCTGTCGGTGGGCACCTATACCAGCCCCCACCTGCAGCGGGTCAACGAACGCCTGTCGTGGAACGGCGCCCCCGTCTCCGACGACCACCTCGTGGAGGTGGTGGCGGCGATCGCCGCCCTCGAGCCCCTGCTCGACGGCCGGCCGACCCACTTCGAGCTCCTCACCGCTACCGCCCTGCGCTGGTTCGCCGACATCGCCGTCGACGTGGCCGTGGTCGAGGTGGGCCTGGGCGGGCGCTGGGACGCAACCAACGTGGTGGACGCCGATGTGGCCGTGGTCACCAACGTGAGCCTCGACCACGCCGAGATCATCGGCCCGCACCTCAGCGACATCGCCACGGAGAAGGCCGGGATCGTCAAGACCGGGACCACCCTGGTGCTGGGCGAGACCGACCCCGCCCTCACCGCCATCTTCCACGCCGCCGCCGCCGCCGTCGCCGCGCCGGGAGTGTGGGAGAGCGAGGAGGACTACGGCTGTTCGGCCAACAGGCTGGCCCACGGTGGGCGGCTCCTCGATTTGTGGACGCCGGGAGCCCGCTACACCGACGTCATGGTGCCGGTCCACGGCGCCTTCCAGGGTGACAACGCTGCCGCGGCGCTGGCCGCGGCCGAGGCCTTCTTCGGTTCGCCTCTCGACGCTGAGTTGGTGGCCGACGCCTTCGCCGGGGTGCGCCTTCCCGGGCGCCTCGAGGTGGTCACCCGCTCGCCGCTGTGCATCCTCGACGGGGCCCACAACCCGGCCGGGGCCCTGGCCGCGGCAGCTGCCGTCGACGAGACCTTCGCCGGCATCCGGGGCCGGATCCTCGTGGTCGGCCTGCTCGGCGGGCGTGACCCGGAGGAGATGCTGACGGCCCTCGGAGCGGCCACCTGCCGACTGGTGGTGGCCTGCCCGCCCCCGTCGCCGCGCGCCCTGGATCCCCGGGTCGTGGCCGCCGCCGCCGAGGGCCTCGGCGTCGACACCGAGGTGGCCGACTCGGTCGCCGAAGCCGTTACCCTGGCCCTGAGCCTGGCCGCTCCCGAGGAGATGGTGCTGGTGACGGGGTCGCTCTACGTGGTGGGGGCGGCGCGAGCGGCCCTGGTCGGCGACGGCCTCCCCGCTGTGTAACTGCGGCCAGCGGCAGGCGGGGCGTCACTGGCGAGACGGTAACGTACCGTCTCCCATGGAACGAACGCTCGTCATCGCCAAACCCGACGCCGTCGAACGCGGCCTAGCCGGTGAGATCCTGGGTCGCCTGGAGGCCAAGGGCCTGCGCCTGGCGGCCGTGCAGCTTCGGGCCATCGACGTGGCCACCGCCGAGAAGCACTACGAGGAGCACCGCGACAAGCCCTTCTTCGCCGACCTGGTGAAGTTCATCACCCGGAGCCCGTCGTTGCTCATGGTGGTGGAGGGCCCCGAGGCCACCATCGCCATGGTGCGCAGGCTGATGGGCGCCACCAACCCGGCCACGGCCGAGATCGGCACCATCCGGGGCGATCTGGCCACCGAGACCACCGAGAACCTGGTCCACGGCAGCGACAGCGCCGAGTCCGCGCAGCGCGAGATCGGCCTGTTCTTCCCCGCGCTCTGAGTGCGCGGGTTGTGGCGGGCTACCCGAGGGCCTAGCCTGGCCCTGACCTCACCCTCGGCGTGGAGACTGCTCGAATGTCCGACAACTTCTTCGCCGCCTTCCTGGGCCGAGACATGGCCGTCGACCTGGGCACCGCCAACACCCTGGTGTACATCCGGGGCAAGGGCATCGTCCTCAACGAGCCATCGGTCGTCGCCGTCAACGTGAAGGACGGGCGGCCCCTGGCCGTGGGCATCGAAGCCAAGCGGATGATCGGGCGGACCCCCAGCCACATCCAGGCCATCCGACCCCTCAAGGACGGGGTCATCAACAACTTCGAGATCACCGAGAAGATGCTGCGGTACTTCATCCACCGGGTACACCAGCGCCGCTTCGCCAAGCCCCGGATGGTGATCTGCGTGCCCTCGGGTGTGACCGGCGTCGAGAAGCGCGCCGTGCAGGAGGCGGCCGAGTTCGCCGGCGCCCGGAAGACGCCCTTCATCATCGAAGAGCCCATGGCCGCAGCCATCGGTGCCGGGCTCCCCGTCCACGAGCCCACCGGCAACATGGTGGTCGACATCGGCGGTGGCACCACCGAGGTGGCCGTCATCTCCCTGGGCGGCATCGTCGTCAGCCAGTCGGTGCGCATCGGCGGCGACAAGCTCGACCAGGCCATCATCGCCTTCATCAAGAAGGAGTACTCCCTCGCCCTGGGTGAGAGCACGGCCGAGGAGATCAAGATCGCCCTCGGGTCGGCCTACCAGCTCGAAGAGGAGGTGCGGGCCGAGATCCGCGGCCGCGACCTGGTCACCGGCCTGCCCAAGACCATCGTCACCAGCACCGAGGAGGTGCGCGAGGCGCTGGCCGAGCCGGTCAGCTCCATCGTCGACGCGGTCAAGACCACCCTCGACAAGACTCCGCCCGAGCTGGCCGCCGACATCATGGAGCAGGGGATCGTCCTCACCGGCGGCGGCGCCCTCCTCCACGGGCTCGACGTCCGCCTCCAGCACGAGACCGGCATGCCGATCGTCATCGCCAGGGACCCCCTGCACTCGGTCGCCATCGGCTCCGGTCAGTGCCTCGAGGAGTTCAATGTCCTTCGGCAGGTGCTCGCCAACTCCGGCGAGCGATGACCGTGTCTCCTGGCAAGCGGAGCTTGACCGTTTCTCCTCGCAAGCGGAGCTTGCCCGGCGGGTCTTGACCCTCCGGCCGTTGGACCGGGTGACGGCCCGTCGGACCCGGTAGCGGCCGGTGGCCGTCTACCGCCGTTCGCGGCGCCACCGCTTCTTGCTGGTGCTGTTGGTGCTCACCTCCATCACCGTCATCACCCTCGACTTCCGGGGCCAGAGCGGCGGCCTCCTCGACAGTGTCCGCAACACCGCACGCGATGCCTTTGCCCCGGTGCAGTCGGCGGCGGACAGGGTCTTCAACCCCGTCGGGGACTTCTTCGGTGGCGTGACCAGTTACGGCAGCCTGAAGGCCGAGAACGCCCGCCTGCGTGACGATCTGGCCAAGGCCAAGGGCCAGGCCCTGCGCCAGGCCGGGTCCGAGCGGGAGCGCCAGAACCTCCTCGCCCTGCAGAACCTGGCGTTCGCCCCCGACGTCGGAGCTGTGTCGGCACGCGTGGTGTCCACCGGGCCGTCCAACTTCCAGCTGACGGTCACCATCGACAAGGGCAGCGACCAGAAGGTGGACAAGGGCATGCCCGTGGTCACCGGTGCCGGCCTGGTGGGGCGGGTGGTCGACGTGTCGCGCTCGCGGGCAACCGTCACCCTGATCACCGATCGATCCTCGAACGTGGGCATCCGCCTCCAGTCCTCGGGCAGCCTGGCCATCGCCCGAGGCGCGGGAGCAGGCCGGCCCCTGCCCGTCGACCTGGTCGACGTGGCCACGCCGGTGGCGCCCGGCGAGGCCGTCGTCACCAGTGGCCTGCAGGACAGCGTGTTCCCCCCCGACATCCCCGTCGGGCAAGTGCGGACCTCCAAGGTGGAAGCCGGCGCCCTGTCCCAGGATGTCACCCTCGACCCGGTCGTCGACTTCAGCCGCATCGAGTTCGTGAAGGTGCTCCTCTGGAAGGCGCAGCCGTGACGGCCGACGCCCGGTTTCGGGTCCCGCTCGTCATCCTCACCGCGCTCATCGTCGACCTGTCGGTGCTGAGCCGGGTCCGGGTGGCCGGCACCATGGCCGACCTCATGCTGCTGCTCGGCATCGCCGCCGGCATCACCGGTGGCCCGGTACGGGGGGCGGTCGTGGGGTTCGCCTCGGGGATGGCGGTCGACCTGTTCCTGCAGACGCCGTTCGGGCTGTCCGCCCTGGTCTTCAGCATCGTCGGCTACGCCGTGGGGACGGCCGAGGCCGGCATCCTGCGGGCCTCGTGGTGGATCCCGGTGCTGACGGCCTTCGTGGCCAGCGCCGTCGGCGAGCTGGCCTTCGCCGTCGTCGGGTCGGTGGTGGGCGACACCCAGCTGCTCACCGGACGCGTCTGGTCGACCGTCGTGGTCGCCGCGTCCATGAACGCGCTGCTGGCCCCGCTGACCGTCCGCACTATGGCCTGGGCCTTCGACCGCGCCCCAACCGGGCGGCGGTACGTGGTATGAGCAGGGGGTGACCGCCGACTCGAGCCGCCTGCGCATGGGGATCCTCGGCGTGATCGTCGTCTCCCTCTTCGCGGCCATGCTCGTCCGCCTGTGGTATCTCCAGGTCCTGGCCGCGCCGGCCCTGTCGGTGGAGGCCCAGAACAACAGTGTCCGCCTGATCGCCACCGAGGCGCCGCGGGGTCGGATCCTCGACCGCAACGGCAAGGTCATCGTCGACAACAAGGTGGTGAACGCGGTGACGCTGACCCGCAGCGGCGCCGATTGCCACCTGGGCATCCCCACCCGCCTCGCCTCCGTCCTCACCCGCCTCGCCCCGGTCCTCGGCGCGACCCCCGACGAGCTCACCAAGCGCCTGTGCGACGACAAGTTCAGCGCCTTCAAGCCGGTGCCCATCAAAGAGGACGTGCCCAAGGAGAAGTTGATCTACATCAAAGAGCACCAGTCCGACTTCCCCGGGGTCGACGCCGTGCAACTGACCCAGCGGGAGTACCCCAACGGCACGCTGGCCGCCCACCTGCTGGGTTATGTGGGCCAGATCAACGACAAGGAGCTCGCCTCCCGCAAGGCCGCCGGGTACAAGGCCGGCGACACTATCGGCAAGTCGGGGGTGGAACAGGCCTACGAAGCCGATCTGCGGGGCCAGCCGGCCGTCGAGAAGCTCGAGGTCGATTCCAAGGGCCACGTCCTGCGCACCCTCGGCTTCCAGCCTGCGGTGCAGGGCCACGACCTGCAGCTCACCCTCGACCTCGACGTGCAGGCCCTGGCCGAGGAGTCGTTGGAAAAGGGTCTGGAGCAGGCCCGCAACGTGTATGACCGCACCACGGGCGAGAGCTTCAAGGCCCCGGCCGGTTCGGCGGTGGTGCTCGACCCCAACAACGGGTCGGTCCTGGCCATGGCGTCCAACCCCACCTACGACCCGCGCGACTTCGTCGATGGCATCAGCCAGGCCAAGTTCGCCCAGCTCCAGGACCCGGCTGGTTTCTTCCCGTTGAACAATCGGGCCCTCCAGGGCCTCTATGCACCGGGATCGACGTTCAAGCTGGTGACGGGGATCGCCGCCCTCGAAAAGGGCCTGATCACCCCGAAAGACACCGTGGCCGACACCGGTTCGATCACCGTCGGGGGACGCATCTTCCGCAACGCCCTGAGCGAGCCCCATGGCCGCATCGACCTCCCCCGGGCCGTGACGGTGTCGAGCGACGTGTTCTTCTACGACCTGGGCAAGCGGTTCTGGGAGGCCAGGGACCGCTTGGGCACCACGCCGATCCAGGATGTGGCCCACAGCTTGGGCTTGGGCGCTCCGACGGGCATCGACCTGCCCTTCGAGAGCGCCGGCCGGGTGCCCGACCCGGCCAGCAGGAAGAAGACCCACGACGCCAACCCCGCCGCCTTCCCCACCCGCGACTGGTTCACCGGCGACAACATGATCCTGGGGGTCGGTCAGGGCGACATGGTGGCGACCCCGGTGCAATTGGCCGATGCCTATGCCACCTTTGCCAACGGGGGCACGGTCTACGCTCCCAGGGTCGCCGCCACCGTCCTCGACGCCAATTCCCAGGTCGTCCGCAAGTTTGACCCCCGTCCCGTCCGCAAGGTCGACCTGCCGGCGTCGGTGCGCGCCCCGCTGCTCGCCGGTTTCGTGGGAGCCGTGGCCGATCCCAAGGGCACGGCCTTTCCGGCGTTCAACGGCTTTCCCCTCTCGCAGTTCTCCGTCGCCGGCAAGACCGGGACGGCCGAGGTCGCGGGCAAGCAGGACACGGCGCTGTTCAACGCCTTCGCTCCCGCCGACAACCCCCAGTTCGAGGTGACGGTGGTGATGGAGCAGTCCGGCTTCGGCGCCTCGGCGGCCGCACCGGTGGCCCGGAGGGTCATCGAGAAGCTTGCCGGCCTGGCGCCCCAGCCCGTCAACCGCGTCGGGGGCAACGACTGATGCTCGGCGCCAGCGACTGATGCTCGCGCCCACGCTGCGGAGCCCACGTCCGGCCAGCCGGGGCACCACCCGCGAGTTGGCCTCTCCCTGGCGCCACGTCGACCTCATGCTGCTGGGTGCCGTGCTCGTGATCAGCGCCCTCAGCCTGGTCATGATCTACTCCGCCACCCGCAACCAGCAGGCGGCGACGGCCCTCGGGGGTGGGTACTACCTCAAGCGCCAGGCCATCTATGTCGGTGTCGGCCTTCTGGCCATGGCCATCGTTGCCCTCGTCGACTACCGGTCCCTGCCCGACGTTGCACCCGTGCTCTACGTCATCACCATTCTCGTCCTGCTCCTGGTCGTCTCCCCCCTCGGCGCCACCAAGCGGGGATCCCAGGCCTGGTTCCAACTGGGCGGGTTCCAGCTCGAGCCCTCGGAGTTCGCCAAGGCCACCATGATCGTGTGCCTCAGCGCCTTCATCGCCCGTCACCGGTCCGACCTCGACGGAGGTCGCCTGGCCGCGCTCCTCGGACTGCTCGCCGTGCCGCTCGTGCTGATCTACCGCCAGCCCGACTTCGGCACGGCCATGGTGTTCGGGGGGATCGTGCTGGCCCTCCTGCTGGTGGGCGGGGCCCGGCCCCGCCACCTCGCCGTGCTGGTTCTCCTCGGCGTGCTGGCCGGCGGTGCCGTCCTGCAACTCGGGGTGCTCAAGCAGTACCAGGTCGCCCGGCTGTCGGCCTTCCTCGACCCCGAGGGCGACACGCAGGGGACGACCTACAACCTGCGCCAGTCCCAGACCGCCATCGCCGCCGGCGGGATGAGCGGCAAGGGGGTGTTCCAGGGGTCGCAGACGAACCTGTCGTTCGTGCCCGAGCAGCACACCGACTTCATCTTCACCGCCGTGGGCGAGCAGCTCGGCTTCATCGGAGCGGTCACGCTACTGGCCCTGTTCGCCGTCGTCGTGTGGCGGACGTGGCGATCAGCGGTGGTGTCGCGCGACCGCTTCGGTACGCTCATCTGCGTCGGCGTCATGGCCATGATCGTCTTCCAGGTGTTCGAGAACGTGGGGATGACCATGGGAATCACGCCCGTGGCCGGCATCCCGTTGCCGCTCATGTCGTACGGGGGCTCGTCGACGGTGGCCAGCTTCATGTGTATCGGACTGGTCCTCAACGTGCACATGCGCCGGTTCGCCTGAACATCTCCGCGCCGCGTGTCTGCGCCGCCGTCCGTCGGGGCAGTGTTCGCCTCGGCCCGGGGCAGCCGGGACCGCAGGGCTATAGTTGGCCCCGGCGTATGAAACCTTTCTGGCTACGAATCCGGCCCCTCCTGGCCCTGGCATACCTGCTCAGGGTCGACAAGGGGACGGTCTCGCAGCGAGCGGCTGGGGACCTCGAACATCCGGGAGCGGCCAAGGACCCGGAGCCGACCAAGCACTCTGCAGCACAGCCACAGATCTCGCGCGACGGCGCGCGGAGGGACGCGGATCCCCCCGCCAGCGACGGACGCGCGGCACGCCACCGAGCGTGCGCCCGACGAAGGGAACACCCCAATGACCGAGCCAATCGTCACACCTCCGGCGGACCCAGGCAGTGGGGCCCCGGCACGTATCACCAGCGCCGAGGTGCCAGCGGCGACGACCACGCCCGCTAGGAAGCCCCAGACCAGGACGCCGGTACCGAAGAAGGCACCCGCCAAGGGCGCGGGCCCCGGGCCCGAGCGGCCCTCTGAGCGGAGTGCCGGGCCCGAGCGGCCCTCTGAGCGGAGTGCCGGGCCCGAGCGGCCCTCTGAGCGGAGTGCCGGGCCCGAGCGGCCCTCTGAGCGGAGT
>JBPCNP010000156.1:0-20404 GCA_051001215.1 Acidimicrobiales bacterium
TGTTTTGGGCCCCCCCATCCCGCGAAGATGGCCGCTCGGTCCCGCCACTCCGCTCAGAGGGCCGCTCGGGCCCGCCACTCCGCTCAGAGGGCCGCTCGGGCCCGCCACTCCGCTCAGAGGGCCGCTCGGGCCCGCCACTCCGCTCAGAGGGCCGCTCGGGCCCGCGCGCGGCCACGGTCAGAGTCGCTCCGCCACGCCGGCCTGCTCGAGGGGATGCCGTCGGTAGGGGCCCGGTACCTCGCCGCAGAGCCTGGGGGTGGGCATGACCTTGCCCGGGTTGGCCAGGCCGTCGGGGTCGAAGGCGCATCGCAGCCGCTGGAAGCTGGCCAGATCCGGCTCCGAGAACATCTCGGGCATGTGCTTCTTCTTGTCCACGCCCACACCGTGCTCGCCGGTGATGGAGCCGCCCGCCTGCACGCAGGCGGTGAGGATCTTCCCGGCGACCTCCTCGGCTCTCTCAGCCTCCCCTTCGTTCCTGGCGTCGAAGCACACGAGCGGGTGGAGGTTGCCGTCGCCGGCGTGAAAGACGTTGGCGATCCGGAACCCCGACTCCTCGGAGAGCTGCCGGATCGTCCCCAGGATCTCGGCCAGACGGGTGCGGGGGATGACGCTGTCCTGCACGTAGTAGTACGGCGAGAGATAGCCCATGGCGCCGAAGGCGGCCTTGCGAGCCTTCCAGATCAGCGCCCGCTCCTCCTCGTCCTCGGCCACACGCGTGCCGGTTGCGCCCGCTCCCTCGAAGATCTCGAGGACGTCGCCGGATCGGGCGTCGCACTCGGCCTGCGGCCCGTCGAGCTCCACGATCAGGGCGGCGGCCACGTCGAGGGGGTACCCGGCGTGGGTCCAGTTCTCGGTGGCCTCGATCGACAGCTCGTCCATGATCTCGATGGCGGCGGGCACGATCCCGGCGGCCACGATCTCGCTGACGGCCTCTCCGGCGGCCTCGATGGAATCGAAGTAGGCGACCATGGTCTCGTGCGACTCCGCCAGGGGGACCACGCGAAGGGTGATCTCCGTCGCGATGCCGAGGGTCCCCTCGGAACCCACGAAGGCGCCGATGAGGTCGTAGCCGGGCCGATCGAGCTCCTTGCCCCCGAGGGCCACGACCTCGCTGTTGGGCAGCACGATCTCGAGGCCGGTCACGTAGTTCGTCGTGAAGCCGTACTTGAAACAGTGCAGGCCCCCGGAGTTCTCCGAGACGTTCCCACCGATGGTCGATACCATCTGGCTCGAGGGGTCGGGAGGGTAGAAGTGGGTGGGCCCGACCGCCTTGGAGACGGCCGCGTTGGTGACGCAGGGCTCCACCACCACGCGCTGGTTGTCGAGGTCGACCTCGAGGATGCGGTTGAGGCGGGTCAGCACCACGAGGACGCCGTCGGTGATGGGCAGGGCGCCGCCGGAGAGCCCGGTGCCCGCCCCCCGGGCCACCCACGGACAGCTCACCTCGTGACAGGCGCGGACGACCTCGCGCACCTCGTCGGCCGAACCGGGCAGCACGGCGACGGGCGGATGCGCTCGGTAGTGTCTCAGCCCATCGGACTCGTAGGTCCTCAGCTGGTCGTTGTCGGTGAGGACGTGTTCCCGCCCGCAGATCCGTGTCAGCGTTTCCACCAGCCGGGCGTCGATCACCACACACCTCACTGCTCGTCCTGCCGACATTCTTGCCCAGGTCGCGGAAAATATCTCGTGGGCCCGGAGGCCGCCCCATGAGACGTGCCACGCCCGCGTCCCGAGCTGGGCGCAGCCGGCTGACCGCCTCGACCCTTGACCGGGTTGACGACCCGACCTAGCTTCGGGACACAACCGGCTCCGGCGCTCGTGGAGGCCACATGCGCTTTTGCCCCAACCTGTCGATGCTGTTCAAGGAAGTGGACTTCGTCGAGCGCTTCGGGGCGGCGGCAGAGGCCGGGTTCACCGCGGTCGAGTTCTGGTGGCCGTCGGGAGAAGACCTCGGCCGCGTCGAGTCGGCCATCAACGACGCCGGCCTCGACGTGGCCCTGTTCAACTTCGATGCCGGTGACATGCCGAGCGGCGACCGCGGCCTGGTGAGCGACCCCGACCGGCGGCAGGAGTTCCGGGACAACGTGCCCGTGGCCCTGGAACTGGCGGCCAGCGTGGGTTGCCGGCGGCTGAACGCGCTCGTGGGCCTCGAGCTCGACGGTGTCGACACCGACGTGCAGCTGGCGCTGGCCCGCGACAACATCGGGTGGGCGGCCGACCAGGCCGGCGAGCACGGCATCGAGGTGATGATCGAGGCGGTCAACACCTTCGAGAACGGCCCGTACCTCCTGCACACCACCAAGGCCGCCGCCGCCTTCATCGAGAGCGTGGGGCGCGACAACGTGAAGCTCCAGTACGACGCCTACCACATGCAGCGCATGGAGGGGAACGTCGTCGCCACCCTTCGGGAGCACATCGGTGTGATCACCCACATCCAGGTCGCGGACTCGCCCGACCGGGGCCAACCGGGCACGGGTGAGCTGAACTACCGTTACGTCTTCGGCGTGGTGGACGAGCTTTCCTACGGGGGTTGGATCGGCCTGGAGTACAAGCCGCCGGACACCACCGAGGACAGCCTGGCGTGGTTGCCGCCGGGCAAGCGGGGGCAGGACGTAGGTGTCGAAGAGTTGAATCTCTGATCGATCGGGAGGTGCGAGTGGCCGAAGGCAAGATCGGTTTCGTGGGTCTGGGGATCATGGGCAAGCCCATGGCCAAGAACCTCATCAAGGCGGGCCATGAGCTCGTCGTCTACGCCGGCAGCAGCAACGCCGACGAGTTGAAGGACGAGGGGGCCGAGACCGCCGACAGCTACAAGGCCATCGCCGAGGCCTGCGACATCGTCATCACCTGCCTCCCCGCGTCCTCGGAGGTCGAAGAGGTGTACCGGGGCGACGAGGGGCTCCTCGCCGGCGCCAGCGAGGGTGACCTCCTCGTCGACATGAGCACGATCTCACCCCTAGTGACCAAGCAGCTCGCCCGTGAGGCCGACGAGAAGGGTGTGCGGACGCTCGACGCACCGATCAGCGGTGGCGAGCCCGGAGCCATCAGCGGCGACCTGGCCCTGATGGTCGGCGGGGCCGAGGAGGACTTCGAACGGGCCAAGCCGCTCTTCGAGCCCCTGGGCACGCCTACTCACGTGGGCGAGGCGGGATCGGGCCAGATCGTCAAAGCCTGCAACCAGATCATCGTAGGGATCGTCATCGAGGGCGTGAGCGAGGCCCTGGTACTGGGGTCCAAGGCTGGCGTCGACCCGGCCAAGATCATCGAGGCCGTCTCCGGCGGCCTGGCCGGCACCAAGGTCATGGAACAGAAGCGCGAGAAGATGCTCGAGCACGACTTCGAGCCCGGCTTCCGGTCCGCCCTGCACCACAAGGACCTCGGCATCGCCCTGGCCACTGCTCGTGAGGTGGGTGTGGCCCTTCCCGTCACGGCCCTGGTCGACCAGATGCTGCAGGAGCTCCAGGCCAAGGGCCGGGGCGACCTCGACCATTCCGCCCTGCTCACTTCGATCGAGGACGCGGCCCAGCACAAGATCGGCGAGTCCGCCGAAGGGCTGTCCTGAGCCGTGAGTGAGGACCGAAGCGCCAGCGGAGGACCGCAACGACCAGAAGGCGCGGCTGAGGACCAGAAAGACGTGAACCGCCTGAACCGCATCAAGGTGATGGAGGCGGCCGTCCAGATCATGGAGGACGAGGGCGTCGAGTTCGTGTTCGGCATCCCGGGGGCAGCGATCCTCCCGCTCTACCAGGCGCTCAGCAAGTCCGAGAAGATCCGCCACATCGCCGTGCGCCACGAAGAGGGGGGCACCCACGCCGCAGACGCCCTCGCCCGGGTGACCGGCGGCGTGGGCGTGGCCATCGGCACGTCGGGCCCGGCGGGCACCAACATGATCACCGGCCTCTACACGGCCTGGGCCGACTCCGTCCCCATCATCTGCATCACCGGCCAGGCCCCGACCCACCTCCTCCACAAGGAGGCGTTCCAGGCCGTCGACATCGTCGAGATCGCCAAGCCCGTCACCAAGTGGTCGGTGCAGGTGAAGGAGACGGCGCAGATCCCGTGGGTGTTCCGCGAGGCGTTCCGCATCGCCCGCTCGGGCCGCCCCGGGCCCGTGCTCATCGACCTCCCCCTCGACGTCACCAAGGACCAGGAGGTCGAGTACGAGGCCGCCCTCGACGAGCGGCTGCCGGTGGAGCCGCCCAAGCCCAACGCCAGCGCCATTCGCAAGGCCATGGAGATGCTGCTGGCCGCCGAGCGGCCGATGATCATGCCCGGAGGGGGAACCATCATCGCCGACGCCTCCGACGCCCTCATGGAGCTGGCCGAGTACCTGCAGGTGCCGGTGACGCCCACCTACATGGCCAAGGGCTCGATCCCCGAGGACCACCCCCTGTACGCCGGCATCGTCGGCATCCAGACCAGCCAGCGCTACGCCAACCAGCTCTTCCTCGAGAGCGACTTCGTCCTCGCCGTCGGCGCCCGCTTCGCCGAGCGCCACACCGGCGACCTCGAGGTCTACCGAGGCGACCGGACGTTCGTCCACATCGACATCGAGCCGGGACAGATCGGTCGCGTCTTCCGCCCCCACCTGGGCATCGTCTCCGACGCCAAGCTGGCCTTCGAAGCCCTCCAGGAGGCCGCACGCGAGATGACGCCGGCGCGAGAGCCGGGGCCATGGGTCGAACGTGTCTACGAGCTGCGCTCGACGATGTTGCGCAAGCTCGACTTCGACGACGTGCCCATCAAGCCCCACCGGGTCTTCAAGGAGATGAACGACCTCTTCGACGGCGACGAGATCATCGTCACCGCCATCGGCCTCTACCAGATCTGGAGCGGCCAGTTCCAGAAGACCTACAAGCCGCGCCACTACCTGTGCTGTGGCCAGGCCGGTCCCCTCGGGTGGGAGGTCCCCGCCTGCATCGGGGTGAAGCTGGCCCGCCCTGACAACCTCGTCGTGGGCGTGGTCGGTGACTACTCCTTCGGCTTCCTCATGGAGGAGATCGCCGTCGCCGTCCAGCATCAGGTGCCCTACGTGCTGGTGATGCTGAACAACGGGTACATGAGCTTGATCCGCCAGCCCGAGAAGTACCAGTACGACATCAACTTCGGCGTCGACATCGGCTACCAGGGCCCGAACGGAGCGCTGGGGATGGACCACGTGGGCGTCATGGAAGCGATGGGCGCCCTGGGCCGGCGGGTGACGACGCCGGACGACATCAGGCCGGCCATCGAGTGGGCGGTCCAGGCCAGCGAGGATGCGCGCGTGCCGGCGCTGGTGGAGATCATCGTCGAGCGCGAGACGGACGCGGCGATGGGCAAGTCGATCGACAACATCAACGAGTACGAGCCCGTCGAGGACAGCGATCTGGACCTGGCCTCCCAGCTGGGCGACAACATCCCCGAGCGCGACTGACGAGGAGGATGGGATGAAGGTCGAGGTCCACGACGAGGTCCGGGTCGACGTCTCCGAGTTCTTCCGCCCCGCCATCCTGGCGACCGACGGCGTCCCCAGTCTGCAACTGCTCGTCGGGGGTGAGTGGCGAGGGGCATCGGCGGGCGAGGTCTTCGACGTTCGCTCGCCGATCGACGGCAGCGTGATCGCCCGGGCGGCCAAGGCCACCGGCGACGACGTGGAGGCGGCGATCGCCGCCGCCCGCCAGGCTCGGGCCGGCTTTCGTGCCGAACCGGCAGCCACCCGTCTGGAGATCTGTACCCGTGCCGCGGAGATCCTCGGCCAGCACGCCGAAAGCTTCGAACGGGCCATCGTGGCCGACCTCGGCAAGACCTCCGACCAGGCGGCGTCGGAGGTGAAGGCGACCCGGGAGCGGCTCGGACTGGTCCGCGAGGAGGTTCGCAAGATCTTCGGCGAGTACCTGCCCGGGGACTGGATCGCCGACAGCATCGGCAAGTCGGCGGTCGTGCTGCGAGAGCCGGTCGGCACCGTGGCCGCCTTCGGACCGTTCAACTACCCGCTGTACCTGGCCGCGTCCAAGATCATCCCTGCCCTCGCCGCCGGGAACACCGTCGTGGCCAAGGCGCCGTCCGAAGCCCCGATACCGCTGGTGCTGTTCGCTCGCGTCTTCGAGGAGGCGGGCCTGCCGCCGGGTGTGTTGAACGTCATCACCGGCAGGGGGAGCGAGATCGGCGACGTGCTCTCCTCCCACGTCGACATCTCCATGATCTCGTTCACCGGTTCCACCTCGGCCGGCCGCAGCATCGCTGCCAGCGCCGGTCCCAAGCCCATGCATCTCGAGCTCGGGGGCAACGCCGCGGGCATCGTCCTGGCCGACGCCGATCTCGATCTCGCCGTCGAGAAGTCGGTGCTCGGAGCGTTCAAGAACGCGGGCCAGCGCTGCGATGCCATCAGCCGCGTCCTGGTGGAACAGGCCGTGTACGACGAGTACGTGGAGCGCGCCCTCAAAGAAGCCGGGCAATGGCTGCTCGGAGATCCCCGGGCCGAGACGACCAAGGTGGGCCCGCTCGTCAACGACAAGGCCGCGGATCGCGTGCACGAGTTGGTGGAGGACGCCATCGACAAGGGCGCCCGGTTGCTCGCCGGCGGGGACGTCTCCGACGCCTATCACGAGCCCACTGTGCTGGCCGACGTCCCCGTGGACGCCGACATCGTCTGGGAGGAGACCTTCGGGCCGGTGCTCACCATTCTCCCGGTGGCCGACCTGGAGACGGCGATCGAGCTGGCCAACCGCTCCCGCTACGGGCTCGACTCGGCCGTGTTCACATCCAACCTCGAGAAGGCCTGGCGGGCGGCCCGGGCCCTGGAGTGCGGTCAGGTGACCGTCAACGACGCCCCCGCCCACGGCTTGGGCCACTTCCCCTTCGGCGGTCGCAAGCCCGACTCCGGTATCGGGCGGGAGGGCCTCGGCTACTCCATCGACGAGTGCACGGCGCTCAAGACCGTGGTCATCCCCGCCTAGCTCCGGCACCTTCGGGCTGC
This sequence comes from Acidimicrobiales bacterium, assembly GCA_051001215.1. Taxonomy (GTDB): domain Bacteria; phylum Actinomycetota; class Acidimicrobiia; order Acidimicrobiales; family AC-14; genus DATAQC01. The sequence continues at coordinate 6,956 of JBPCNP010000156.1, forward strand.
TCGGCGTGGCCGTGTCCGATCTCGCCAGCAAGGTGGAGTGGCCCCACTGAGCTGAGCAGCTTCCCGTTCAGGCAGGACCGGGTCACTCCGCTCAACCGGTCGTCGTGGTGGTCACCTCGCCGCCGGGAGCTGAACCTGCGGACCCGCCCGCCACCCCCTGGATGGCCGACGCCGTCACCGTGCCGTTGCTCGCAGTCGTGCCGACGGCTCGTACCGTCTCACCCACGGTGAGAGCCGACAGCGACGACGGCTGCACCAGGGTGACCCTTGTCGAGGGCGAGGCCGTGATGGTGGTGATGGTGCCGTCCTTGGCATTGGCCGTGATGGTGTCGCGGTCGACGACCGACACGGTGCCGGTGAAGGTACCGGCGCTCTGACCTCCCTGGCCCTTGGCGGCACCGGCCTTGGTGGCCGTGCCAGCGCGAGCCGACCGCCCGCCGCCGCCGTCGCTGATCGCTTCGGCGGTCATGGCCGTGGTGCTCGACGACGTTCCCTTGACCGTCACCTTGTCTCCCACTTTGATGTCGGCCAACGTCGCCGCGACCGACGCCGTGACCGTCGTCGACCCTGACGTCTTCACCGTGATCGTCCGGCCGTCTTTGGTGGTGACGGACAGGTCGGAGTCGTGCACGCCGACCAGTGTCCCGACGGTGGCCTCCTTGCCCCCACGTCCCTTCTTGGCCGCCGTGGGCCCCTGGCCGCCCGCGGCCACAGTGCTGGAGTGCGACGTGGCCGCTCGCAGCCCGAGGGCGGCGCCGACCACGATCACCAGGGCGGCGACGCCCGCCACCACCAGTGTCCGCTTCGACCACCTCGATGACCGCCGCCGTCGCCGCCCGGCCATCGTCGGGTCCATGCCCGCATGGTGCCCGACGACGCTGGGTCTCGGCTCTGTAAATCCTAAGAATTCCCTGAGATTCTCCAGCAGCCACCTGCGGTGCAGGAGTCCGTCGCCCTTCTCTACGCCGATGGCGGCGGCGCCTGGCTCGACCAGGATGCTCCCATCGCCCCACCCTCTTCACCCGCGCCGTGCTCCACAAGTCCCCTGCAGTCGTGGGGTCGAGCGGCGTCCCGCCTAGCATTGCCGCCGCTTGCCACCAGTCGTCGTCGCTCTCGTCGTCGTGTCCATCGCCGTCACCGTCCTGGTCGGCGTCGGGTCCGTCATCCTCGGTCGCATGCGACGTCACCGCGGCCGTACGCGGGACCAGGCCAGCACCATCTTCACCCTCCGAACGGCGATCGTCGCACTGGTGCAGACGTCCACCCAGGGCTGGACGGCAGTCGACGGCTCCGTCCGCCCAACCGTCGTCTCCCAGCTGCCGCTGATACAGGACAGCGAGCTGCGGCAGCTGGCCAACGAGCTGCTGGAGACCACCCGACAGCTCGCCGCCGCCGGCAACGCCGAGGCGGGCGCGGGCCTCCGCGACGAGGTCGACGACCTGCACGAACGCTTCCGCTGGCGCAGCAACGAGGTCGTGCGCCAGCTCAATCTCGGTCGGGTCCCCCGGGGGAACTAGTGCTCCATCCGGTGGCGGAGCTGTCCTGGCCGCAAACCCTCCCATGGCGCCTCGGGCGCCAGCTCCTCGGGCAGCCCTCGGCCATGGCCTGGACGCGGCCCGACAAGTGGGGGGGATCCAGGCCCGGGTGATGTCGAGTGCCGTGATCGGCGGCCGTCAGCGGGTGAGCACGGCCCGGGCGACCAGGTCGGTGCCGAAGGCGGTGAGGATGGCCAGGTAGAGCAGGCCGGTGGCGGCCATCACCGCCGAGTAGGCCTTCTCCTCGAGGGCCAGGCTGGTGACCCACACCAGGATGATCGTGGCCAGGGCGCAGGCCACCCAGAACCAGCCCAGGGTGCCCTTCCATCCGTCGTCGACCGAGCCCGACAGCACCGAGAGCATCCCCGTGGGCCAGATCAGCACGGCGATCTCGAGGGGCCAGAGACCGGCCAGCCAGCGGATCAGCTCGAGGATCGGGGCCCGGCCCAGACCCGGTTGCACGAGGTACCAGTGGCCCAGGAGCATGGCGTCGGTGATCGAGCCGAGGAAGGCGGCGCCCACGAGGGTCCGGGCCAGGGCCAGTGCGGTGGGCCCGCCCGCGGCCAGGGCGGCGGCCACCAGGCCCACGATGCCGATCACCGGAGCGACGAGGTCGAGGACGGGAGGAAACTCGGCTGGTTCGCGGGCCGGGGAAAGTGGCGGCGGCGGTGCGCCAGGGACAGAGTCGGCACCGTCGCCCATCATGGCGGCCACCCGGGCCTCCTTGCGCCGGCGGCGGGCCCGCTCGCCGGCCACCCCCGCCCTGCGTCGCACGATCGACACTCCCAGGGCCACGCCCGCGGCCGCGGCGGTGGCCAGCGAACAGGTGTCACGCACGGTGTCGGGTCGAACCAGGCGCCCGGCCCAGAACGCGCCTACCGCCAGCACCCCGAAGACCGACCGCATCAACCAGCCGTAGCCGATCCCGAGTTCGCGGCGGCGGGTGGTGATCCACAAGAAGAAGAGGCCACCGGCCGCCCATTGCAACAGCACGGTGGCGGCATCCAGGCGGATCACCCGTCAATTCTCCCATGACGGCCCCCGCCGGTCTCGTCGATGCCTCAAGGAAACGGGGCCGGAGGCCGATACTGGAAAGGCACCGGCCACCGTGTTCACCAGAGGAGGCAACGACATGGAGCAGCAACTGCTGAGCCTCACCGCCGTGCTCGTAGCCCTGGGCGGCTTCCTCACCATCGCGGTGGTGCTGGGGATGCCCCTGGTCCACCACGAGTTCGTCGTCGTGCGGCTGCGTACCCGCCTGCACCGCATCGACCATGTTCTGGCCACCTGGCAGCACGACACAGGTGGGCGGCAACGCTCCCTCTACGAGGGCAGATAACTTCGAGCGGCCTCAGAGCGGGGTGCCGGCCCGAGCGGCCTGAGAGCGGGATGCACGGCGGAAGCAGTCGGGAAGGTGATCGTCGACCGCCCGCCGACTGCATCAGGGCGTAGCAGATCGTCGGTCCGAGGAAGCGAAATCCGCGCCGGCGCAGCTCTCGGCTCATGGTCGCCGACGCCTCGGTCGACGCCGGCACGTCCGCCGCCGACGTCCAGTTGTTGCGCGTCGGGCAGCCGCCGACGAACGACCACAACAGGTCGTCGAGGCTGCCCTCGCGCGCCTGCAGGGCCACGGTGGCCCGGGCGTTGGCGATGGTCGCGGTGACCTTGGCCCGGTTGCGCACGATCCCGGGGTCGGCCAGCAGGCGGTCGACGTCGCCGGCGTCGAAGCCGGCCACCACTTCCGGGTCGAAGCCGGCGAAGACCTGGCGATAGCGGTCCCGCTTGTTCAAGATGGTCGACCACGACAGCCCGGCCTGGGCCCCCTCCAGCACGATGAGCTCGAAAAGGCGGCGGTCATCGTGAACCGGGACTCCCCACTCGTCGTCGTGGTAGGCCTGCATGCGGGGGTCGACACCCGCCCAGGGACAGCGCCGCGGGCCGGACGGCGACACCGTAGCTGTCACAGCAGGCCGGTTGTCTGGGCCCCGTCCACCTGCAGTGCGGCACCGCTGACGTACCCGGCCGGCTCCGAGCACAGGAAAGCCACCACCCGGCCGAAGTCGCCGGGGTCGCCGAACGGCCTGTCCGATGTCGTCCCCAGCTGTTTCATGCGGTCGGTGGCGTGGTGGCCGGGGCAGGCCAGGTTCAGGGTGATCCCCTCGCCGAACAGGTCCGACGCCGCCGTCTTGGCCCACGCCCACAGCGCCGTCCGGGCGCTGTTCGACAGGGCCAGGGTGGGGATGGGCTGCTTGACCGAGAACGAGGTGATGAGACAGATGCGCCCCCACCCTCGCTCACGCATGTGGGGCACCGCCTCGCGCACCAGGCGAACCGACGTGAGGAAGTTGGCCTCCAGCGCGGCGCGCAGGGCGTCGTCGTCGACCTCCAGGGCCCGCCCCGGCGGTGGCCCGCCGGCGTTGGCCACCACGATGTCGAGGCGGCCGAAGCGCTCGACGGTGGCCTCCACCACACGGGCGGCCGCAGCAGGCTCGGTGATGTCGACCACGGTGGCCGTCACCTCGTCGGTGCGTGTGGCCAGATCCCGTTCGGTCTGGCGCAGGGCCTCCTCGCCACGGGCGCAGATGGCCACGGCGGCGCCCTCGTCGGCCAGGGCCAGGGCGCTTGCCCGGCCCAACCCCTTCGACGCGGCGGTGACCAGGGCGACCTTTCCCCGCAGTCCCAGGTCCATGGGTCAGGCCAGTCCCGTCATGAGGACCCGACCACGGCCAGGGCGTGATCGGCTCGGTTGAGGGCGTCGGGGCCGGCGTCGGTGGCCACCACGATGTCCTCCAGGCGGGCGCCCCACCGACCCGGGACGTAGATGCCCGGTTCGACGGAGAAGGCGTGACCGGCGACCAGGGCCTCGCAGTTGCCGCCGACGAGGTAGGGGTCCTCGTGCTCCTCCAGCCCGATACCGTGACCGGTGCGGTGGATGAACCAGTGCCCGTAGCCGGCGTCGCCGATGATGCGCCGGGCCACCCCGTCGACGTCCTCACAGGCCACCCCGACCCGGGCGGCCTCCACCCCGGCGGCCTGGGCGTCGTGCAGCACGGCGTAGAGGTGGCGGAACTCGGCCGGGGGGTCTCCGGTGAACACCGTCCGGGTGATGTCCGAGCAGTACCCGGCCAGGGTGCCCCCGAAGTCGCACACCACCGCCTCGTCGCTCTCGATCACGCGGGCGCCGGGCTCGTGATGGGGACTGGCCGAGTTGGGCCCACTGCCGACGATGGCGAAGTTGACCCGTTGGTGGCCCTCGGCCAGGAGGCGTTCGCCCAACTCGTGGGACACGTCGGCCTCGGTCCGCCCGACCAGGCCCACCGCACCCGACGTGAGGGCAGCGGCCACCCGGTCGGCGGCCGCCGCGGCACGGCGCAGGGCTGCCACCTCGGCCCCGTCCTTCACGGCGCGCAGCGGGGAGGTCACCATCGAGGCCGGATGCCACCGGGCCCGCGGCAGGCTGGCCTGCAGGGCCAGCACGAATATTGCCCACGTGCGGTCGGACACCGCCAAACCGCTCCGAGTCCCGACCAGGTCGGCGACGACCGCCACCGGGTCTTCGGTCTCGTCCCAGGCCCGCACGGAGAACAGCCCGGGTACGGGCGTGACCCGGGGCTCCTCGAGGCGGGGGACGACCAGGGTGGCGGCGTCGTCGGCGGGAAGGACGAGCATGGTGAGGCGCTCGAGGGGCATGGCCGTGTACCCGGTGAGCCACGGAAGGTCGGCACCGAGGGACAGCAGGAGCGCGTCGATCCCGAGCTCGCCCATACGGGCCCGCACCCGGTCCCAGCGGTCGTGCCGGGCGACATCGGGGGCGAGGTCGCCATCCGGGCCGGGCATCGCCGTGAGTGTACGGCGCCCCGGTCCCGGCACGATCAGGTCAGCCGTTAGTTGTCGCCGACCTCGGCGTCGGCGTCGGGCCCGGGCGCAGGGGCGTCCGCGGCCCTGGGCTCACCGGCGAGGGACAGGGCACACGTCACCCCGGCGATGGCGCCTTTGGCCGCAGCGACCTGCACGAGCTGGATGCCCGGGGTGACGTCGCCGGCACCGAACACCCCGTCCACCGACGTGCGGCCACAGTCGTCGACCTGGAGGCAGCCCTCATCGGTGAGCTCGCAGCCGAGCCCACGGGCCAGCTGGGTCTGGGGGTGATGGGCGATGGAGAAGAACACCAGGTCGCACGCGATCCGGCGACCGTCGGCCAGGGCCACCGCCTGCAGGTCGTGGCGGGGGCCGACGAGCGCGGTGGCCTCCTCCTCCACCAGCGCGATCCCGTTGCGCTCCAAGGCCTGGCGGTGGCGCTCCTCGCCCTCGAAGCGGCGGCCGGCAGTGACGACGGTGACCTCGGCGGCCCAGTCGAGAAGCTCCAGGCTCGTGCCCGCCACCTGGGCACCCCACCCGAGCATCACGACTCGGCGACCGCGCGCCTCGTAGCCGTCGCAGGTCGGACAGTGGAAGGCGTTCGCCCCGTAGTGCTCGGTCATCCCGGGAACAGGTGGAAGCTCGTCGGTGACACCGGTGGCCAGGACCAGTCGGCGTGCCAGGAGCTCGTCGCCGTCGTCGGTGGTCACCACGAAGCGGTCCGGGCCCTGGGCTCGAGCCGACGCCGCCCGGCACTGGAGGCGGGTGGCAGTGGGGTAGGCGGCCAGGTCGGCCCGGGCTCGGTCGAGGAGCTCGTTGGGCGACACGCAGTCCCGACCGAGATATCCGTGGGTGACGTCGGTCGACCAGCTACGGGGCGGGCCGCCGTCGACGACGGCCACGCGGCGCCGGTACCGGGACAACCAGGTGGCGGCGGCCAGGCCGGCTGGTCCACCGCCGACGACGATGACGTCGTGGTCGACGGGCGAGGTGGTCAGGGGAGGGCTCCTTCCGGCGCTGGGTCGTTGTGGGCGGCGGCCAGGGCCGACAGGCCGGTGGCTCGGCGTCCCTCTACCCCAGGCGACCACCGGTCCACACCGCGAGTGCCGACCAGGCCACGGGCCCGGGCGAGTCGTAGACTGGTGGCGCTGGAAAGGAGGTCTTCCATGGCCGTTGACATCTTGGCTGGAGCCGTGTGCGGGATGTGCTCTCGCGGGGTCCACTGGGAGGCGGGCCGGGTGGCGTGCGACGGCTGCCAACTCCCAACCGACTGTTGCCTGTGCGAGCCCGAGCCGCCGGGGGCCGACACTCGTCGTGGGTTGGGCGACGGAGGCCGGTGACCCCGGTCGTCGACCCTGACATCGAGCGGTACGCCACCGAGCACACCACTGCCGAGCCCGACCTGCTGACCGCCCTCGCCGCCGAGACCCGGGCGTCGGCGCCCAGTCCCACCATGATGGTCGGGCCCCTCGAGGGCCGGTTCCTCCAGACCCTCGTCTACCTCGCGGGGGCCCGGAGCGTCCTGGAGATCGGCATGTTCACGGGGTACTCGGCCCTGTCCATGGCCGCCGCCCTCCCGCCCGACGGTCGTCTGGTCACCTGCGACATCAACCCCGACGTCGAGGTCATCGCCCGCCGTCACATCGAGGCCAGCCCCTGGGCCGACCGCATCGAGATCCGCATGGGCCCTGCCCTCGAGACCCTGGCCACCCTCGAGGGTCCGTTCGACCTGGTGTTCATCGACGCCGACAAAGGCGGCTACCACGACTATTACGAGGCCGCCCTCCCGCTGCTGGGCGAGCGTGGCCTCATCGTCGTCGACAACGTGCTGTGGAGCGGGCGGGTCCTCGATCACTCTGACCAGACCGAGGACACCCGTGCCATCACCGCCTTCAACGACCACGTCGCCGCTGACACGCGGGTGGTGGCGGTCATGCTCACCGTGCGCGACGGGGTGACGCTGATCCGCCGGCGCTGAGCAGCGGCGGCTGCCGCTGCCGACCTACCGACTCCAGCCCTAGGCGTTGGCCTTGGTCGCGCCATCCCGGCCCAGGAGCAGGCCGCCGATGACCCCCAGCAGGATCATGGCGATGCTCAGCCCGAAGTGCAGGACGTTGTCGGCCCGGTTGAAGGGCAGGAAGTTGAGCGAGCTCGACCGGTCGATCAACGCTCCGAAGAGACCGATGACGAGGTAGAGGCCGCCGCCGACGACGAGGTACAGCCGGGCCGTCGCCGCCCTGGCTGCGGCCAGCACGCCCACACCGAACAGGAGGTGGACGACGTTGTGCAGGGCGCTCACCTGGAACAGCCCGAGCAGCTCGGACTTGGAGTCGCGACCGAACAGACCGAAGTCGCCGAACATGGTCGTGATCTTGGGGACGAACCCGAGGATCCCGATGACGATGAACACGATCCCGAAGACGCCGGCGAGGATCTGCACCGGGGCGACATTGGAAGCCCGGCGAGGGCTCTTGGCCGCCGGTCGATCGGGTCGATCGGGCTGATCGGGCTGATCGGGCTGATCGGGGGGCGACGGGGCCGCCGGGGACGGGTCTGCGGTGATGACCGCTTCGTCCTGGCGGGTTCTCGTCTGCTCCCAGTAGGCGTAGGACATGGTCGTTCCTCATTCTTGGTCGGGTGTGCGATTTGGCCGTATGTGATTGGTCGTGTGCGAGTGGTGTTGGCGATGGCCGAGTCTCGGCGGTTGGTGCGGTGTGCCTCAGCCCCGCTGGGTGCTCAGCACCGGCGTGTCCTGGGCATCCCGGTCGGGGAGCGCAGCTGCGTCCGGACCGGCGACGGGCGGACCGGCGAGACGGCGGCGCGGGCCCGCCCGCCGGAAGGCCAGCGCCTGGTGGCCGAGCTCGGCCATCCGCCGGCTACCAACGGCGGCGCGCAGGGCAGGAAGGATTGTCTCCTCCTCCTCGGCCGCGTGGGCCAGCACCGCTTCGCCCAGCCGTCTGAGGGCGGGCCCGAAGCTTCGGCCCGTGGCGCCCATGAGGTCGGCCGAGAGCTCGGCGACCTGGGCGTGCTCGGCCTCGGCCGCGTCGGCCTCGTCGAGATGGCCGGACGCCTGGACGGCGGGGTACAGGACCTCCTCCTCCATGGCGCTGTGAGCCTCGAGGCTGGCAACCAGCTGCTCGACCAGGCGGGCCCGGTTGCCGCGTCCCTCGGTCAGCTGGGTGAACAGGGCGCTCACGCCCGCATGCTCGGCGGCGATCACCTGGGTCAGGTCAGGGGCCGTGGCCGGGGCGGCCTTGCCCTTCAACCCGAAGGCCTGGCGGAGGTGCTCGGCCGCCAGCGACACCGCCAGTTGCGCCTGGTCCACGACGGGGTTCATCACCAGGAACTCGTGGGTGACGCCCTCGATCCGCAGGGTGGTGGCGTCGACACCCGCCTTCACCAGGTGCAAGCCGAACGCCTCACCCTGGTCGCGCAGCGGGTCGTTCTCGGCCGTGATGACCAGGGTGCGAGGCAGGCGGGCCAGCTCGCCGGCGTAGGCCAGTAGGGGGGACATCCGGGGGTCGAGCTCGTCCCTCGATCCCGAAGTGGCGTGGTCGGCGAACCAGGCGACCATGGCCGGGTTGAGCGGCTGGGCCGAGGCCAGGTCGGAGAACGACGGCCAGTCCCGGCGCGACAAGTCGGTCACCGGGTTCACCAGGAGCTGGAAGACGGGCAGCGCCGCGCCGTGGCGCAGCAGCGACATGCACGCGGCCACGGCCATGTTGGCCCCCGCGCTCTCTCCTCCGATGGCCACCCGTGTGGGGTCGCCGCTCATCTCGGCGATGTTGGCCATCGCCCATCGGGTGGCGGCCAGGACGTCGTCGTGGGCGGCGGGGAAGCGGTGCTCGGGAGCGTGGCGGTACTCGACCGAGACCACGATGCAGCCGGCCCGGTTGGCCAGGGCCCGGGCCGAGGCGTCGTAGGAGTCGAGGTCGGCGATGACCCATCCGCCCCCATGGACGTAGACCAGGGTGGGCAGCGGCCCGTCGTCGTGGCCGAGGGGCCAGTAGACGCGCAGGGGAATGGGGCCGCCCGGTCCGTCGATGGCGATGTCCTCGACGGCTCCCACGGGCTCCGGTGACAGGTTCGACCCCTCGGCCCACAGGACCTCGCGAACCGCGTCGGCCGCCCCCGGCTGCAGCCGGGCCTCGGCCGGCGACAGCGACTCGATGGGGTCACCACCCAGGGCTGACAGGCTGCGAATGACGGTCTGGGTCTGGCTGTCGAGTGCCACGTCCACCTCTCGGGCTGCGTCGTCTGGAGCGTTCGACCGCAGGTGAACCCGTGGCGGGCCCTTTCGGTCGTCAGGGAGCAGTTCGGAGCTGAGCCGAAGCCGGGATGACCCGGCGGGCACGCAACGCCCAGAATCCCTCCCACGCCGACCAGACCAGGAGCACCACCGTCCACAGGGGCCAACGACCGACCGATGTCATGTCCGGGACGGCATAGAGCGCCAGTGGGCCGGTGACTGCGGTCACCGCGGCGCTGGTGAGCCAGTCGCCCCTGTCGGGACGGGGAGCGACGGCTGCGCTCACCAGCAGGCCGGCACCCACGCCGAGCATGTAGGCCGGGGTGGTCCGGTCACCGGGCACCACGCCGTGCAGGACGAGGAGGATGGCCGACCCCCACCCGGCCAACACCAGCCCGGTGGCGGTCACCCGTCCGCGCGTCCCGACGAGCCCGGCGACGATGGCGATGATGCCGAGCATCAGTGGGGTGGCCGGGAACTCGACCACGCCCAGGCCCTGCAACAGCGAATAGACGCCCGCCCCGGCGGCCACGACGAGCGCCGACCCCATCGCCCGGATCATGGATCGGGGATGACCGGGTCCCTGGCGCCGCGCCTGTCGTTCCGCTGTGGATGCCATGAGAAGCGACGCTATGCGCAGACGGAGACCGTCGGGTCGCGGGCGACACCAGCCCCGTCCGCGCCGGCTTCAGCGTGGGAGGCGGTTGTTGTTGACCATGGTGTCGAGGGTGTCGCACACCACCCGGACGCCGATGAGCGAAGTGATGTCGGCGTTGTCGTAGGGCGGCGAGCATTCGACGATCTCCCGGGATGGTGACGGCGAGATCCGCTCTCGATTGTGATGCCGGCCCTACGGGTCGGTTGTTTCCAGTTCGTCAACGAGCCGTGAAGACAGCGTGTCGTCGGTTCAGGCCGGCCCGGGAGGCCGGCCCGGGAAGGCGGCAGCGGCCGCCGTGGGGCCGGGGCTGGCCTTCGGTTCCCAGGGCCAGCGCCCCTCGAGTTCGACCTCGAGGCTGAAGCTCAGGAAGGTCCGGATGACCACGATGATGGCCAGCACGCCGGCGGACTCGAAGGTGGGGGTCACGGCCACGGTGCGGATGATGTCGGCCGCCACCAGGAGCTCCAGCCCGAGGAGGATGGCCCGGCCCAACCGTTGCCGGAACACGCGGTACTCCTCGGCGCCCGAGCGCGTCGGGCGCAAGGTCATGGCCGCGGCCACCAGCACCCCGACGACGATGGCCGCCACCCCGACAGCGTCGACGGTCTTGCCCACCACCTCGACGGCATCCTTGAAGCTCACCGAGCCAACCACCGACGTCATGGTCGAGGTCTACCCCGACCGACCTTCGGGGACTCAGACGGGGTTGGTCGCGAAGTTCACCGTCACGTTGGCATACCCGAGGGAGTGGAGCATGGTCTCGAGCATGTGCCGGGTGTTGACCTCGGGCCGCGCCGTCAGCTCCCCGTCGTGGGCTGCGGCGGCTTCCATCTTCTGCTGGGTCAGCACGTAGAGCTTGCGATCGTTGCTGGGCGAGTCGGAGAACACCGAGCCGAGACGGTCGAGGAGCCCACGTTGGCGGCTGGCCACCTGACTCTGGCCGAAGTCGACCCGAGCCCGCGACAGCGTGGGCGCGGGCAGCGAGACGGTCACCGACCGCCGGTCCTCGGACACGACGATCGACCGGTCGTCGAGCCCCGAGAAATCGACGGTCGCGTCGACGACGAACTCGGGCGACTCGACGCGACGGGAGCATCGAGCACCAGCCGGTTGATCACCGGCCGGAGCCGACGGATTCCGCCACCGGCAACCAGCAGATCCTCGACGACTCGGTGATCGTTGCGACCGGGGCGGATGAGCAGCTTGGACATGTCGTTGCTCCTGTCGCACAGTATCATACTAGCCCTGTCGCTCAGTACGTCGTATAATACGTTGACCAGACAAGGGAGGCATACGTGCGAACGCATCAGCTGTACGGATGACCATGGCAGGAGGCACCTACCCGGACCGGGTGGCGCGCGTACGGCGAAGCGTGACGACCGAAGAGCTGGCGCAGGTCGTCGCCGTCCAGCCCCGCCAGGTGCAGCACTGGGCGGCAGGGCGGCATCGTCCTCAGGGTTCGGCTCGAGACCGCCTGCTCGACTTGGACTACGTGATCGAGCTACTGAGTGAGGTCTACGACGACGAGGGCGTACAGATCTGGCTACATGGCAGAAATCGCTCACTCGGCGCACGCCGGCCGCTTGACGTGCTCATCGAAGGCGACTTCCCCGCCGTGTTGGCCGCAGTGGAACGCCTGACCTCGGGGGCCATGTAACGGGTGGATCGCGACCTGGCGGTAGCCGTCAGCGCAGCACCGAGGGTAAGCGTCGAGGGATTCTCGACCGCCACGTGAGCCCGAGCTGAGCCGAAAGCGCCCTTCTCGGCAGTGCTTCCGGCGGCTGCTGGGCCGCACCGAATGCCTTCTCGGTGATCTATCTCGGCCGACCGGCGTCATCCGTCGTCGTCGAGGCCTATCGCCATCTGGTGGACGACATCGAGGGCATGACGGCCGAGCGCGTCCGTGGGCGACGCCTGGTCCGGGCCCAGGTCTCTGTCCACGATGATGTCCTCGACCTGCGCAGCCGCCAGAGCCGCCTGGCAGTTGGCCTGACCGACGCCGAGCTGTTCTCCGATGTTGGCGACTACGACGCTTGTCAGCGGATCGGCCATGTCGCACACCAACTCAGCATGCACGGGGTCCTTGCCCCAGCAGCCACTCGCTCGGGCGAAACCCTCGCCCCTGTTCGTTGACTTCCTTTCATCCCATGAACTACCGGTCCGGGTCGGAGACCCGACCGTCTGGGACACGCTGCCGGCTGACCCTCGTCACCTGCGGACTGTCTCTCCATCCGAAAGCGACGAATTGTGGTCCGGTTGATGAGCAGCGACCGTGTTCCTACAGCGACTCCCTCTAGCCGGCGCACTTGGGCGGAGCGCCCTGACCGGGGGCCCATTCCCTGGCGCACCTGTTGCGGATTTGTTGCGGATTGACCGGCCTGAACACGCTTACTGGCTACCATTGACCCTTCTCTACTGCGATTTTGTCGTGCCCCCGGCAGGACTCGAACCTGCGACCCGCTGCTTAGAAGGCAGCCGCTCTATCCAGCTGAGCTACGGAGGCCTCATATGGCCTGTGACGTGCGCTCATCCGGAGAGGAGCGCCCGCCGGCGGCGTGCACAACACTTCTTCAGCGGATGACACCCGAGGCATGTCCGAGACATCCACGACCACCACGGTAGGCGACCTCACGGGCCTCGTACCGTCCCTGGCACGGTCGCGGCGGGCGACGAACCGGCTGCCCGAAGATTCTTCCGACGTGTGTCGGAGCGGCCAACCGGCTGATCGCTTCCTCGGCCCTCGGGACATGCGGACCGATACAGCGAGGTCCCGCCGGGACCACGTCCAGGCCTTCATCGAGGACGTCATGGCCCGGTGCCGACCAGCGACCGCCTCCAACCGATGGTCCGGGCATGACGCGCCGAGGCGCGGCTGGGCCGTCCGACTTCCACGCCTCGTTCGTTGCTTACCGTTGATACCGACGCCGCCGGGAAGCCCTACTCTTGGGCCTCGACGACCTGGCCCCGGCCTGGCGGTCGGCGTCGCCGAAGACCCCTCGCCATGAACCTCCCGCGCGCGCTCCTCGATCGGACCTCGCCGATGGCCGACCGGCCATGACGCGCGTCGAGCCTGCGCGCACCGACCGTCAGGATCGGGAGGAGGCCGACCCCCGGCGGTGGGCGATCCTCGCCGTGCTCAACCTCAGCCT
>JBPCNP010000157.1:0-22832 GCA_051001215.1 Acidimicrobiales bacterium
TACCTTTACGCCGCAGCTTCGCTTTGATACTATGCAGAACACGCCGATCATCTACATTGATCGGCTCAGGTTGATGCGAGAACCGTCGGAACCGACAGCCTCGTACACCACCCATCGGGACTCAACCGGTCCGGCTGGCCAATGGGACCCGCGGGTTTCCCGCGTTGGCGCGTGCCGATCTCCCCCCGAACCGACGGTAGGGAGCACGAGAAAGGGCTCTGCGAACAGCGCGGTCGCGGATGCTAGAGGAAGACGACCTCCATCTCGTACTCGACGACTGGGCCGACCCGGGTGGACACGTGGGCGCTGGCGACTTGGCAGTCGTCGATGTAAACGATCGGGAGGTAGACGAAGGTCGGCCCTTGGCTTGCGCCCAGCGTGTCCATGACTCCGTCCAGATACATCTGGCGCACGGCGGAAGGTGGGTCGGGAGCCCAATAGGTGAGCGACAGGCCGACCGCCTCCTCGTACCATTTCCGGCCTCCCATCGCCTCGACGCCAGCACGACGAAGATGCATGAATCACGTGCGCTGGGGCGACCGTAGGTTCCGCATTGATCGTCCGATCGTCTTTGACGGCGGCAACCCGGAGAGCCGGATGCTGAATCGGTCGCCGACGACCGGTGGTGGGAGCGTGGGAAGGGGTCCGACGTCGGCGACCTCCACACCGAAAGGATCACACTGCTCGCGACCACTTGGGTGGATTCGCTCGTGTCGACGGCCGTCCGTCTCCTCCAGGCGGGGGTAGGTGGCGCTCCCGGGTCCAGGATGCATGATGGCCAGGTGGCTGGCCCGACGGCAAGGTTTCGGATGCCGATGGACGAGTACGTCCAGGAGATCCGTCATGCCGTGGAGCAGCTTGTTCCCATCATCTGGGAGGAGGGCCAGCGGCTTCGGCAACTTGAAGCAGAGGTTGGGGCTTCGACCCGACAGACTCACCACGGCTATCAGCGAGCGGAAGCCTTGGCGATAGACGCTGATGATGTCGACGACGTGGCCATGGCGACACAGATGCAATGGGAGACGTACTTCGGTCCCGACAGAGAGCGCTACTGCAGGAGCGCTGAACTGCAGGCTCTGGCCAGGCGTGCGACGGCGCAATCGTTCTCTGTCGCAGCGCTCGCTAGTGCCCTCCTCCAGTACGGAAAGCAGGGGATCTCGATCGTACATGGCTCGCTAGGGGCGGCTCCTGACGGCCGCACATTTGGCTGGCAACTGCTAAAGGAGGTGATCTGGCAAGGTCGAAACCAAGGCCTGCATTGGGAGGACCAGGACTTCAGGCCGCCCGTCGAAAGATGTTTCGAGGTTCTTCCGGCGGAGGTCGATCGAAAGTTCGGCGACTACCGGAGCCGGAATATGGCGATCGACGTCCTCGGGCTGCTCGAGTGGCACGACTTTGAAGCGTTCGCCCGAGACCTGCGGAGCCTCGGGTAGGCGCCAAGCGGTCCGCGACGCGAGGAACTGGGTGCATCCCCGATTTGCCGATCAGGGACGTTCGCGAAGGCGCCGGCGGCGCCCGGGAACCGGCGAAGCAGTGCGTTCCGCGCGCCCGGTAACGCCCCACGGTGCCGCCCAGGAGAGGGTCTGCGGTGTCCGCGCATAGGTGCCGATGTCGGATTGGCGCCACCGGTTGCACCGTCCGGTCCGCGGTTACGTCCGGCTCTGACGCCGATCTCGCACCGAGCAGGAACCCCTGTCATGTCTGTACGGGCGGGGGGTGAGCGGTAACGAGGGGACGCGCCCCAAGCCCCGCGCCCAGAATGCGCGGCTGGGGCGGCCTGCACGCGATCTCGATATGCCGGTCAGGGGCGGGACGACGGCCGGTCACGAGCGCGGCAGGTCTCCAGTGAACCCGGCCGTGTCGGCGCGGCATGGGAACGGCTGCGCTCACCGTTTCGGGCTCAGGGGTCAGTTGAGCCGGGCGCGCAGGGCGATGGCTTCGGCTTCGAGCGCCGTCTCCATGGCCGGGAGAGCGAGGGCCAGTCCCTCCAGGACCTCGGCCGCCTCGGCGAACTGGCCGGTGGAGCCCAGCACTCGCGCCAGCTCACGGCGCTCGATGGCCGGCGTCCCCGGGATGGCCAGGCGGAGAGCGAAGACCCAGGCCAGGCTGTCGACGTCGCCACGCGACGCGTAGATCGCCCGGAGGTTGGCCAGCATGCGACCGAGGATGGCGCGAGGCCCGACCGGGTCGAGGTAGGACTCGACGAACGGCGCGTCCAGGCCGTTGACGGCCTTGAAGCGCTCGATACACCCGTCCCGGTCGAGGACGCGCCCACCGGCGAAGGGGTCGACGAACACCGGCGGCTCACCGGCCACGTCGTGGCGCAGCAGGAAGTGGCCGGGAAGGCCGACCCCGACCATGTCGAGGCCGAGGCGGCGGCCGACGGCCAGGCCGAGAACCGACAAGGTGATGGGCAGCCCCACCCGCCGGCGGACGACGACATTTAGGAAGGAGTTGTCGGGGTCGTAGTAGTCGGCCACGTTGCCGGTGAACCCCATGGCCTCGAACAGGTGGGAGCGCCAGCCGTCGAGGGTGCGCGACGGGCACCCGTCGGCGATGCCGTCGAGCAACTCGAGCTCGAAGACGATGTCGAGATCGGGGTAGGCGTGGGCGGCCACCAAGAGGGCGGCCTCGTCGAGGGGCAACTCGTCCTCGGGGCCCTGCACGAGCTCGGCGAAGCGCATGGTGGGGTCCTCGCTGGCCACTGGCGACCACGGTACTTCCGGTCGCCTACGATCGGGGTCCCATGGCAACCGCGAGCCCCACCCCGACGCCCAATCCCAACGCCATGAAGTACTCCCTCGACGTGCGACTCCCGGCCACCATCAACTTCGCCAACGCCGAGGCAGCCGCAGCTCACCCTTTTGCCGCCGCCGTGTTCGCCGGAGGCGGAGTGGCATCACTGTTCGGGGTGAACGATTTCGTCACCATCACCCGCCTGCCAGGGGTCGACTGGGACGGCATCACCGCCACCGTGCAGGCCGCCGCCGCCGAGCACCTGTAGCGCCCTCTCCCCACCTCCCTGCATGAGCGTCGAGACGGAGCTCGACAACGGCTTGCGGGCCGACACCCGCCTGTTGGCGTCATTGCTGGGCCAGACCCTGGTGCGCCAGGTCGGGCCCGAGCTGCTCGAGCTGGTGGAGCGGGTGCGCGAGCTGAGCCGCCAGCGCCGCCGGGACGGCGGGGGTGGGGACATGGCGACGCTGCTGGGCGACGCCGACCTGGTGACCACGATCCTGCTGGCTCGGGCGTTCTCGTCCTACTTCTACCTGGCCAACACCGCCGAGCAGGTGCACCGGGCGACGGCGCTCGACCGCCACAGGGCCGAGCACGGCAGCGCCATCCGACAGCTCGTCCAGCGGGTGGCGGCGGAACCCGCGGCCATGGCCCAGTTGCACCGTTCCATCGGCCTGATCGAGCTGCGGCCGGTGTTCACCGCGCATCCCACCGAGGTGGCCCGCCGGTCGGTCCTCACCAAGCTGCGGGGGGTGGGTGAGTTGCTGCAGGTCCGCAGTCGCAGTGCCGGAGACGACCACCCGGCAATCGACGGGCGCATCGCCGAGCTCGTCGACCTCCTGTGGCAGACCGACGAGCTCCGCCGCGAGCGCCCGACGCCGGCGGAGGAAGCGAGCGCGGTCAACTACTACCTCGACGACTTGGCCCGCAACGTGGTGCCACGCGTGGTCGGGGACTTCGTCGGCCAGGTGCAAGACCTCGGCGTGGAGGTGCCCGTCGGGACCACGCCGGTTCGCCTCGGGAGCTGGGTCGGCGGCGACCGGGACGGGAATCCCAACGTCACGCCCGAGGTGACGGTGGCCGTGCTGGCCCAGCAGCACGACCTGGGGATCGAGATGCTCCTGACCGACGTCGACGGCCTCATCACCGAGCTGAGCTCGTCGACCCAGATCGCCTCGGTGTCGCCGGAGTTGCGGGAGAGCCTCGTCGCCGACGCCGCCGTGCTGCCCGATGTCGTCGCCCGATGGGGCGAGAAGAACGCCGAGGAGCCCTACCGTCTGAAGGCTTCGTTCGTCGCCCAGCGCCTCCGCAACACCCGGGCCCGCCTGGCCGATGGGCGATCGGCGGTGGCAGCCACCGAGTACGCCGACCCCGCCGGCCTGCTCGCCGACCTGGAGCTCATGCGCCAGTCGATGATGGCCAATCGCGGCGAACTGGCGGCCGACGGGTCGCTGGCCCGCCTCATCCGATCGGTGACCGCCTTCGGGTTCCAACTGGCCATCCTCGACGTCCGAGAACACGCCCAGCGCCTCCACGCCGCCGTTGGTGCGGCGTTCGACGACCTGGGCGATCTCGGCCGGGCCTACTCGTCACTCGACGGCGACGCCCGTTTCGACGTTCTGAGTGCCGAGCTGACCAGCCGCCGCCCACTTCTCGGGCCGATCCCCGCTCTCGACGGCCAGCCGGCCGACACCTACGCCCTCTTCACGACGCTCCGGTCGATCCTCGACCGGTTCGGCACCGATGCGGTGGAGAGCTACATCGTGTCGATGACCAAGGGGCCCGACGACGTCCTCGCCGCCGTTGTCCTGGCCCGTGAAGCCGGCCTGGTCGACGTGCACCGGGGCGTCGCCCGCATCGGGTTCGTACCGCTGCTGGAGACGGCCGCCGAGCTGGCCGCGGCCGGGGAGATCCTCGACCAGCTCCTGTCCGACCCCTCCTACCGGGCTGTCGTCACCGTCCGCGGTGATGTCCAGGAGGTGATGCTGGGCTACTCGGACTCCAACAAGGACGCCGGCATCGTCGCTTCCCAGTGGGAGATCCACAAGGCCCAGCGCAAGCTTCGCGACACCGCCCTGGGGCACGGCGTGCTCCTGCGTCTCTTCCACGGGCGGGGGGGAACCGTCGGACGCGGCGGCGGGCCCACCCACGACGCCGTGCTGGCGCAACCCTTCGGTGTGCTCCAGGGACCGATGAAGGTCACCGAGCAGGGTGAGGTGATCTCCGACAAGTACCTGCTCCCGAGCCTGGCCCGTCACAACCTCGAACTGGCCCTGGCTGCCGTCGTCGAGGCGACGGTGCTGCACCGGACGTCACGCCTGGACTTCGACGTGCTCGACGAGTGGGACGCCACCATGGACACCACCGCCGCCGCCGCCGTGTGCGCCTATCGGGCACTGCTGGCCGACCCGAACCTGCCCGGGTACTTCAAGGCGTCCACGCCGGTCGAGGAGCTGAGCGAGCTCAACATCGGTTCGCGCCCGGCCCGGCGCGGCAGTGGCGGTGACCTCGAGTCGCTGCGCGCCATCCCCTGGGTCTTCGCCTGGACGCAGTCCCGCCAGATCGTGCCCGGCTGGTTCGGCGTGGGTTCAGGTCTGACCGCGGCCCGGGCCTCCGACGGTCCCCGGGCCCTGGCCGACATGTACGAGGGATGGCACTTCTTCCGGACCTTCATCTCCAACGTGGAGATGGTGCTGTCCAAGGTCGACCTCGGTGTGGCCCGCCTCTACGTCGATCGCCTGGTCGACCCGTCGTTGCACTACCTGTTCGACGTCATCGCCGCCGAGTACGACCTCACCCTGGCCGAGGTCCTCGCCGTCACCGGTCAGCGCAGGCTTCTCGAACGTCAACCCGCCCTGGCCCGCACCCTCGGCGCGCGCGACCTCTATCTCGACCCCATCAGCCATCTGCAGGTCAACCTGTTGTCCCGGTGGCGACAGGCGGGCGAGCCCGATGCCCTGCTGCGGCGGGGACTGCTGGTCACCATCAACGGCATCGCCGCCGGCCTGCGCAACACCGGTTGAGCTCAGCCGCCGCCCATTTCCGCGGCCATCTGGAGCTTGGGGCGCACCGAGGTGAGGTACTCGAGGGCGGCCACCACGCCCACGACGCCGAGGCCGAGGACCGTCCCCACGGCCAGGACGAGGATCCAGGTGCGGCGGTTGAGCCCGACGCGGGTCCATTGCAGGGCAGGGCGGCGGGCGGCGTCGATGATGCTGGTGATGGGCAACGAGACGAGGCCGAGCCCGATGGCGATCAGCACCACTCCGGTCGGCCCGGGCATCAGCTCTCGCCGCCCGGGAGGTGAGGTGCCAGGAGGTCGCGGTAGAGCGTCAGCGTGCGCTCGTCGAAGGCCACGAAGGTGACCTGGTCGACGCCGGCTCCTGTTGACGTCACCGTGTCGACGGCCACCTTGGCTGCCTCGGCCGCCGGGTAGCCGTACACGCCGGTGGAGATGGCGGGGAAGGCGATCGATCGGGCGCCCAGCTCGTCGGCGACCTGGAGGCAGCGCCGGTAGCACGACGCCAGCCGTTCGGGTTCGCCGGCGGTGCCGCCTCGCCACACCGGCCCCACCGTGTGGATGACCCAGCGAGCGGGCAGGGCAAAGCCCGGCGTGGCCTTGGCGTCGCCCGTCGCGCAGCCGCCGAGTGGCCGGCAGGCCTCGACCAGGGCGCGTCCGGCACGACGATGGATCGCCCCGTCGACACCGCCACCTCCGAGCAGCGTCTCGTTGGCAGCGTTGACGATGGCGTCCACGTCCAGGGTGGTGATGTCGCCCGGGACCGCCTGAATGCGCATGGCGCACAGTCTGGTCGCCTCGGGGCTTGCGTGCCCGCCAGTCACGGGCCATGATGACATCCTTGTAATTACATCGGTGGGATGGTGCGACCGCACCTGCCCGCAACGACATGCCAGAGCGACGTGGCCGTGACAGGACGGTGCGAGCCGGCGATGGGAGCGAACCGATGGACAGGCGAGGGCACAGGGTCGACCTGGGTGAACGCACGTGGCAGGGGCAGGCCAACTGCCTGGGGGTCGACCCTGACCTCTTCTTTCCCGAACGGGGAGCGTCGACCCGAGAGGCCAAGTCGGTCTGCCGGGCGTGCATCGTGCGCGAAGAGTGCCTCGAGTACGCCCTCGTGAACGGCGAGAAGTTCGGGATCTGGGGCGGCCTGTCGGAGCGGGAGCGCCGCCGCATCCGCCGCCAGCGGGCCGGGGCCCGGGGGGACGTGGCCTCGGCCTGACGCTGACTCCAGCGTCTCTCGGCCGCAGCCCTCCACGACGGGTTGCGGCCGGCGGGACGCCGCCCTCGCGGAACCGGCGGCCCTCAGGCGTCGCCGGTCACCCGCCCGCCCGGCGGGCCCCGGTCGGCCAGGTGGGCCTCGATGGTGCGGGAGGGCTCGACATCGAGCTCGGCCCGGCGTCGGGGGTCCACGGCATCGACGACGGCCGCCGGGGCCAGTCCCACCAGCTCGGCCCGCTCCACGGCCACCCGGGCAGCCACGGCGTCGTACACCTGCGCCGGCCCCACGTGGAGCGGGTCGACGAGGTTCGTCGAGACCTGGGCTCGTCCACCGAGGTCGAGGCCGAGGGTCCGCACCCCCGCACCCCGCACGGCCGCAGCCACGGCCCGGGCAACAGTGGCGTCCACCCCCGGGGCCAGCCACAGGTTGTAGGCCACCAGGACACCCCGGGCACCGACGCACGCAGCCCCGGCGGTCGGGTGGCGCATCGGCGGCCCGGTGTCGGGCGCTAGGTCCACGAAGGCCCGGCGCCGCACCTCGGGCAGCGACCGCTCGGGTCCGTAGACGAAGCAGGGGAGCCCGAGCTCGGCCGCGGCCCAGGCGGTGAAACGGTCGCGGGCGGACACGGCCTGGTCGAAGGGGGTGGTGCCGAGGGGGACGAAGGGCACAACGTCGACGGCCCCCAGGCGGGGGTGGGCGCCGCCATGGCCGCCGAGGTCGATGGTGGCCACGGCCTCGACGGTGACGGCGCGCACCGCGTCCTCGAGGTCGGGGTCGGCGCCGGCCAGGGTCAGTACCGCCCGGTTGTGATGGGCGTCGACATGGACATCGAGCAGAAACGCACCGGCCGCGCCCGCGATGGTGTCGATGACCCCCATCCGACGCCCCTCGCTGACGTTGACGACGCACTCGAGCATCGGGGCCAGTGTGGCTGCTTGTACCGTCGGTGGGTGCACATCGGCCTGGCCCTGTCGCAGTTCGATCTCCCGACCGGCTGGGATCACGTGCTGGGGTGGGCGACGGTGCGGGACCGGGCCCAGCTGGCCGAGCGCCTCGGCTTCGAGTCACTGTGGCTCGCCGACCAGGTCGTGGTCGACGCCACCAGTGCCGATCGCCGACCCCGCGTCGGTGGATACGACCCCCTCGTCGCCCTCGGTGCCCTGGCCCGGACAACCCACCGGGCCCGGCTGGGGACGCTCTTGTTCGCCTTCCTCCGCCCCGCAGCCGTGCTGGCCAAGGCCCTGGCCACCCTCGATGTCGTGTCCGCCGGCCGCCTGGTGGTCGGCCTGGGCCCGAGCGGAGTGCCGGGTCTGAGCGGGGATGCCGCGCCGCTGGGCGAGGTCTGCCAGGTGCTGGCGGGCATGTTCGGCGGCGGCCCCTTCTCGTTCACCGGCGCCCACATCCGGGTCACCGACGCCCGCTGCCTGCCGCTGCCGGTGCAGCGGCCCCATCCCCCGATCTGGCTCGGGGGCGACGGCGACGACCTGCTCGACATGGTCGCCCGTCACGCCGAGGGCTGGAACGCAGCTGGGGCCTGGACACCCGACGCCTACCGGCAACGCCTGAACGCCCTCGACGTGGCTTGCGAGCGGGTCGGGCGAGATCCGGCCACCGTCACCCGCTCGCTCGGGCTCACGGCCCTGGTGGGCGAGAGCGGGGCCGATCTGGAGCGTCGGTTCCGGCGTCTGCGCGATGTCGCCCCGGCGGCCGTTCCCGGCTCGACCACCTTCGACGAGTGGCGCCGGGGGCGTCTGGTGGCCACTGTGGACGAGGTCGGGGCCGGCCTCGAGGAGTGGTCGGCCCTCGGCGTGGACACGGTGGTGCTCGGGGCAGGCGGCGACGGGTTTTCGGTGACCGAGCCCGACGACATGGCGATGTTGGCCGCAAGCTGTAGCCTGAAACCAGTATGAACCTCGGACCCCCTGAACTGATCATCATCCTGATCATCGTCTTCCTCCTCTTCGGCGCCACCCGGTTGCCCAAGCTGGCCAAGTCGTTGGGCGAGGCCTCGAAGGAGTTCAAGAAGGGCGTCGAGGAGTCCGAGAAGGAAGACAAACCCGTGGCGCCCAAGCCCGAGGACAAGGTCGTCACCATGACCAAGGCCGAGCTCGACGCCCTCCTCGACGAGCGTGAGGCCCGCGCGCGCCGAGACGCGCCGCCTACCTCCTCTTAGAGGGAACCCGACGGCGCTTGCCGTCGTTCTCATGACAGGTAGTGGGGTTCCGACGTGGGAGGAGATCGCTCGAAGCCATGGGCGCTTCCTCTACACCGTCGCCTACCGCCTGACCGGGAACAACGACGACGCGCAGGATCTCGTGCAGGAGGTGTTGCTCCGGGTCCGAAAGGGCCTGGCCACCTACCAGCCCGGGAACCTGGAGGGATGGTTGAGCCGTATCGCCACGAACACCTTCCTCGACGAAGTCCGGTGGCGCCGACGCCGTCCCACCGAGATGATGGCCGACGAGCCCGACCGGGTGCTCCCGCCCATCGAGGGCGCCGATGTCGCCTTGGAGTCGCAGGTCCTGTCCGCCGACATCCAAGCCGCCCTCCTCCGCCTTTCCCCCGAGTACCGGACCGTCGTGGTGCTCTGCGACGTGGTGGGCAATTCCTACGAGGAGATCTCCGAAGCCCTGGACATCCCTCTCGGCACCGTCCGCAGTCGCATCCACCGAGGACGGGCCCAATTGCGCAAGTCACTTGTCACTGGAGGTCCCCGTGGCGATGGATGACCGACCGATGGAGACGCCGAGCCCGAGCGGCGCCCGGAGCAGAGTACCGAGCGGGCACCTGGGCGATGCCCTGAGCGCCCTGCTCGACGGGGAGCTCGGTGGCGCCGGCGCCGCCGAGGTGGCCCGGGCCCACTTGGCCGGGTGTCCGGCCTGCGCGGCCGAGAACCTCGCCGTCAGCCAGGCCCGGACCTGGCTGCGGGCCCTCCCGCCGGTCGAGCCGCCCGCCGATTTCTACCCGCGGCTGTTCGCCACCGACGTGGTGGATCCCGGCCCCGCCGGCCCCGGCCCGGCTCACGGCGCCACCGTCGTCCCCCTCGACCGCGCCCCGCGCTCGCGCTGGCGTGCCGGTGTAGCCGCCATGGTCGCCTGCGCCGCGGCCACCGTCGTTGTTCTCGGCCTGGTGGCACCCCACGATGCATCCACCGCCCCCCCGGTGACCCGCTTCATCGAGGCCCATGCCACCGCGGGCGGGGGCGGCGACCCGGTGAGCGACCTGGCTCCGGCCGTCGTCCCGGTCGCCTTCCGGCCATGAGGGCGGCCGTCACCGGCTGCGCCCTCCTTCTGCTGGTGACCGCGCCGCCCGCTCTCGCCGGGCCCGCCGGCCCGGGCGCCAGCCTGAGAGGCAGTACCGGGCCCGCCGGCCCAGGCGCCAGCCTGAGAGGCAGTGCCAGCGCGGCCGACAACCCCTTCGACGCGTCCCGCCTGGCGGCCGAGCGCCTGTCGTTCGTCGGAGTGGTCCGGGTCACCTGGGACGACGGTCATGGCTCACACTCCGACGACCTGACCGTGCGGGCGTCCGGCGGCTCCTATGAGGTCCAGGGCAAGTCCACGGTGATGGCCGAACCCGGCGGTGCCACCATGGTCCGCCACCCCGCGGGCGACTGGGACCTGTTGTGGACGGGGACGCCCTCGCCGGGCCATCGCCCCGACCTGGCCGCCAAGTACGACCTGACGCCGGCTCAGCCTTCGACCACGACCACGACCGTGGCCTCGCGGCCGACCACGATGGTCGAGGTGCGCCAGGCCGGCACTGTCCGCGAGCGCCTCTTCCTGGACGCCGACAACGGCCTCCTCCTGCGACGCGAGCAGCTGGACCTCAGCGGCCACCCCACCCGCGTCGTCGCCTTCTCGTCCATCGACCTGAACCCCCAGATCGCCGCCCCGGCCGCCCCGACGCGCCTGGCCGACCACTCGGCACACCACCTGTCGTCGGTGTCGGCACCCGTGGCCCTCCCGGGTGGCTTCCGGCGGATGGACGCCTACCGGGAACCCGGGGCCGTGCAGGTCCTCTACAGCGACGGGCTGTACGACCTCTCGGTGTTCGAGCAGCGGGGGGGGCTGGCGGCGCGCGACCTGCCGGCGTCTGGGAAGCCGGTCGGCGTGGGTTCGGCGAAGGGCTGGATCTACGCCTGGCCCGGTGGTCAGGTGCTGGTGTGGCACCGGGGCCACACCGTCTACTCCCTCGTGAGCGAGGCACCCGTCGACCAGCTCATGGCCGTGGCCCGGGCCCTGCCGGCTGCGGGGGGCTCGTCGCTGGTCGAGCGCATGCGTCGGGTCTGTCGCACCCTGGTCGAGCCCATCGCTGCGTAGGGAGCAGGGAGCGGGAAGCAGCGGGGGGTCGCCCCCCCGGCGTCAGGGGACGGGGACGACCGTGCCGATGGCCGCCGCTCGTTCGAGACGACGGCGGCGGGCGATGCGGCGCCGCTCACGCTCCGACGCCCCACCCCAGACACCGTGATCGATGCCGTTGGCCAGGGCGTACTCCAGGCACGGCATCTTGGCCGGGCAGTCGACGCATACCCGCCGGGCCACCTCCACGCCGACGCCGTCGCTCGGAAAGAACAGCGAAGGCGACTTGTCTCGGCAATTTCCCTCGGCCATCCACAAGGTGTCCATGGACCCTCCTGATCGCCCCACTCCCACGACAACGAAATGGGTCTGTTGTTGGTTCCCACCTGTCCTACGGAGGCGGGGGCCCGGATGGATCGCCGAGCACGGCCGTGTAGCCTGAACGGATGTCGACTGTACCTGTGGAAGAAGACCAGCGAGCCCCCCGGGGTCACGTGCGGATCATCTACCTGGGTCCTGTTGCGCCCCACTGGGAGGTCGTGTCCCAGTTCGGCGGTGACCGCAACGCGGTGGAGTCGTTCAAGGAACGGGCCACGGCCCGCCTGCTCCTGCTGCCCCCCCACGACCCCCAGTTCCGGCGGAACAGGGAGCGCGTCGTGCGCGACGCCGAGCGCGAGGCACTGATCCTCGAATGGGATCTCGGGGTCCCCGACGAGGAGATGGAAGAGAGCAGCGGGTAGCCGGCCGGTCGATCACCGGCGGCCTCGGTCCGCCCTCCGGCCACCTCACCTGCCCTCCGGGCATCCTTCACCGGCCGTTCACCCTGCGTTCACCCTGCGTTCAGGCTCCCGCCTCTCCCTTTCCTTAGGCTGCGATCCGTGCAGCCACCTGTCGGGTCGGCGTCTGGTATCCCCGATGCCCCGACGCCACCGGCACCCTTGAGGAGACAACCTTGAATCGACGCGTTCCCGCGGGACTCGCAGCTCTGTGCACCTTCGCCCTGGTGGCGACGGCATGCGGCAGCAGTGGCAAATCGGCCACCGACACCACAGGGTCGACGCCGACCAGCGCGGCAGCCGGCGCCAAGGACACGGCCAGCCTCTCGGGTGCGGGCTCCACCTTCGTCCAGAGCATGCTCCAGGAGTGGATCAAGCAGTACGGCAAGGCGGCCCCCGGGGTGACGGTCAACTACCAGGGCGTGGGCTCGGGGGCAGGCATCCAGCAGCTCACGGCCAAGACCGTCGACTTTGCCGGCTCCGACGTGGCCCTCAAGCCCGATGAGCAGGCGGCAACGGGTGGTGCCGGCGCCGTCGTCGCCGTCCCCTGGGTCGCCGGAGGTATCGCCGTCGAGTACAACCTGGCCCAGGTCAAGAACCTCGAGCTGTCGCCGGACACCTTGGCCGGCGTCTTCTCGGGCAAGATCGCCAAGTGGAACGACGCCGCCATCAAGGCCGACAACCCCGGCGCGTCGCTACCGAGCACTGGCATCCAGGTTGTGCACCGATCGGACGGCTCGGGTACCACCCAGGTCTTCACGTCGTACCTCAAGGCGGCTGCTGCGCCCGGGCTGTGGGACTTCCCCACCGACAAGGACTGGCATGCGCCCGCCGGCACCGGGGCCAAGGGTTCTGACGGCGTGACTCAGGCCGTGAAGCAGTCCGCCGGCGCCATCGGCTACTCCGAGGTCAGCTTTCCGAAGCAGTCGTCGCTGGGGACGGCCCGGATCAAGAACACGGCGGGCCAATTCGTCGCCCCGACCGCAGCCGGTGTCACCGCCGCCCTGGCCGAGGCCATGCCCAAAGACGACGGTACCCTCACCCTGAACTTCACCCCGGCCAGCCCCTCCGCCTACCCCATCGCCACCACGACGTATCTGCTGTTCTACAAAGCGGGTGACCCGACCAAGACGACGGACTTGAAGCACTTCGCCCAGTGGGTCCTCACCGACGGCCAGAGGCTGGCCGAGGGCCTCGACTACGCGCCGCTGCCCCAGTCGATCCTCACGCCGGCACTCGCGGCGGTGACCAGCTGACCAGCCAACGGCCCGTTCCCGCGGGTCGTTCGGCGCGACGCTTCGGCGACCGCGTGTTCCAGACCCTCACCACCACCGTCGGTGTCATCGTCCTCGCCGTCCTGTCGGTCATCACTGTCTTCCTGTTCGTCAAGGCGTGGCCGGCGTTGCGCTCCGCCGGGTTCGGGTTCTTCACCGAGACGAAGTGGTTCCCCGACACCAGCCCACCGACGTTCGGGGTGGCCGCCCTGTTGTGGGGGACGCTGCTCTCCAGTGTCATCGCCCTCCTCATCGCCGTGCCTGTGGCTGTCGGATCGGCGCTGTACACCACGGAGTACGCGCCGGCTGTCGTCGGGCGGTGGGTCGGCTACCTCATCGACCTCCTCGCCGCCGTGCCCAGCGTCGTCTACGGGTTCTGGGGGGTGATGTTCCTCGTTCCCAGGATGGTCCCGCTCCAGCAGTGGCTGGCCCACTATCTCGGCTTCATCCCCATCTTCCATGACGCGGACAACCTCTTCGGCAAGTCCATGTTCGCCGCCTCGGTGGTGCTCGCCCTCATGGTCCTGCCCATCGTGGCCGCCGTGACCCGCGAGGTGTTCCGCCAGGTCCCCGGCGACATGCGAGAGGCGGCCCTGGCTCTCGGGGCCACCCGGTGGGAGATGATCCGTACCGCTGTGCTCCCGGCCAGCCGCAGCGGCATCGTGGGCGCCATGGTGCTCGGTCTGGGCCGAGCCCTGGGGGAGACCATCGCCATCGCCCTGGTGCTGGCGGCCACGTTCGACGTCAACCTCGAGATCCTCCAGCCCGGTGGCAACACCATCGCCGCCAACGTGGCCACCAAGTTCGGCGACGCGGGCTCACTCGGCCGATCCGCCCTGGTGGCCAGCGGGCTGGTGCTGTTCGCCCTCACCCTGGCCGCCACTCTCGCCGCCAGGGGTGTCATACGGCGCACGGGCCGGGCTGCGTCAGGGCTGGCATGACCGACCAACCCGTGCTCGACGAGCTGGCTCCGACGCCCTCGGAAGCGACCTCGCTCACCACGGGAAGGGGTCGTTTGCAACGCTCGCAGGCGCTGACCGCCGTCGCCGCCGGTGCCGGCGTGACCGCCGTCGCCTTCGCCCTGACGCCTCTGCAGGGAAGGGCCGATTTCGTGGTGGTGGCCTGGCTCGTCGCCACCATCGCCTATCTGGGCGCCGCCGGCCGGGTCGAGGGGCGGCGCTCGGTCATCGACCGGTTGGCCGGCGTGTTGATGGTGACGGCCGCGGTCGTGTGCCTCATCGCCCTGGGCTCGGTGCTCATCTACACGGTCGTGCGCGGCACCAAGGCCCTCAACCTCGAGTTCTTCACCCATTCCATGAAGGGGGTGGGGCCGAGGGACACGACGGGGGGCGCCTACCACGCCATCATCGGCACGCTCCAGGAGGTCCTGCTGGCCTCGCTCATCTCCGTACCCGCCGGTCTGCTCGTGGCCATCTACCTCACCGAGTACGGCACCGGCCTGCTGGCCAGGGCCATCAGCGTGATGGTCGACGTGATGGTGGGCATCCCGTCGGTCATCGCCGGCCTGTTCGTCTACGCCTTCTGGGTGCTCGCCCTCCACCAGGGCTTCTCGGGGTTCGCAGCATCGCTGGCACTTTCGATCCTGATGCTGCCCATCGTCGTGCGATCGGCCGAGGAGATGATCAAACTCGTCCCCGCGTCGCTGCGGGAGGCGTCCTATGCCCTGGGCATCGCCAGGTGGCGGACGCTGCTGCGGGTCGTGCTGCCCACTGCCTCAGCCGGCATCACCACCGGCGTCATGCTCGCCGTCGCCCGGGTCACCGGCGAGACGGCGCCATTGCTGCTCACGTCGTTCGGGTACGACTCGACTCGTACCAATCCCTTCAGCGGCCCCGAGGAGTCGCTGCCGCTCTTCGTGTTCCGCCAGGCCTCCTCGGCCTTCGACACCGCCATCGACCGGGCGTGGGCCGCGGCCCTGACGCTCATCGTCGTCGTCGTCGTCCTCACGGTCGCAGCCAGATTGCTGACCGCCCGAAACCAGCTCGAGTGAGGCAGCCATGAAGCGCATCGAAGCCGTCGATGTCAGTGCCTGGTACGGCAAGCACAAGGCCATCGAGGGAGTCACGATCACCCTCGAGCCCAAGCATGTCACTGCCCTGATCGGGCCATCGGGCTGTGGCAAGTCCACGTTCCTGCGCACGCTGAACCGCATGCACGAGGTCGTGCCCGGGGCCCGGGCGACGGGCCTGGTGACCCTCGAGGGCGAGGACATCTATGCCAGCAGCGTCGACCCCGTGGCCGTGCGCCGGGCCATCGGCATGGTGTTCCAACGTCCGAACCCCTTCCCGTCGATGTCGATCGGCGACAACGTGGCCGCTGGGATCAGGCTCAACGGCCGCCACGACAAGGCTGACATGAGGGAGACTGTCGAGCGCTCCCTGAGGCTGGCCGGGTTGTGGGACGAGGTGAGTGACCGCCTCGATCGCCCCGGCGGTGGGCTCTCGGGCGGCCAGCAGCAACGCCTCTGCATCGCCCGGGCCATCGCCGTGGAGCCGGCCGTCCTGCTGATGGACGAGCCGTGCTCGGCGCTCGACCCCATGTCGACGCTGCGCATCGAAGACCTCATCGCCGAGCTCAAGGACCACTACACGATCGTGATCGTCACTCACAACATGCAGCAGGCGGCAAGGGTCAGCGAGACGACGGCCTTTTTCAACATCAAGGCCGCCGGCGACCCCGGCCGCATGGTCGAGGTCGGTCCCACGGCGAAGATCTTCACCAAGCCCGACGACGAGCGCACCGAGGCCTACATCACCGGCCGGTTCGGGTGACCACGCGGATCTCGTTCCAGGAGTCGCTGGGGTGTGGTGTACATGCTCACCGGTGACCCCCGGTCCCTGGCCGCAGAGATCGGGTAGCGGCATCGCAAGCACGAGGGTGGAAGGGGCCTATGGTGGCGTTGATGCAACTGGCCGCCAGAGATGCGGTCGTGGCCGGTGTGGCCGCAGCTGTGGTCCTCGTGGTGTTGGTGTGGGCCTGGCTTTTCCGGCGCAGCACGACCCGCCGACTCGCCTCGCTCACGACGCGCCTCGACGAGGCGGGCGGCGACCAGCTGGTCACCCGGGGCGGGATGGAGCGCAACCTCTCCCGACTCGAACGGGCGGCCGAGAGCTCAGTCACCGAGCGGGGGGTCGCCCGGCTGGCTCGCAGCCGCCTCGAGGGGGCGCTGCGCGTCGTCGGGATCGGGGTCGTCGTGTGCGACGAGTCGGGCGACATCGTGTTCCAGAACGAGCAGGCCGACGTCTTCATGGGTACCCGTCCGGCCGAGGCCCTGGCTCACCAGGCCGTGGTCGAGCTCCTGGCCGCGGCCGCCGCGGGCGAGGTGCAGACCCAGACCCTCGATCTCTACGGCCCGCCCCGGCGGACGCTCAACATCGTGGCCTCCCCCGTGGACGACGGATGGCGGGGCTTGGGCGCGGTGGCCGTGATCGAGGACGTGTCCGACCGCCGCCACCTCGAGGCGGTGCGGCGCGACTTCGTGGCCAACATCAGCCACGAGCTGAAGACGCCGGTCGGGGCCCTGGCCCTGCTGGCCGAGACCCTGGCCGGCGAGGACGACCCGGAGGTCGTCAACCGCCTGGCCCGCCGCCTCCAGCTCGAGTCACAGCGGGTGGCCCGCATCGTCGACGACCTCCTCGACCTCAGCCGCATCGAGTCCGAGGAGACGCCGATGCGTGAGCCGGTGGCCGTGCACCTGGTGGTGGCCGAGGCCGCCGAACGCGTCCGCTCCTCGGCCGAGCGACGGGCGGTGACGATCACCTTCGGCGAGGCGTCGGAGCAC
Source organism: Acidimicrobiales bacterium (assembly GCA_051001215.1). Taxonomy (GTDB): domain Bacteria; phylum Actinomycetota; class Acidimicrobiia; order Acidimicrobiales; family AC-14; genus DATAQC01. The sequence goes on from JBPCNP010000157.1 coordinate 17,131, forward strand.
CTGGTGGTCATGGGTGACCGCCGCCAGCTGGTGTCGGCGCTGTTCAACCTGTTGGAGAACTCGGTGAAATACTCCGACGAGGGCTCCACGGTCGACGTCCGGTCGCGCGTCGACGGCGAACTGGTGGAGCTCAGCGTTACCGACCACGGCATCGGCATACCCGAGCGCGACCTCGAGCGGGTCTTCGAGCGCTTCTATCGGGTCGACCGGGCACGGGGGCGCGACACGGGAGGGACGGGCCTGGGCCTGGCCATCGTCCGCCATGTGGCCACCAACCATGGCGGCGACGTCCGGGTCGAGTCCCACGAGGGCACGGGCTCCACGTTCACGCTCCGCCTCCCCGCCGGGCCCGGCCCCATGGCTGTCAGCCCGGCCAAAGCCGGCTGAGACCGAGCCGGGACAAGCAGGCGTCGATGGGTGAGCTGGGGGCCGTGATCCTCGTGGTCGAGGACGAGGAGTCCTTCGTCGAGGCCCTCACGGTGGGTCTCGAGCGGGAGGGATTCCGGGTGCAGGTCGCCCGGGACGGGGCCGAAGCCCTGGTGGCGTTCGATGCCACCAAGCCCGATCTGGTGCTCCTCGACGTGATGCTCCCCCGGGTGTCGGGCCTCGACGTGTGCCGTGAGATCCGCAGGCGTTCGAAGGTGCCGATCATCATGGTCTCGGCCAAGACGGCGGAGATCGACACTGTGGTGGGGCTGGAGGTGGGCGCCGACGACTACGTGCCCAAGCCGTACCGGCTCCGTGAGCTCGTCGCCCGGATGCGGGCTGCCCTGCGACGTGCGCCCAGCGCCGATGTGGCCGTCAGCGCCGGCGTCCTCGAGGTGGGTGACGTGGTCCTCGACCCCGAGCGTCACGAGGTGTTCGTCCGCGGACAGAGGGTGACCCTGCCACTCAAGGAGTTCGAGCTGCTGGAGGTGTTGCTCGACAATGCCGGGCGGGTGCTCACACGCGACCTGCTCATCGACCGCGTCTGGGGTGCCGACTACGTGGGCGACACCAAGACCCTCGACGTCCACGTGAAGCGCCTGCGGGCCAAGGTCGAAGAGAGCTCGACCGCCCCGCGGCGCATCGTCACCATCCGGGGCCTCGGGTACAAGTACGAGTCGGCCACCGGCGCTTGAAGGGCGGTGTCGGTCACCATGAGCGGCGACACCTGATGGAACAGGCCGGGGCGGCCAGGCGGGCGCCCTGAGGCCGAGCGTCGATGGTCAGCGCCACAAGCGGGCGGCCACTTCGGCCCACAGCTCGCCGAACGCCCGCGCCCCGGGCGTGGTCGGGGCGAACGTGGCCACCGGGGCCCGTTCGGGGCCCATGCGTTCGATGACGCTGGCCGCCGGGATGACCGTGGCCAGCATCTCCGGCCACTCGGCCCGCAGGCTGTCGGCCAGCTCGCGGTGCAGCCGCTTGCGCCGGTCGACCATGGACAGATAGGGGAGCACGCCGGGGACTGTGTTGCCTCGACCCTGCGGCCTGCCGTCGAGGAACCCGGACAGCTGGCCGAGGGTCCGCGACGACAGGGTGGTGGGGATGACGGGCACCAGGAGCTCGTCGGCGGCACCGAACACGCTTTCACTGGCCAGCGAGATGCTGGGCGGGCAGTCCAGGATGGCGACGTCGTAGTTGTCGGCCACGGCGTCGAGCAACGAGGTCAGGCGCTCGGTGGGCCGGCTCCGTCCGTCGAGGTGCAGGTCGAGGTGGCGCAGCGAGAAGTCGGCAGGCACGAGATGCAGGCCGGGAAGGTCGGTGGCGCGCACGTGGCCGGCCAGCGACCCCTTGCCACTGACCAGACGCTCGGTGCCCCCCTTCAGCTTGGGCCTGACCCGGAAGAAGAACGTGGCCGCCCCCTGGGGGTCGAGGTCCCACACGAGGACCCGCGCCCCCTGCGACGCCGCCTGTTGGGAAAGGTTCACGGCTGCCGTCGTCTTCCCAACGCCGCCCTTGATGCTGTAGGTCGCCAGCACCCTCACGAGGCGGGGCCCCGGCTGGCGGCCGATTCGAGAAGGGTCGCGAGCGTGCTGCGAGTCTTGGCCGTGTCGTAGGCGGCGAAGCGTTCGGCGAACTCGGTTCGAGCCTCGATGCGGCGCCGTTCGAACTCCCCTGCGAGCTGGCCCATGGCGACGAGCGTCTCGGCGCCCGCCTTCCCACTGTCGTGCAACTCGTGGGACATGGCCCGCAGCTGGGCGGCATGCACCTCGGTGTCCTGGTGCTCGCCCAGGTTGTCCTGGAGCGCCTTCAACCGCTGGACGAAGGCCTTGCGCTCCCCCGGTGGGAGGAGGGCTCCGAAGCATTCGAGGAGGTAGCGGAGCTTCTTGGCGTCCTTGCGCAGCTCGTGCAGCTCGTCGGCCGGCGTGTCGGGGCCGATCCCCCGACCCCGGGCCACGAGGTTGTCGCTGGCGACTGCGATGCGGCGGGCCGCGACCTTGCCGATGGGCTTCGAGGCATCGGCCCCGGCGGCGGCGTCTTGGCTGTCGGAGTCCTGGGTGTCGGTCGGAGCGCGCAGCCACAGCTGCCAGGCGGCGAGGAGATCGTGGTAGCGGGCCGAACCCAACAGGTCCGCCAGAAGGGCGTGTTCAGTCTCGCGCCGGTCGGCGAGGTGTCGGACCAGCGGCGCCAGCGCCGCGGTGATGTGGGGGCCCAGCGGGGTCACGTAGCTGTCCCACTCGATCACGTACACGTCGAGGTCACGGGCCGGGCCGGTGGCCGCGCCGAGCCAACCGAACTCTTCCCGGAAACGGTTGCGCACCCCCGCCGGGAGGACCCGCTTGGACTGGGCCAGCACAGAGCGGGTCCGGCGAACGGCGACCCGCAGGTCGTGCAGGAACTCGGCGTCGACATGGCCGACGGTGCCCTCCCAGTTGGCGTCGATCTCGTCGGCCAGATTGGCCAGCACCCGGCGGAACGCCTCCAAGGCGGGTTCGGCCCGGTCGAGCACGACAGTGGGCGAGGCGATGTGACCTCGGAGGTCGACACCGCCAGCGTCGGCCGCCAGACCCATGAGATCGCTCTGCACAGGTTGCAGCCCGAGCGAGCCGAGGAGGTTTCGCGCTCGCTGGGCGGCCTTTGCGTATCCGGCCAGCTCGTCGACCTCCACCGCCCAGCCCGGTCCAGGCACCGCTCCCGGCTCTTCGCCGATAGCCACGTGGTCGTACACCGTCGCCGTAGTCACGACCTTGCCCAGCCTGTCGCGTCGGACGGCCACGCGCTGGCGGGCGGTCACGCTCACCACGGCCAGCAGCGCCCGCACGTCGAGCACCGGCGCCAGCCGGGCCCGGAGTGGCCCGGCGGGGAGATCGGACGCCGAGCGAGGCGTCAGGGCGACTGGGACGTGGGCAGGCGCAGGGCCCCCACCGGTGAGCACCAGGGTGTTCCCCGAGGCCTCGCGCAGCTCGAGCCGCAGGCCGGCGGCGTGCAGGCGCCCGTCGAAGGTGTCGAGCAGCGTCCGCCGCAGGGCGACCGGGGGGCTCGCCTCGAATCCCCCCTGTTCGAGCGCGACCACGACGGGCTCGACGCCCAGGTCGGGGTGCAGGAACATCGACGTCGCAGCGCTCAGTTGAAGACTCGGTCGATACCCGAGGAATGGCCGCCGGCGGGGGCAAGGCATTCGTCGCCGTGGTGGGCGACCGGGGGGCTCACCTCGGTCAACCTACTAGCGGTCAGGCGAAACGGATGATGCTGATGATGCCGGCGGCCAGGCTGTAGATGGCGAAGGGCAGCAGGGTGTTGGTCCGGAAGAACCGGACGAGGAAATGCACCGAGACGAAGGCGGCGACACCGGCGAAGAGGCTCCCGACCAGGGCCTGGGCCCGCACGCCGTCGCCGAGGCTGCCGGCCAGGTCGGGAACCTTGTAGATGCCGGCGGCGAGGATGATGGGTGTGGCCATCAGGAACGAGAACCGGGCGGCGTCCTCGTGGTCGAGGCCCCGCACGAGGCCGGCGACCATGGTGATCCCGGAGCGGCTCACCCCGGCGAACAGCGCGCCGACCTGGGCGAGACCCACGGCACCGGCTTCTTTGAAGTCGAGCGTGTCGAGACGCCGCCCGGCCTCTCGGTCGTCGTCTGTCCCTGCTGTCTCTGCTGTCCCTGCGGTGGGATGGGCGGCGACGAGCTTGCGGACGGCGGCCCGGCGACGAACCTGCTCGCCGGCGAGGAGGATGACGCCATTGACGGTGAGGAAGATGGCGGCGGCGACGGGCTTGGCGAACAGGGTGCGCAACTTGTGCTCGAAGATCAGGCCGACCACGCCGGTGGGTATGGTGGCGACAACGAGGAGCCATGCCATGCGCTCGTCGGCCGTCTCGATCCGCGGGGTGCGCAGCGTGCGGAAGAACCCACCGATGATGCGGACCCAGTCCTGGCGGAAGTAGATGAGCAGGGCGATGGCCGTGGCCACGTGGAGGGCGACGACGAAGGCCAGGTAGAAGGACTCGTCGGCCGACTGGGCGGTGACCAGCTTGTCCCAGCCCAGCCAGGCGGGGACGAGCACCGAGTGGCCCAGGCTGGAGATGGGGAACAGCTCGGTGACGCCCTGAAGGAGGCCGATCACGATGGCCTGGAAGTAGGTGATCATGTCGCTCCTCGGTAGCGCCGCCGGCGGACCACGGCTGGTCTACTACGGCTGTCGTAGATTATCAGTGTGACTGAGGGCCTCCCTACGACCTCGGAGCCAATGCCCCGAGGTCGAGACCGCGCCCAGCCCCGGCCTCCTGCTTGCCTCCTGCTCGGGGTCTCGAACGAGCCCAGGCCGGCTCCATGACAAGGGGCTGATCGAGCGCACCAAGACGGGTTGGGCCTTCGCCTACCGCCCGGTGGTGGCCGAGACGGAGGTGGTGGCCGAGCAGGTGCGCCACCCTTTCGCCTACGAGCACGCCCACCTGGTCCACGCCCACCGGCTTTTCGTGATCGTCGCCCCCCTGGCCGCAGCCCTCGATCCACTCGTGTGGCTCTGCCGGGGCGCTGTGGGGTTCGCCCTCGAGCGCTGGGCCGACGAGGATGCCGCTAGCGCTAGCCGGACCAGTCGGTGCGTCACCGCCCGGGCCCTGGCTCGAGCGGCATTGGCCAAGCTCTCTCGATCGCGGTCGTACCTTGTCCAACAATGGACGTGGACGTCGAGGCAAAGACGCGGGCCTCCACACCGTCCAGACCTACGAGCGGATGGGTAGCGCTCAGGTTTACAGGGTGAACAATTGGGGCTAGTGGACGACCTCCAGCGCTGAGCGGCGCGACCGCCACTCAGCGATGAGGATCTCGTCACCACTTGCTTCTGCGACGACAACGGCGAGATCGAAGACATGGATCTGGCTGTCCGGCACATCTATCAACCGTAGTTCTTTGCCTGCGCGCTTGCCCTCTCTCACCAACTCACCGCAATCGGGACGAACCGCTGGAGAGAGGTAGTTCGGCTCTCATGGCATCGGAGTGGGTGATCGGTAGCCGCTCTGGGCCCCGAAACCCTTTCAGGACAGGGCCCGTAGGGGCGTGAGAACCCGTTCGAGTGACGCGCACGGGCTTGGACCTAGCGGGACTTTCCTGGCTAGAGCGCGGTGGTGCGGTGTTCCCGCAGGTGGGAGGCGGTTTCCCGGCGCTCGGCGCGTATTACCTAGGTGATGGCGATGCTGAGCTGATCGATGGAGTTGAACGGGCTGGAGGCGTTGTAGTTGTCGGCGGTCTCCCACGCGGCGGCCGGGTCGGGGGTGGCGTCGCA
>JBPCNP010000158.1:0-7904 GCA_051001215.1 Acidimicrobiales bacterium
AACATTGCGGATCAACCCGACCGAGCACACCGACCTCCGGGGAAGTGGAGAACTACGCCGTTGTCATTCTCTCAAACCCCGATGCAGATCGCGAGCACTTCTGCCGACTTTCTGCTCGCTCACCTAGTGCCGTGTCCATGAACGGCACCTAGTCTTGGCCAGATGCGACGCTCCGTCGGGCCGGTGCCCAGAAGGCCGATCCGTGCCGTGGTGGCCACCACGGCCGTTCTCGTCGCCTCGATGGCGGCCGGATGCTCGGGCCAGGGCGGCAATGACCAACCGGTCCTGGTGCCGGGGAAGGGCCAGGAGTTCGTGACCGGGGATGTGGCCCGCTTCGTCGCCGACGACGCCCAAACCAGTCGTCCCCTGGCATCGCCGTTCACCCTGACGGCGATCGAGCGGGGAACGGGGAGCGCCACGATCGAGAACGCCCTCGTCGACGGAACGCGCACCACCATCTCGTGGCCGTCGGGCACGCCGCTGCCGATCACCGGTGCGGGAGGCCTCGACCTCGGCCCCATCCACGTCGACGTGGATGCAGGCGGCATCACCTGGGCCCTCGACGGCGGGGCACGCACCTTCGTGCCCGGCGACTACCAGGCGGGGGCGCCGGTCGCCGTGGGCACCGGCGGCATCGCCGCCCCTCGCGAGTCGCTGTCCTTCCGCGCCGACGAGCGCACCGTGCTCACCAGTCGGGGTGGCGTCGTCGTCCACGTCGATCCGCAGAGCCTCGAGCTCACCGGCCCCGGCAAGATCTCGGTGTCGGGAGCCCTGCGCGTGCAGACCCCCGAGTCGGCGCGACGAGCGGCGACCGTCACCTTCGGGCCGGGGCCCTTCAAGGTCACCCTCTCGCCGGGAGGGACGACGGGCGTCAGCGTGAACGCCGTCCTCCAGGGCAACCTCACCGCCTCCTGAGGGTTGGTTCGGCAGCGGTACCGATCGGTGCCAGGATCGCGGGGTGGAGGTTCACGGGCACACCTTCGACGCTGTGATCGTGGGTGCGGGCGGCGCCGGCCTGCGGGCGGCGATCGAAGTGGCCGGGAAATGCCGGACCGCAGTGCTCACCAAGCTCTACCCCACGCGCTCGCACACCGGGGCGGCCCAGGGCGGCATGTGCGCGGCGCTGGCCAACGTGGAGGAGGACTCCTGGGAGTGGCATGCCTTCGACACGGTGAAGGGGGGCGACTACCTGGTCGACCAGCAGGCGGCCCAGATCATGTGCCGGGAGGCGGTCGACGCCGTCATCGAGCTCGAGCACCTGGGGCTGCCGTTCAACCGCACGCCCGAGGGCCGTATCGACCAGCGTCGCTTCGGTGGTCACACCCGCAACCACGGTGAGGCTCCGGTGCGCCGGGCCTGCTTCGCCGCCGACCGCACCGGTCACATGATCCTCCAGACCCTGTTCCAGCAGTGTGTGGCCCGTGACGTTGCGTTCTTCAACGAGTTCCAGGTGCTCGACGTGGTCTTCGCCGGGGGTGCCGACGCCGGCACCGACGCTCCCGTCTCCGGGGTCGTCGCCTACGAGGTGGCGACCGGCGACCTGCACCTTTTCGAGTGCAAGGCCGCTCTGTTCGCCACCGGCGGGTTCGGCAAGATGTTCAAGGTCTCGTCCAATGCCCACACCCTCACCGGCGACGGCCCCGGCCTGCTCTACCGCCGGGGCGTGCCCATGCAGGACATGGAGTTCTTCCAGTTCCATCCCACCGGCATTTACAAGCTCGGCATCCTCCTCTCCGAGGCGGCCCGGGGCGAGGGCGGCATCCTGCGCAACGCCGGCGGTGAGCGGTTCATGGAGCGCTACGCCCCCACGGTCAAGGACCTGGCCCCCCGCGACATGGTGAGCCGGGCCATCCTCACCGAGATCCGCCAGGGCCGTGGTTGCGGTGAGAAGAAGGACTTCGTCCACCTCGACCTCACCCACCTGCCTCCGGAGCAGATCGACGCCAAACTGCCCGACATCACCGAGTTCGTGCGCACGTACCTGGGTATCGAGCCCAAGACCGACCTCATCCCCATCCAACCCACCGCCCACTACGCCATGGGTGGCATTCCCACCAACGTCTCCGCCGAGGTCGTGCTCGACGGCGCCGGCGCCGTCGCCCCTGGGCTGTACGCCGCGGGCGAGTGCGCGTGCGTCTCGGTCCACGGGGCCAACCGGCTGGGCACCAACTCGCTGCTCGACATCGTCGTCTTCGGCCGCCGGGGAGGCGCGGCCATGGCCGAGTTCGTGGCCGGCGCCGACCAGCCAGCCCTGCCCGACGACGCCATCGACGTCTCCCGTGCGCTTGTCGCCGACCTCCGTGACCGTCCCGGGGGCGAGAACGTGGCCGACATCCGCGAAGAGCTGCAAGCCGAGATGACCGACAACGCATCGGTGTTCCGCACCCAGGAGAGCCTCCAGTCCGTGCAGGCCACCGTGGTCGCCCTCCAGGCGCGCTACCGCCGGGCCTCGGTGGGAGACAGCGGGCGGCGCTTCAACTACGCCCTCACCGAGGCCCTCGAGCTGGGCTTCCTGCTCGATCTGGCCGAGACAGTGGCAGCCAGCGCCCTCGCCCGTACCGAGAGCCGGGGCGCCCACTCGCGCGACGACCACCCCCTGCGTGACGACGCCAACTGGATGCGCCACACCCTGGCATGGCGGGGGCCGGACGGCGTCCGCCTCGGCTACAAGCCGGTCGAAGAAGGCCCCTACCTGCCCATGGAACGGAAGTACTGAGATGGCGGTGAAGGTCGACCTGCGCATCAAGCGGTGGGACCCCGAGCACGACGACAAGCCTCATTGGGAGACCTACGAGGTGGAGGTGGAGGAGACCGATCGCGTGCTCGACGCCCTCCACCAGGTGCGCTGGCACCACGACGCCAGCCTGGGCTTCCGCCGTTCGTGCGCCCATGGCGTGTGCGGGTCCGATGCCATGGTGATCAACGGCGCCAACCGCCTGGCCTGCGTGCTGCTCATCAGCGACGTGGGCCACAGCATCAGCGTCGAGCCCCTGCGGGGCCTCCCCGTCCTCAAGGACCTGGTCGTCGACATGGAGCCGTTCTTCGAGCAGTACAAGTCGGTCAAGCCCTGGCTCATGAACGACGACGATCCCGGCGACCGTGAGCGCCTGCAGAGCCCGGCTGATCGGGCCCGGTTCGACGACACCACCAAATGCATCCTGTGTGCCGCCTGCACCACGTCGTGCCCGGTCTTCTGGGCCAACGACTCCTACGTGGGGCCCGCGGCCATCGTGAACGCCCACCGCTTCGTGTACGACTCGCGCGACCAGGCCGGCGCCGAGCGCCTGGAGATCCTCGACGACCGCTCGGGCACCTGGGCCTGCCGCACCGCCTTCAACTGCACTGACGCCTGCCCTCGTGGCATCAAGGTGACCGAGGCCATCGAAGACGTCAAGCGGTCACTGCTGCGGGGCCGATCTCGTGACTGAAGTGTTGGCGATCGTCAAACCCCTCGCAGAGCATGAGCTGTACCTGTTCCTGCTCCAGTTCTTCCTGCTCCTCGTCGCTGCACGCGTCCTCGGGCAGGTGGCGACGAGATTCGGCCTGCCCTCGGTCGTGGGCGAGCTCCTGGCCGGGTTCTTCCTGGGCCCCAGCCTGCTGGGCAACGTCGCCCCGGGCCTGTTCAACGACATCTTCCCCCAGACACCCGAACAGGTGCACCTGCTGGAGATCGTGTCGTGGTTGGGCGTGATCATGTTGCTGATCCTCACCGGTCTGGAGACCGATGTGGGCCTCATCGCCCGCAAGGGCAAGGGCGCGGCAGCCATCTCCCTCGGGGGGATCGCCGTGCCCTTCGCCCTCGGCTTCGGACTGGGCTTCGTCCTGCCCGCCGACTTCGTGGCCGACCCCAACAAGCGCCTGGTGTTCGCCCTGTTCATCGGCACGGCCATGAGCATCTCGGCCATCCCCGTCATCGCCAAGGTGCTGATGGAGATGAAGATCATCCGCCGCGACATCGGCCAGATCACCCTGGCCGCGGGCATGATCGACGACACCATCGGGTGGATCCTGTTGTCGGTGGTCGCCGGCCTGGCCAGCAGCGGCTCGGTCAACCCGCTCACCGCCGGGCGCTCGATCGTGGCGGTCCTGGGGGTCCTGCTCGTGAGCTACACCCTGGGACGCAAGGGGGTGGCCGTGCTCCTCCGCGTCCTCGACAATCACGTCGGGGGCGACATGGTGAAGATCACCACCCTCATGGCCCTGGCCCTGGCCTTCGGAGCCGTGACCCAGGTGCTCGAGCTGGAAGCGGTCTTGGGAGCGTTCATCGCCGGGATCCTCGTGGGCCAGGTCAAGCGCTTCGACGAGCGGGTACGCCACATCTTCGAACAGGTCGCCCTCGGCGTGTTCGCGCCGGTGTTCTTCGCCGCCTCGGGCCTCCGGGTCGACCTCGCCAAGTTGGCCCAGCCCAAGGTGCTGGGCGTGGGACTGGTCGTGCTCGCCATCGCCATTGTCGGCAAGTTCGTCGGGGCCTACGCCGGGGCCCGGGCCAGCCGGCTCGGGCACTGGGAGGCACTGTCCCTCGGCGCGGGCATGAACGCCCGCGGCGCCATGGAGATCATCGTGGCCACCGTGGGGCTCAGCCGGGGCATCCTCACACCGGAGATGTACTCGATCATCCTCATGGTCGCCATCGTGACGTCGCTCATGGCCCCGCCCCTCTTGCGCTGGACCCTCGCCCACGTCGAGATCAACGACGAGGAGAAGGAGCGCCTCGAGTCCGAGGACAGGCGAAAGGAGAGCTTCGTCGCCAATCTGAAGCGGGTGCTCCTGCCTGCGGGCACGCAGGGTGAATCCGACATCGCAGCCAAGGTGGTGGGCCTTCTCGTTGCCGAGGAGGACGTCGAGGTGACCAGCCTGTACCTGCACCCCGACGGCGCCGGCGCCGGTGCCAGGGACGTGAAGGAGGTCAAGGAGGGCATCGAGGCGCAGATCGGAGGGAGCCGCACGGTCGTCAAGAAGGACAAGACCGACCCCTCTGAGATCATCCTGGCCGAGGCCAAGAAGGGTTACGACCTGCTCGTGCTGACGGCCACCGAACGTCGTCCCGGTGCCGAGGGCTCGATGTTCGAACGTTACGTCGACAACGTCATCCAGGAGTCCCCCTGCTCGCTGCTGGTCGTGAGCCTGCCCGACGGTGACGACCACCATGCCCGCCTCGGCCGTCTTCCCGGCGACCACATCCTCGTCCCGACCTCGGGCGGCGACTCCGACCGCTACGCGGCCGAGGTGGCCTTCGCCATGGCCGCCGGCCACGACACGACGGTCGATATCGTCCACGTGGTGAGCGGGCCCCAGCACACGAGCCGCATGGGCGGCAGCGAGGCCATCATGCACGCCGTCGAGATCGGAGAGGACGTGGTGGCCAAGATGGCCGAACTGGGCCGCTCCATGGGAGCGACGGTGAACACCGACGTCCTGGTTGCCGATCATCCCGAGAACGCCATCGTCGAGCGGGCCGGACGTCGGGCCGATCTGGTCGTGCTGGCCAGCAGTCGCAAGCCCGTGACCCAGCGGGCCTTCTTCGGCCACCGCATCGACTACGTGGTGGGAAACGCACCCTGCCCGGTGATCGTCGTCAGTGCCCGCTGAGAGCAACGACGTGGCCGACGACCGCGACGATCCTTCGAAACCCGGCGACGACGAGATCCGTTCGGTCTCCAAGGAGGAGCGGGCGGCCCAGCGCCAGGACGTCATCGCCCGCACCACCACGCGTCTCCTGCACATCGCCGAGGACGTGATCTACGCCCTCACGGCCCTGCTGCTCACCGTCGGGGCGTTCGTGGTCCTGGGCCAGGCCGTCTACAAGTTCTCGACCGACGTGTCCGGCGGCGTCATCAACGCCATCGAGATGACGCTCAACTCCCTGCTCATCGTGTTCATCCTGGTGGAGCTGCTGAGCGCGGTGCGCTCGGCCATCACCGAGCACAAGTTGATCGCCGAGCCCTTCCTCCTCGTGGGCATGCTGGCGGCCATCAAGGAGATGGTGGTCGAGGCGACCTTCCGCCTCACCACCGAGAAGACGTCCGATGCCATGTTCAAGATCGGGGTGCTCGCCGGCGTGGTCATCGCCTTGGCCGTGGCCACCCTCATCATGCGCCGGCGGGAACGGGAACCCGAAGAACACCCCGAGTAAGCGGATATCAGGTGCCCGAGATGACGGCCCGCCGCACCGCTCGCACGAAGGTGCGATCGCCTCGGCGCAGTTCGAGGACCGACGGCGCCGGAGAGATCTGGGGGACGCCCGTCTCGGCCATTTCCCCCCGAGGGTAGCGGCCGGCGCGCCGGTAAGATCGGGTGATCGTGAGCGACCAGGCCCTTCGGTGGGTGAACGACCCCCTCGTGACCGACGGCGTCAACGAGCGACGTTTCGACCTCGAAGTCGAGGGTCGGGTGGTCCCAGGCATCCTGTGGGTCCCGGCCGATGCCGCCGGCGCCCGACCGCTGGTGCTCCTGGCCCACGGGGCCACACGCCACAAGCGCGTCGACCACATCGTGGCCCTGGCCCATGAGCTGGTGAGGAACTTCGGTTTCGCAGCCCTGGCCATCGACGCCCCCCGTCACGGCGACCGCCGCCCCGACCCGGAGGCCGACGAGTTCACCGTCTTCAGTGAGTTCCTCGTCGAGTGGTCCCGAGAGGGCACCGTCGAGGACATGATGGCCGAATGGCGGGCCGCACTGGATGCCGTCCGTGGTCTCGACGACGTGGGCGACGGGGCGCTCGGCTACTGGGGTCTGTCCATGGGCACGATCTACGGCATCCCCTTCGTGGCCACCGAGCCACGCATCCAGGCCGCGGTGTTCGGGCTCATGGGCCTGGTCGGTCCCACGTCCGATCGGCTGGCCACCGATGCCCGCCGGGTCACCTGCCCAGTCGCCTTCATCCAGCAATGGGACGACTCCCTGCTCCCCCGGCAACCCGTACTCGATCTCTTCGACGCCCTGGCGTCGGTCGACAAGCGTCTCCATGTCCACCCCGGCGAACATGCTTCGGTGCCGGTCGAGGAGATGGAGTTCTCCATCGCCTTCCTCGCCCGCCACCTGGCGTGATGTGAGCCCCCCGGAGTCGGTGGGTAAGCTTCAGCCAATGGAAAGCAGCGCCCTATTCAGCGAACTGCGCCCAACCTTCGATCAGCTCCTGAACCGCCACCTCGCCACGTCCAAGGAGTGGTTCCCCCATGAAATGGTCCCTTGGTCCCGGGGCCGCGACTATGTGGCCGGCGAACCATGGGACCCCGAGGAGTTCCCGCTCCCCGATCCCGTGCGGCGAGCCCTGCTGCTCAACCTCCTCACCGAGGACAACCTCCCCTACTACTTCTCCACCATCAACCGGGTTTTCAGCGACGAGGCCTTCGACGTCTGGACCCGGCGGTGGACGGCCGAGGAGATGCGCCACGCCACGGTCATCCGTGACTGGCTGATGATCACCCGGGCCATCGACGCCGTCGAGCTCGAGCGAGGACGCATGGCCCAGGTCTCCACCGGCCAGACGCCCCAACCCGCCTCGGTGCCCGACGCCGTCGTCTACCTCTGCCTGCAGGAGCTGGCCACCCGCATCGCCCATCGCAACACCGGTAAGTTGCTCGACGATCCGATCGGTTACGACGTGATGGCCCGGGTGGCCGCCGACGAGAACCTCCACTACCTGTTCTACCGCGACCTGGGCACGGCCACCCTCGCGATCGACCCGTCGGCCATGGTGCTGGCCATCGAGCGTCAGGTGCACGACTTCGAGATGCCCGGCACCGGCATCCCCGGCTTCGCCACCCACGCCGCGGTGATCGCCAAGGCCGGCATCTACGACCTCGGTCTGCACCACGACCAGATCCTCGTCCCGGTCGTCATGCGCCACTGGAAGCTCACCGACCTCGAGGGGTTGTCCCCCGAGGCCGAGCAGGCCCGCGACC
>JBPCNP010000159.1:0-7303 GCA_051001215.1 Acidimicrobiales bacterium
CTTACAAGGCCGGACGCGTGACCTTGCGCGAGCTGGCGCGGACACTCGGTCTCTCCATTTGGTCGACCCACGACCTGCTGACATCGCAATCTGTCGCTGTCGCTCAGGGCGCCAGAGCCGAGACCAGGTTGAGCCTCGACGAGCTCGTCGACTCGATCGATGACCAGACCACTGACATGTGACGACCACTCGGCGAAGCGACCAGGTGACGGAAGGCACCCTTGTGCCGATCGCTCGGGCCGTCCGCGAGGGAGGCGGTTGCCGAGTTCCTCGGCCTGGCCCAGGGCAACACCGTGTCGGCCTACCAGCGCGCCACCCGGCCATGCCCGCCCGGTGGTCGATCCGGGTCAGGGTCGTTGCAAGCTCCGCTGCGCAACGAGGTCGAGCAGTGGCAGGCCGAACGGGTGGAGATCGCAGGTCGATGAGCTCCATGCCGTCGACCCGGTAGCGACACTGGTACCGCCCCGACGACAGCTTCCGCATGCTTCCCGGGACTTCGCCGCCGTCGGACGTATGGTCGCACATACGGCACTGCAAATCCGGAGTGCACGGCCAACAATGGCCATCAGGTCGGCCCGGCAGCCGCAGTGACATCGGCCGCCGCCGGCGAGTCACAACCTCCCCAGGAGGGACCCACCCAGTTCATCAGTGGGCACTCGGCGACTGGTCAGGGCTTTCCGAGAACGAACGGCTGATCATCCAGGGCAAGCCCCGTCAGGTCATGCCCATCGCTTCCAACGGATCCCAGCTGCGGCGGTCAGGGTGCGGTGCCTGGGCCCACCGCGCCCCAGTCCAGGATCACCGCGTCGTGGTCGTCGCTGTCCCCGTCGTCCGTCGAACGTCGATGGTGGCGTTCGACCCCCACCTGACGTGTGCCGAGGAGAACCTGGTCCTCGATCACCTGCACCGTCGGGGAGTGCCGATGCGGTACGACCCCGACCTGGTCGTGTTCCACGACCGGCGCCCGACCCCCGCCTCGTTCGCGAGCCAGATGCTGAACTACGGGCGGGGCCGCGGTGAGGTGACGGTCCGCCGGCCCCGATTACTGAGGCCGCACTCGTGGCACCCGCGGGCTGGTGGCCTACCTCGGCGTCCTCCCGGTCCTACCGGCCCTGCGACAGGCCTTGGCCCTCCCTCTCGGTCGCCTACGGTCTCCTGGTTGCCGCCGGTGGGCTCCGGGTGGCCAGTACCCTACGATCCGCCCGTGCTGCTCCTCTCGCCGCGGCCCTGATCGTCGTCGTGCACCTCTGCTACGGGAGCGGCGTGCTCCGCGGACTGTCGGGTTTGCGCCGGGTGCCGGCACCGAGCCCGGCGAAAGCGTTTGACGTGGAGATCGGTGGCGAGAACCGGGCCGGAACGCGAGTTTCGTACGGCGCGGTGCTGTCGGTCTTGGTGGAGCGCCAGGCGCGGGTACGGATGAAGCGGGCGTGGTTCGGGCTGGTATGGCCGGTCGTCGCGCCGCTGGTGCTTCTCGCGCTCGACGCCTTCGTGTTCCGATCGGTGTTCCAGGTTCCGGTCCGCAACTACCCGATCTTTCTCTTCTCCGGGCTGCTGCCGTGGACGTTCCTCGCCCAGCGCATGCCGCCGCCCGACCTCGATGACCACGTGGCCGAACTCGTCGCCGTGGCCCGCGATTTGCAGCGACGGCGCCCCGTGTATCTCGACATGCTCATGGCCGACGCCCTTCGTCCAGCGCTCGGCTACCGGAGGTACGGCCTCATCCCGAGCTGGCCCGGATCTACAACGACCGGGGCCAGCTCGACGAGCTGGAGACCCAGGTACGGCTGGCGCTGGGGGGTGAACCCCCGTGACGCCTGGCTCTCGGTGTGCTCCGCGAGTTCGAGCGGACCAAGGCCGGCCGCCGACCATCGGGCCGAGCGGCCATGAACCGCCGACTCCTCACAGCCGCGGCGGCGTTGATGTTGGCGCGCTTCGCGGGTTACGTGACGACGTTCGTCCTTCCTGTCGTCCGTCACCGGCCGAATCGTCCGGGCGACGCCAGGGCATTCGAATGGCACTTCCTCATCCCGTGTCTGGACGAAGCCGTCGTGATCGAACGGACGGTCCGGGAGCTGACGGCGACAATGCCCGCTGCGGAGGTTTGGTGCATCGATGACGCCTCCGTCGACGGCACGCCCGAGATCCTCGATCGTCTGGCCGCCCGTCACCCGAAGGTCCACGTCGTCAGGCGGCACGGGCCTGAAGCCCGGCGAGGCAAGGGACCGGTGCTGAACGCGGGCTGGCGCGCCATCGTCGCCTCGATCCCCGCCGACACCGACCTCGACCGGGTGATCGTCGGCGTCATCGACGCCGACGGCATCCTCGATCCCGAGTGCCCGGCCATGATCAGCGGGACCACCTTCCTCGGCGATCCCCTCATCAGCGCCGTCCAGATCAAGGTCCGGATCTTCGAGGACGACATGCATCTCGGCGGGAACAGGAGTCGTCGCTCACGTTTTCTCGCCCGCATGCAGGACCTCGATTTCACCTCCCCGATCGCCGGCATGCAGATGTTCCGGCGGCGGGTCGGAACCTGCGGCCTGGGTGGCACCGGCCAGTTCACCCGGCTGTCCTCCCTCAGCCGCGTCGCCGGTGAGAACGACACCCCATGGCGGCGGTCGCTTCTGGAGGACTTCGAGCTGGGCCTGCACATCCTGCTGACCGGTGGGCGGACCGACTACTGCCATGACACCTGGGTCGCCCAGGAGGCGGTGCCAACCGTCGGCGGCCTCATCCGCCAACGCAGCCGCTGGATCCAGGGCACCATCCAGTGCTCCCGCTACCTCGGGGAGGTGTGGCGGTCACCGTGGATCTCCAGGGCAGGGAAGATCGAGATCACCAAGTTCCTCGCTGGACCCTGGCTGCAGATGTGCAGCGACGTGGGCGCCCTGGTGCTGCTGGCAACGCTGCTCGCCAGGCCGGCGGGCGGCGGCGTGTTCCCGGGAGCGCCTGGCGCCGGCACCCGAAGGCTGATCACGCTCTTCGTGCTGCTGACGGTGGCACGACGGGTTCCATGGGGACCCATCTACCGCCACACCCAGGCCCCGGATCTGAGCCGTTCGCAGGCCTGGACGCTGGGGGTGGCCAATTCGGTCTTCGCGCCCGTCCACGACGTCGCCTGCTGGTGGGCGCTCGTACGGATACTGCGAGGCCGTGACGGTTGGAAGAAGACCCGACGTCTGGGCGCCCGCCCCCTCTGACGCAATGACCTGCCTCCGTCAGACGAACTGGCCTCCCTCGAACCGCCAGCGGATTGTCCTCGATGAAGCGGACCTGGGCGGCCCGGGGGACGCGCTTCTGGCGGCCCAACCAGACGAAGGTCACGCCGGCGGTTTTGCGGCTGGCTCAGAAAGGCGGCACCCCCTCTGACCAGCGGTTTTACTGGAGCGGGCGACGGGAATCGAACCCGCGTAACCAGCTTGGAAGGCTGGGGCTCTACCGTTGAGCTACGCCCGCGTGCGGCGGTTGTCGCCGGTCGGGGAGAGGGGATTTGAACCCCCGACCTCCTGCTCCCAAAGCAGGTGCGCTACCACTGCGCTACTCCCCGGTCAGTCTGTCGTTGCTGTGATCTCGTCGTGTCCTCGGTGTCCTCCGGCATCGACAGAGTAGTGGAGCACGAGGCGGTGCGGACCCCCCGGGGCGGGGGCCACGCGACCTCGTCGGGCCCGTCGGGCTTATGGTTGCTCGGATGCGCACGGTGACCCGGACGGCCACAGCCGACGACGGAACCCGGATCGGGTACCGGCTCACCGGCAACGGGCCTGCCATCCTGCTCGTGCACGGGGCGGCCGCCGATGCCCGGCAGTGGTCCATGGTCATGCCCTTGCTGGCCCCCCGCTTCACCGTCGTGGCCATGGACCGGCGGGGCCGGGGGACGAGCGGGCCGCTCGCTCAGGACCATTCCATGAAGATCGAGTGCGGCGACATCGCCGCCGTGGCCGCGGCCATCGACCGGCCCATGCACCTGGTCGGGCACTCCTCGGGCGCTCGCTTCGCTCTCCATGCCGCCCTCGACCTGCCCGAGCTGGCCAGCCTCACGCTCTACGAACCGCCGCCACCTGAGGTCTTCGCCAACGGCACCCTCCACACCCTGGCCAAGCTGGAGGCGGCGGGCGATCGGGAGGGCATCCTCCGCTCCTTCCTGGTCGACATCGCTGGCAACGACGAGGAAGCCTTCGCCTTCATCCAGCGCCGGCCCATCTGGCCGATCATGGTCGACAACGCACTGACCCTGCCCGCCGAGCTGCGGGCCGTGCGCGACTACCGTTTCGAAGCGGCTAATTTCGCCGAGTTCGAGGTTCCCACGCTCTGCCTCCTCGGCCAGCTCAGTGGTCCCGAGCTCGGCGTGGTCGTGACCGAGATCGCCGGTGCCCTGCCGTCGGCCCGCGTGGCCACCCTGGCCGGCCAGGCCCACGGGGCCATGATCAGCGCTCCCAAGTTGTTCGCGGCCGAGCTCCGGCGCTTCTTCGACACCGTCGACGCCTGACCCGCCCGGTACCCGAGTGCGACCGCTCCTGGCTCAGGACAGGCGGGTGATCTCCACGCTCACGGTGAGGGCCTCGGCCGGGGCGCCGTGATACACGCCCCGCAGCGGGCTGACGTCGGAGTAGTCGCGGCCCCTGCCCACGGCCACGTGGCGCTCGTTGACGGGTTGGAGATGGGTGGGATCGAACCCCCACCAGTCGCCCGTCCACGCCTCGACCCAGGCGTGGCTCTCGCCGGTGGTGGCGCTTCCCACCTGGCCCGACGACGACGGGTGCAGGTAGCCGGAGACGTAGCGCGCCGGGATCCCCATGCCCCGCAGGACGGCCAGGGTGAGGTGGGTGAAGTCCTGGCACACGCCGCTGCCGATGCGCAGGGCGTCGGCCGCCGTCGTGGTGACATCGGTGGTGCCCTTGCCGTAGGCCAGGCGGTCGTGCACCCAGGCGGCAGCGGCATGGACGGCGTCGACGGGTGACCGTTGCCCGTTCGCATCCGGGCCGATGTCGCTGAGCGCGGGAACGTAATTGGTGCGGCTGAGCAGCTCGGCATACCCGTCGGTGACCGCCGGCGACGAGAGGTCGTCCCAGCCCGCCGACGTGAACGGAGCGATGGCGGGGGACGTCTCGACGACAGAGGTGCCGACCACCGAGAGCTCGGTATGGGGCTCGTGCACGTCGAAGGCGTCGACGAGTGTTCCCCAGTAGTCCCAGTAGCGGTAGGTGCGAGTGGCCGGCGTCACCGCGACCGATGTCTCCATCGCCACCTGGCGATCGGTGCTGAGCGGCGTCACTCGCGCCTCGTTGTAGGACGAATGGGCCTCCCCCCGGTAGCGGTACCCGGTCTCGTGGCGGATGCGCAGCTCCCAGGTCACGGCCGGGTCACCCGCTCGCGCCGCCACTCGACGGGTGCGGTCTGCTCGAAGAAGCGCCGGGCCACCGCGGCCCCCGCCTCGGCGCACGCGGCCTGGAGCGAGCGGAGGTGGCCGGGGACATCGGCCATGAGCTCGTTGACACCGGCGAACTCGAGCTCGTTGCGGGCCCGGCCGAGGATGCGCCGGGCCTCGTCCTCCTGGCCGGCCCGACCGGCGCTCGGCCCGAGCTCGGCCAGCCGGCGCTCGGCCAGGGCCAGGGCGTGGAACGCCGAGCGGGGGAACAGGCGGTCGAGCAGCAGGAACTCGGCGACGAGGGAGGAGTCGACGCCCCGCTTGTAGGTGCGCAGGAAGGCCTCGTGGGCCGAGCACGACCGCAGGGTCGTGACCCAGTCGGGTGAGCCCGACGGGTCGCAAAACCCGGCCAGCAGCAACCGGGCGGTCATGTCGACTCGCTCGAGGGTGCGCCCGAGCACCAGGAACCGCCACCCGTCGTCGCGGGCCATGGTGGAGTCGCTCAGCCCGGCCAGCATCGCCGCCCGCTCCTTGACGAACTGGAAGAACGCATGGGGCCCGAGGTCGTCGGCCGCCCGGCGCTGGGCGGGCAGGGCCACCCACGTGGCGTTGAGGCACTCCCACATCTCCGTCGACAACACCTCACGGGCGCCCCGGGCGTTCTCACGGGCCGCGCTGAGCGAGCCCACGATGGAACAGGCGTCGGACGTGTCGAACCCGAGCATCTCGACGACGGTGGCGGTGTCGAAGTGCCCCTCGGGGGCGGCGGTGCCCATGACCCCGAGCAGGACCCGGCACGCCGTCTCGTCGGCGACGCTCGGGTCTTCGAGGATGTGGTGCACGTGGACGTCGAGGATGCGGGCCGTGTCCTCGGCCCGTTCGACGTAACGGCCGACCCAGTACAGCGATTCGGCGATGCGGCTCAGCATCGGGGAACTGCGTGTTGTTGTTGCTGGGCGGCCTGGACCACGGCGGGACCAAGGTCGGGGCGGGGGCCCGTGCGCACCTCGGTACCGGTGGCCTCGGGCGCCCGGACGACGCTCGGCGGTGGAGGCCGCAGACCGTCGCCGGCGAGCACCCAGGTGTCCTTGCTGCCGCCCCCCTGGCTGGAGTTGACGACCAGACTGCCCTCGGGAAGGGCGACCCGCGTGAGGCCCCCCGGCACGACCCAGACGTGCTCGCCGTCGTTGACGGCGAAGGGCCGCAGGTCGAGATGCCGCGGCCGCAGCCGGTCGCCCACGCGGGTGGGCGCGGTCGACAGCTCCACCGTCTCCTGGGCGATCCATCCCCGGGGGTTGGCCGCCAGGGCCGCCCCGGCCTCGGCCAGTTCCTCGTCGGTGGCGGCCGACCCGATCAGCAGGCCGCGGCCACCCGAGGCGTCGACGGGTTTGACGACCAGGCGGTCGAGGCGGTCGAGGGCCACCGCCAGCTGATCGGGGTCCTCCAGGCGATAGGTGGGGACGTTGGGCAGGATGGGCTTCTCGCCCAGGTAGTAGTCGATCATGGCCGGCACGTAGGTGTAAGTGAGCTTGTCGTCGGCCACCCCGTTGCCCACGGCGTTGGCGATGGTGATGGTCCCGGCTCGGGCGGCGTTGACGATCCCCGGGCACCCGAGCAGCGACGTGGCCCGGAAGTGCAGCGGGTCGAGAAAGTCGTCGTCGACCCGGCGGTAGACGACATCGACTCGCTGCTCACCCTCGGTGGTGCGCATGAAGATCTCGGTGCCCCGACACATCAGGTCCCGCCCCTCGACCAGTTCGACGCCCATCTGGCGGGCCAAGAAGGTGTGCTCGAAGTAGGCGGCGTTGTGCACCCCGGGGGTGAGCACCACCACGGTGGGGTCCGACACCCCGGGGGCCGCCGATGCCCGTAGGGCCTCCAACAAGCGGGCCGGGTAGCTGTCGACCGGTCGCACCCGGTGGGAGGCGAACAGTTCGG
>JBPCNP010000160.1:0-3278 GCA_051001215.1 Acidimicrobiales bacterium
GCCACGTCTTCGACGCGTCGAACGCCGCCGTGGCGCGGGTCGTGACGGCCAGCATCCGCTCCAATTGGCGGTGCAGGTCGACCACCGCTTCGCCGTCGGCGAACACCGTGGGATCGACTTCGACCAGGTGGTCGATCGCCCCCGTCAGCTGGCCCACCACACCACTACCGACCGACATGTGCTGCACCCATCACCATGGGCCTGACGTAGGAGAGGCGAACCTCCGAGAACAGGAGTATATCGAACACCTGTTCGTAGCGCAAGTCCTTTCCGCCGAACGAGTTGGGGTGTCTGCCCGACGGATGCCGCCCGGCAGGGGCCAGCTCCCCCCTTTCCAGTTGGCTGGTGGGTGCCGCGCAGGAGGCTGGACGGCGGGGGGGGGTACCTCGGCGGCGCACTCCTGGCGGTACTGCTGCCGATCGCCCTGCCAGGCGACCATGTGCACGCCGCCGCCCCCCTGGTGCCCCGGCGAGCACGGGACTACCTCCCTCGCCGCACCCTGGCGGCGCCGGCGGTGGCGGTCGCCCTCAGCCTCGTGGCCGTCTCGACCTTCGTCTGGGCGCCTCGGCGTCCGGAGGCGGTGGGGGACAGTGCACCCTGGGGAGCGGTGGTCCTCACCCTTGCCGTGGCGTTGGCCACCGTCGTCGGGGCCCGCTGGGGTCGTACGGCGCCGCCAGCCGGTGCCGGACCCCGGCGTCCTGGCTGTTGATGACGCCTTGCGCTCATACGCGCTGCACCTGGTCTTTGGCGCCGGGGTCGCCGTCGGGGCACTGGCGGCGTCCACGACCCTGTTCCGGGCCGGCCCCGCCTCGGGAGTCCAGATGTTGCGTTGGACACTCCCGTGGATCGGGGTGGCCGAATTCGCATTTGCCCTGTTCGCCTGGGTCGGGCTTCGAAACGACGGATGGAGGGTGCGTCCGAAGGTGCCCACGTATCGTCACCGTCGACGCATCCTCACCGGTCCCTCCTACGAGCAGCTTCGGGCCGCATCGCGTCGGGCCGGCCGGTGGCACTCATCCGACGTTTCGTCGTGGCTCGACGGCCCGGCACAATGATGTCGATGCCAGGCTGGACGTGCCCGCGGTGCCATCGTCAGTTCCGGCGCAACGGGCAGTCGCACGAGTGTGCTCCGGCACTGTCCAAGAGTACTTCTCGACCGGACCCAGCCACGAGCGGCCCGTCTTCGACGCGGTGATGAGCCATTTCGACACGGTCGGGCCCGTGCACGTGGAAGCCGTTTCGGTCGGCATCTTCTTGAAGAAGGTCCAGACCTTCGCCCAGCTCCGTCCACGGGACCGGTGGGGTGGCACTGTCGTTCTCGTTGCCACGAAAGGTCGACCACGATTGCATCGTGAGGAAGGTCATCGAGCACCACGGTAGGTATCACCACGTTGCCAACCTGCGCAGCCCCGACGACCTCGACGACCGCCTGCGTGCCTGGCTGACCGAGGCCTATCTCCGGTCCCCTACCTGAGAAATCTGCGACCGGGACTGGTTCAGGGCCATGGTCAACGACGCGCTGCCCTGTCGTGAGGCGAACCCGGCTTTGGTTTCCTCAGCCTCGGTACGGAGGAGCCACGCTCCAGCCCCAACGCGGCACGGGTGCCTGGGTGACGACGTCGGCACCCGGCTGCGCGTTGCTCATGGCCAGGCGCGTCCCCCACTCGAGGTAGGCGAGCAGGGCGAGCGGAACTCCGGGTCGTCGGGCAGGCCGGCGAGATCAGCTCGTCGCCGACACGGTCGTAGAAGCAGTCGATCAGGCGCGCGAAGGCCTCGTCGCCCCGGCCCACTCGTACAAGGTCGGCACCGCCGAGCCCGAGGTCTCACTCATGACCATCGATGCTAGGGGTGACCGATCGACAAGGCCGATCTCACCCCCGCCCGGGACGGGCGGCGGCGAAGACGGCGGCGCCGAGGGCCGCCGACCACAGGCAGGTCTCGGGGCCGTTGGGCACCCCCCACAGGGCGTGCAGGTCGAAGACCCAGGCCACCCAGGCCGTGCCCACCAAGAAGACGGCGCCCGCCCCGGTAGCGCCGATGTCGGAGCGGGTGACGCCCAGACCGATCCCGTACCCGGCACACGCACCGAACAGCCCGACCGGGCTGAAGGTGGCGAGCAGGGCGACGGCGGGGGCGAGCCCGGAGCTGCCGCGGAAGCCCAGCCAGACCGGCGCGATCAGACCCACGGCAGCGGCCAGCCCGGCCCAGAGGGCCACGGATTGCCATGGCACCAGGACCTGGTCGGAGAAGGTGGCCACCCCCGCGACGATGCGGGAGCTGCCGTGGCCGGGCGACACCGACGCCACGACGCGCCACGCCATCGACGCCACGGCGAGGACCACGGCCACCTCGAACGCGGCCGGCAGCCAGGTGGGCGAGGCGGCGGCCGGCAGAGGGCGACCGTCGTCGAGGTGGCGCAGGTCGCGCCGCAGGCGGCCGCGGTGGCGCAGGTACACGAAGGGCACCGACCCAACCAGATAGGCACCGAGAACGCACAGCCCGGCAGCCACGGCCACTGCGTTCATCGGGACACTGCGTTCATCGGGTCGTAGGGTTCATCCGGGCCCGGGGGCTCATCTGGCGTCGGTCACGCCCGCCGACGGTACCGGTCCCGGCCGGGGTGCGTGCCCCTGCTACGATCGACTCAGCGCCCAGCTCCACGCGCGGGACGCGCCCCTGTCGGCGACACCGTCGACTGGCCTCCGAGACGGACCGTCACACATGCCTGAAAAATCCGCAACGATCAACGATTACCGCCTCCACGAGACCGATACCGGCTCGCCGGAGGTTCAGGTGGCGTTGCTCACCGGACGAATCAACCATCTCACCGAGCACCTGAAGGTCCACAAGAAGGACCACCACAGTCGCCGGGGACTGCTGATTCTCGTCGGACGCCGCCGTCGGCTCCTCGACTACACGCGAGCCAACGACGTCGAGCGGTACCGGCAATTGATCGCCCGGCTCGGCCTGCGCAGGTAGGGCACACCGCAGTACCGAATTCCCGCGGCGCCAGGCGTCAGCTGCCAGTCGCCGGGTCCCGAGGTCACCCAGCCTCGGTGCCCGACAACTGGGAACTGGCTCCGCCGCCGCCCGACACGCCGGCTCACAGAGGCCGGCGACAAAGGAGTGCTCACGATGGCGGAAGCCGTTTCCGTGTCCTGTCCCATCACCGGGACCGACAAGACCCTTTCCTTCTCCGCCGGCAAGTTGGCCCAGTTGGCCGACGGCGCGGTCGTGGCCCAGATCGGCGACACCGTCGTCCTGGTCACCGCCACCGC
>JBPCNP010000161.1:0-25441 GCA_051001215.1 Acidimicrobiales bacterium
AGGACCGCCTTGGTCGAGCTGTTGATCCCCCCGCCGACCCGGGCGATGTTGCCCGCCTTGGCGTTGATGTGATCGGCCAGCGACGCCGTTCGCTGCAGGAGGATGACGGCCACGGCTACCACTGCGACCACGATGATGAGCGTGAAAGTGGCCTGGCCACGCTCGTCATCCGTGGAGTGTCTCCACGGTTGCAACATGTGCATCCCCCCTGGGGTCTGGTTGGGCCGGAGACGGTAGAGCGACGCTGCGGCGAAGCCTGGTGCGGTTGTCTGTGGGCCCGGTAATGAACGGTGACTGAAGCGGGCGCACTCTACGGCACACGCGCGCCGGGAGCAACACTTGTACGCCAACTTTCGGCCCGTTTCCAGGTCAATAGCACGTCGTTTTATTTACCCACGTTTATTGCATCGTCGGCGCGACGAGAATCCGGGCTCGCCGCCATCCGCCCGCCCTACCGGCCCCGAACACTGTCCCGACATCCAGTTTCGTCGCCGGGAGGCCGCGTCCTCCGGGCGCGACGCACGACACCGGAGAGGGACGACACCCATCGTATCCACGACCCTGCGCCCACGTGCCTCGGCTGTTCCGCCCGGCCCGTTCCCGGTCTGAGACGTGCAGCGCGACGCACGAGGCCGGCGTGGTTTCGGGCACACACAGGACCGGAGCCAGATCGTTCCGGCCGAAGCCGAACTGATTCGCGAGGCAGCCCGGCGTGTCCTGGAGGGGACCACGTTGTCGTCGATCGTCAACGATTGGAACCGGCGCGGGATCACCACGACGACCGGAGGACCCTGGCGGATCAATGCGCTGTCGGCCCTGCTCATCCAGCCCCGCCTGGCCGGGCTCGACGCCCCACTCGATCCCTGTCTCGATCAGGCCACTGGCGATCAGGGCCATCCCGACCAGGTCGATCCCGGTCAGGTCCTGCCCCTCATTTTCGACGAGGCCACCCACGCCGCCCTTCTCGCCCTCCGCCACACTCGGCGCAAGACAACCGGGGCCCGGCCCGGGAACAGAGCCGGTCGGCGGTACCTGCTGACCGGGTTCCTGAACTGCTGGCGCTGTGGCAGCCGCCTCGGTGGCATCAGTCCGCGGGCCGGGAGCGTCCAGCCCCATTACCGGTGCCCGTCGCGCGGGGCGGGCGGGTGCTCGGGGGTCGTGGTTCATGCCTCCCACGCCGACGACGCCGCCCGTGACGCCGTCCTCGGGCGCATCGACGACCCCTGCTTCATCAACTCGGTCGAGTCGAGGGAGGTGCACCTAGCCGCTGCGGAGCGAACGATGACCGAGCTCCTGGTCGACGCCGTGATGGGAAGGTGGACCGACGAGGGCATGGCCGGCCTGTGGACAGGCGATCGCAGGATCGACAGCCGGGCGTGGGGGCAGCTCAAAGAGGTGCTCGAGGCCAGAGTGGGCGCGGGAGAGTCGGAGCTGGCCCACCAGAGCCTTCTCGGTCGCCAGCGACAGCTGTGCGGCTCGGGTGCCATCCTCAGGGCCCGATGGGAGGCGATGGACCTGCAGGAGCGCCGATCGGTCATCGAGCCCGTCGTCGACCATTTCGTCGTCCAACCCGCTCCCCGCCGGCGCAGCCAGTTCACCGCCGATCGGCTGACCCCCGTGTGGCGCACCTGAGTCCCTACCAGGTCTTTGGCTGCCCCTGGCAGGCATGTCGTAGCATGATGCGCCGATGCCTCGATCAAGCTGGACACCGTGTGAGGGAGCGATCCATCTCGCTCCCAGCCTGTTGGCGAGCGACTTCGCCCACCTCGCCGATGCCGTGCACGCGCTCGACGACAGCGGGGTGGAACGGCTCCACGTCGACGTGATGGACGGGGTCTTCGTGCCCAACTTCACCTTCGGCACCGACACCGTGCGGTCGTTGAAGCGCGAGACCGATCTGCCTCTCGAGCTCCACCTCATGATCGTCGAGCCCGAGCGCCACCTGGAGACCTTCGCCGAGGCCGGGGCCGACGCCATCACTGTCCACTACGAGGCGTCTCCCCACCTGCACCGCAGCCTCACCGAGATCCGCAAGCTCGACTGCCGGTCGGGAGCGGCGATCAACCCGAGCACACCGGCGTCGTGTCTCGACGACGTGCTCGAAGCGTGCGACCTGGCATTGGTCATGACCATCAACCCCGGTTTCGGCGGCCAGAAGCTCATCGAGCGGACCCTCTCCAAGGTGCGCCGGGTGCGCGACGAGATCGACCGCCAGGGCCTGGCGACCGAGATCGAGGTCGACGGCGGCGTCGATGCCGGCAACGCCCGAGCCTGCGTGGAGGCCGGTGCCAACGTGCTCGTGGCCGGAACGGCCGTGTTCGGCCATGCCGACGGCCCCGCCGCAGGGGCCCGGGCGGTGCTGGCCGCGGCCGGAGAGTTCCCGTCGAGCTGAGCGGGTCAGCCCGTCGCCCGTGACGACCCCAACATGGCGTCGAGGGTCACCGGCTCGAGGTCGCGCCCGGCGATGATCTGCTGGAGCTGACCGAACAAGCCGAGCACGGTCGGATGGTTGGCATGGCCGAGCACGATGGCACCCGCCTGTATCCATTTGTCGGCCAGCGCCAACAGCTCCTCGGGCTTCTCCACCGTCGCATCACCGAGTGTGCCGTTCCACATCAGAATACGGGTGAAGCCGAGGCTGGCGGCGATGTCGTCGGTTCGCGCGTTGTGAAATCCAAAGGGAGGCCGGAAATACGGTCGACCGGTGATGCCGAAGCTGTCCTCTATCCACGCCTCGTTCCGTTGGATCTCATCCCGTATGGCCGCGTCACCTAATTTGGTGACGTCCTTGTGTGACCACGTGTGATTGGCGACCTGTACCTGACCGGCGGCGATGAGGGGCCGTAGCCGGCCGAGATGGGGGACCCAGAGCCGCCCGAAGGTCCCGTTGGGCAGGAACGAGAGATGGATGCCGGTGCGTACGGCGAAGTCGACGTAGCCGGCGATGCATTCGGCGCAGTACCCGTCGTCGACGGTGAGCACGACCTGCGACGTCGGCCCCGGGGCCGCCGACACCACGACGGGTCGACCCGGGCGAGGAGGCGGGATGGCGGGAAGGGGCGGCGGTGGCGGCATGGTCGTCGACGGCATGGTCGTCGGGCCGGCGTTCCCGGCACCCGACGACCGGCCCTCGCTGGCTCGCGTCGAACAGCCCCCTAGCGCCCCGAGGAGGCCGGCGCCGACGAGGGTCAGGAAGTGTCGCCGGTCGAGAGCGCCCAGCTGGCAGCGATGGTCCATACGCGAAGTGCCCAGATTACTCCCACACGTGGCGCAACGGCCCTCCTTGGCGATAACGAGGAATATCATCGATCTCGACCACTAGATTGTGGTCGTGCCTGAAGTGGAGGACGTCACCTTCGACGAGGCCGTCGATCGCTTCGTCGAGGACCTCACCATCCGCAAAGTCAGTCCTTGCACGGTGAAGGCCTACCGCACCGACCTCCGGGTCATCGGTGCCCTGCTGGGTCCCCACGAGGGCCCGTGGAGCGTGTCGGAGCTGTCAGGCAAGGTGCTCCACAAGGCGTTCGCCACCCACGCCGCCACCCACGCCCCGGCGTCGGTCTCCCGGGCCCGCTCGACGTGGTCGTCGCTGTTCGACCTGCTCGTCCGCGACGGCACCCTGGCCGGCAGTCCCATCGCCGCTGTGCCCATGCCCCGCCTCGGGGCCCGGGAGCCCAAGCCGTTGGCCGGTTGGGACACCGACACCGTGGTCGGGCTGATCACCTTCGTTCTCACCGACTGCCGACGGGGCCGAACCGTGTGGCCCGAGCTCGACCGGGTGGTGGTCTGCCTACTGTTGGGGACGGGCCTGCGGGCCAGCGAACTGCTGGGCCTGAACCTGGGCTCGCGCGAGACCGCCCAGGGAGACGTCTCCGTCCGGGTCATCGGCAAGGGGGGCAAACCCCGTACCGTCCCGACACCTCCCCCGCTGCCGGAGCTGATGGACGACTACCAGGCCTCGCGGGCGACCCGGTTCCCCGGCTGGAAGCCGGCCCTGTCCCAGCCCTTGCTCGTGGGCCCGGCACCCAGAGCACCGTCAGCAGACAGTGCGAGCCCACGGGTCGGCGGCCGGCGGCTCACCACGGGTCAGCTCGACTACCTACTGCGCCAGGTGCTGGCCGCCGCCGGTCTGGCCAACCGTCGCCCCGCCGGCGCCAACGCCCACGCCTTCCGTCACACCTACGGCACCCTCCTGGCCGCCGAGGGCACCCCGGTGGCCGATCTGCGAGGCCTCATGGGTCACGCGTCGTTGGCCACCACCCAGGGCTACATCGATTCAGTCGCCCGTGACCGTCAGGCGGCAGCCGCCTCCAATCCCGCCCTCCGCCACATGCGCACCGGCACCTCCCTCCGCCCAGACCTCGCTCGGGACTCTCGGGGTCGCCGGCGTTCAGGCGTCGACGGCCAGCAACAGGACGACGATGTCGTCGTGCTGGGGCGAGGAGCCGACAACCTGTCCGAGTAGGTGGTCGCACAGCGCGGCCGGCCCGAGATCGTGATCCGCGGTTGCCGCGGCCCGAAGGGACTCCAGGCCGATCTCGACAGAACGGTCGCGCCGCTCCACCAGGCCGTCCGTGTACAGGATCACCGTGGAGCCGGGGTCGAGCCGGAACACCGCCTGGTTCGGGTCGCCGGCGACCTGGTCCAGCAGGCCGCTGCCCAGGGCCGGCATGGGGTCGACGTCGAGGAACACCGCCGGGCCGTCCCGAGGGACCAGCAACGGCGGAGGATGGCCGGCCGAGGCGACCGTGAACAAGCCCGTCGCCGGTTCATAGGTGGCCTGGGCGGCAGTAGCGAACTCGTCGGCGCCCGACAGGGCCAGGAAGCGGTCGGCCCGCAGCAGGACGTCGGCCGGCCCGGCGTTCTCCAGAGCCGACAACCGCACCGCGGTTCGGACCTGGCCCATCACGGCTGCGGCCCGTAGGTCGTGACCGCCGATGTCGCCGACCGTGATGACCAGTCGCCCGTCGGCCAGGGCATGGGCGTCATACCAGTCTCCGCCGATCTCGGCGTGGTGGCTGGCGGGAAGGTAGGCGGCGGTCAACCGGAACCCCGGCCCCTCGGGCAGCGACCCCGGCAACAGGCTGCGTTGCAAGGTGAGGGCCGCCGATCGTTCGCGCTCGTAGAGACGGGCGTTCTCGATGGCGTTGGCGGCGTGGCCGACGATGCCCACGACGATCCGCTCGGCCCGTTCGGTGAACACGCCGGCATCGGGATGCCCGAGGAACAGTCCACCCAGCACCTCGCCGTCGCGGGCGACGACGGGCACGGCCAGGTAGCTGCGTACCGGCGGGTGGCCCTCGGGCATGCCGAAGTAGGGACCGCTGAGGCCGTAACGGGCGTCGGTGGTGACATCGTCGAGGCGAACCGGGCCCGCACCCTCGAAAGTCGGGCCGAAGATGGCGGTGTTGCGGGGCATCGGCAGCTCCCCGAAGCTCGACCGGGGCACCCCGCACAGGGTGTAGAGCATGTAGCTCTCGCCCCCGTCGTCGACCACGTTGTAGAAGAACGCTCCCAGTCCGGCACCGGAGAGCTGAGTGGCGGTATCGGTGACCGACTGGAGAACGGGGCCCACGTCGAGCTGGCTGGCGAGGGTGGTGCCGACGTGGTGAAGGAGGTCGATGATGTGCCGCTCCTCGCGCAGGTCGTCCTCGGCCCTCTTGCGACACACACCGAGGGCCAGCGAGTCGGCCACCGAGGCCAGCGCCTCGAGTGTGGCCGGGCTCAGCTCGTGACGGGCGAACATGCCGAGCACCCCGACGAGCTGGTCGCCCACCAGCAGCGGATAGCCGGCAAAGGCCACCATGCCCTCCCGCCGGGCCCAGTCGGGATCACCGACCCTGGGGTCACCCGGGACGTCGTTGGTGAGGTGCGGGACCCGGTGCTCGGCGATCCAGCCGATCTTGAACGCGCCGACCCGGACTCGGGCGTGCGTCCCGTCGAGGTGGGTGTAGAGCCCGGCACTCGCCTGGAGCACGAGGGTCTCCCCGGCGGCGTCGACCAGCCACACTCGGGCGAAGGCCATGTCGAGGCGCTTGACGAGCGCCTCGGCACACCGCTGGAGCAACTCGGGGAGGCTGGCCTCGCTCACCATCGCCGCCAGCACGTCGCCGACCAGCCCCCGGTGGTCCGCCTCCCCTGACCCAAGGCTCACGGCTCATTCTCCCACACGAGTTTTCCCGGTGGCCTCACATCTGGGCGGGAGCATCTATCGTCTTCCCGAGGCGGATCACGGCGGAGACCTGGAAAGGATGTGCCATGGCGACAATCGATCCGACCCGGTTCGGCCGGCCCGGGCGTGCATGCGGGTAGTGGGGTCGTCGACGGGCTCGGTACGAGCTCGTCTGCTCCGGTGTCTCGCAACCGTGGTCGCGGTCGCGGTGGGCCTGGTCGTGGTCGGCGGTGTCCCTGGGACGGTGAGGCCCGCTCGGGCCGACGGCCCCGGCGATGTCGTCCTCGATGGGAAGGGTTTCGGGCACGGCGTCGGGATGTCCCAGGACGGTGCCTACGCCATGGCCAAGGCCGGCAACAGCACCCAGGAGATCCTGGCCGCGTTCTACCCGGGCACATCGATCGGTCGTGGCGGCGGAACCCTGGCCGTGAGCCTCGACAAGCCCCAGCCCGGCTTCGAGGTCGCCTTCCCTTCCGGCGGGCAGGTGCGCGACGCCCCGAGCGGCCCACAGTCGCCCGGGTTCCCGGTGACCGTCGCCCCCGGCGGCAGCGTCCACCTCTCGAGCGACGGTGGGCTGTACCACGCCACTCCCGAGGCCGGGGCGACACCGGCGACGACCGCCCCGCCACCGCCACCGGCTACACCGCCGACGACCGTTGCCCCGGCCCCCGCCCCCGGCTCCGCCCCGACCACTCCCACAACCACCGCTCCCGCCCCCGCCACGCCGGCGGCCCCGCCCGCCCCGGCCGAGCCCACGACCGCCCGGGCGCTGTGGGCCGTGCCCGCCAACGGGTCGGTGACCGCGGTTGGCGGCGTCGGGAGCTACCGCGGGGTGATCGAGGCATCGGGATCGGGTGGAGGTCTCCAACTGGTCGACCATCTCGATGTCGAGCAGTACCTGCGGGGCATGGGGGAGATCCGCGACCCCGGTTGGCCGGCTGCCGCCCTCCAGACCCAGGCCATCGCCGCACGCACCTATGCGGTGAAGGCCATTTCCGCCGGCAAGACCCTGTGCAGCAGCGACCAGTGCCAGGTCTACCTGGGCCAGACAGCCGAGTATGCGGCCATGGACACAGCCGTGGCCGCCACCCGGGGCCAGGTGCTGCGCTACGGGGGGGCACTGGCCGAGGCGGTGTACTCGGCCAGCGGGGGCGGGTTCTCGGCCACGCCCGAGGAGGGCTTCGGGAGCGGCCAGGCCGACGAGCCCTACCTGCGGGCCGCCCCCTATCCGACCCTCGACCCCCAGCCCTGGACGGTGCGGTCGCCCCTCACCGTGATGGCCGGGCGGTTCGGCTATGCCGGCACCCCGAGCAACGCCCGGGTGTCGCGGACGGGACCCTCGGGGCGGGCCCTGGAGATCACCTTCGACGGTGATGCAGGCCCTCTCGTGGTGGACGGGCAGCGGTTCTTCACTTTGCTGGAGCTGCGCTCCACCTTGTTCACCCTTCGGGTCGAGGGGCCCCCGCCAGCCCCGGCGCCGGCCCGGGGGGGAGCGGCCGCAGCGGGGGCCCAGGAAGTGCGCATCGCGTCACCGCCCGCGCTGGCATCGGGACGGCTGCGATCCCCGAACCGCCGACCGTGGATCGCCCTGGCCCTGGCCCTGCTGTTGGGATCCACGGCGGCCGCGACCAGCGTGAGGGCGGCAACCGCCTCGACCGGCCGGGACCAGCCCGAGGCCCAGCCGGACGGGTGAGGCGCCGCTCGCTTCAGGGTTGCCGCCGCCTCGACCGCCGCTGCCCGTGACCCCGCTTCGGCGGCCGCTCGGGCCCGTCACGGCGAGGGAAGGACAGTCCCATCAGCGCCAGGCGGGCTCGAACGGCGTCGACTCCGCACTCCTCGGCCTCGGGGACGCCGGCACCCTCCGGCTCGGCCACGTCCATGCTCTCCGACAGGGCGGCCAGGACGCGCGCCAGGCGGTCCGAGCCGGTATCCGAGCCCGAGCGGCCCTCCGAGCGGGTACCCGGGCCGGGCAGGGGTGCTCCTCCCGGTCCGGGGTCCTGATCCTCGATCTGCTCCGCCGGCACGCACCTCGACACCGACGGAGTCGCTCCGACAACCTTGTCCAGGTCGACCCCTACCATCCCGAGCCCCCCCTTCACTAGATGCTCGATGACTAGAGCCCGTTGCATGGCCCCTGATACGTCAGGATCGAAACGTCGCAAACTCTGATCGGATTAGTCAGGATTCTGTTATTGTCCAGGTGATGCACCTCCACGCGGCGCCCGCCATACGAGGAGGTCGATCATGACCCTCACCCGCGAGATCAGCCCCGACGCTCGCAAGGACATCGAGAAGTTCGACGAACAGCTCGCGCTGTACCTGGCCGGGGACCTCGACGCCGAGGTGTTCCGGGTGTTCCGCCTCAACAACGGCATCTACGGCCAGCGCCAGCAGGGTCACAACCAGATGGTGCGGGTGAAGGTGCCCTACGGCTCCCTCTCGCCCGAGCAGTTGGAAGTGCTGGCCACCATCGCCGACACGTACAGCCGGGGCTGGGGCCACATCACCACCCGCCAGAACATCCAGTTTCACTTCGTGCAACTCGAGCGCATCCCCGAGGTGCTGAGGGAACTGGCCAGCGTGGGGCTCACCACTCGGGAGGCGTGCGGCGACACCGTTCGCAACGTCACCGGATGCCATCTGGCCGGGGCCTGCCCGTTCGAGGTCCTCGACATCAGCCCCTGGGCCGAGGCGGCCTACCGCCACTTCCTGCGCTCACCCATCGCCCAGCGCCTCCCCCGCAAGTTCAAGATCAACTTCTCCGGCTGCGCCACCGATTGCGGCCAGGCCATGTTCAACGATGTGGGTGTGGTGGCGGTGAGCCAGCCTCGCGACGACGGAACCGTTGAACCCGGCTTCCGGGTCTTCGTCGCCGGTGGCCTGGGCGCCAACCCCCACCCGGCCCAGGCGCTCGAGGACTTCACCTCGCGTGAAGACCTGCTGGCCACCATCGAGGCCATCCTGCGGGTGTTCGACCATCACGGCAACCGCGACAACAAGCTGCGGGCCCGCATGAAGTGGTTGGTCGACACCATGGGCATCGACGAAGTCCGGGCCCGGGTGTTCAAGGAGCGCCGCTTCCTCCTGGCCAGCGCCACCTGGCCCGGCGGTATTCCCGAGGTCGTGCAGGAGCGCTCCGATGCCCCCGCAGGTGTGAGCACCTCGGTCGAGGCCACGCCCGTGGGCACCCCGGTCACTCTGCGACTCAGCCGCGACGGCGACCCGTACCAGGGCTGGGAGACGGCCAATGTCGTCCGGGGAGCGGCCAAGGGCACGGTCTCGGCCTATGCCTTTGCCCGTCTCGGCGACATCACCACCGACCAGTTCCGGGCCCTGGCTGCCATCCAGCGCGACCTCGAGGCCGAGGTGAGGGTGACCAACCGCCAGAACTTCGTCTTCCGTGACCTCTCCGAGTCACAGCTTCCCGACCTGCACCGGCGACTGGATGCCATCGGCATGGCCGAGCCCGGCGCCGAATTGGCCCGCGACGTGGTCGCCTGCCCGGGAGCCGACACCTGCAACCTGGCCGTCACCCAGAGCCGGGGCCTGGCCGACGACATCGGCAAGGCCCTCGAGGCGGCCGGCCTGGCCGACGTCGGTGGGGTGCGGGTCAACATCTCCGGGTGCACCAACTCCTGCGGCCAGCACCACATCTCCGACATCGGCTTCTGCGGCGTCGAACGCCGTGCTCACGGGCGCTCCGCCCCCGGCTACCAGATGCTGCTGGGCGGCCACGTCGGCCAGACCCAGGTCGAGTTCGGTGAGAAGGCCCTGCGCCTGCCGGCCAAGAACGTGGCCACCGCGGTCGTGACCCTGGTCGAGCGTTTCGTCGGTGAGCGGGCCGCGGGCGAGACCTTCCCCGCTTGGGTGGCCCGTTGCGGTGGTGCCCGCGCCGTGGGTGCCGACCTGGCCCACCTCGACGTCTTCCCCACGCCCGATGACAACCCCGACTTCTACGTCGACTTCGACGAGACGGGGCCTTACGCAGCCGAGATCGGGGCCGGGGAGTGCATGACGTGAGCGCCCACACCGACATCGGCCCACCACCCCTGACCGCACCCATCCCCGTGTTCGACCTGACCGAGGTGGCCGCAGCCTCCCAGCGCTTCGAGACGGCTCCCCCGTGCTCGATCGTGGCCTGGGCGGTCGAGCACTTCGGCGACGACATGATCCTGGCCTCGTCGTTCCAGGAGATCGTGCTCATCGACATCGCCGTCTCGGTGAAGCCCGACATCGAGGTCCTGTTCCTCGACACCCAGTACCACTTCGCCGAGACCCTGTGGTTCGTCGAGGAGGTGCGTGCCCGCTACGACCTGAACCTCCGAGTGGTCAAGCCCCTCGTGCGGCCCGACAACCGGTGGCAGCTCGACCTCGGCGGATGTTGCGGTGTGCGCAAGGTGGAACCGCTGGAACGAGGGCTCGTCGGGAAGGCGGCCTGGCTCACCGGCGTCCGGCGCGACCACTCGCCCACCCGGGCCAACGCACCCATCCTGTCCTGGGACGAAGAACGCCGCATGGTGAAGGTCAACCCGCTCGCCACCTGGACGGCCGCCGACCTGGCCGCCTACACCGTCGATCGCGAGCTCCCGGTGCACCCACTCGCCGAGCGCGGCTACGCGTCGATCGGCTGCTGGCCGTGCACGCGACCGGTGGCAGCCGGCGAAGACCCACGTTCGGGCCGTTGGGCCGGTTCGGGCAAGACCGAGTGCGGCCTGCACCTGCCTGCCGGCCAGGACTGACCCGGCCCGGGCCCTGACCCGCACCACCCCGACCACGCTGTGGGACGCTGGGTGTCTGCGACACTGTCCGAAGGTCTAGCGTCCGCTCACGGTCCGGCGAAATGAGAACGGGAGCAGGGGCGAGTGGGCATCTGGGTCGTGATACTGGAAGCGGTGGCCACAGCGGACGAACGGTCCGGACTCGGCGTCGAGCCCGGGGCCCTCGACGACCTGGCCGAGGAGCTCGCCACGCACTACGCCGTCGTGTCCGAACGCCCGTGGGCCTACGAGACCGAGATGTGGGTCGAGGAGGGCACTGCCGGGGGCGCCGTCCTCGCCGCCCAGTTCCTCTGGCAGGCAGCCGTCCGCTATCTCGGGCTTCCCGCGTGGGAGGTGGTGCGGGCCGAGGTGCGCGACGCCCATGCCCTCGAGGTCGGGATCATCGATTGGCCCCCTCCCCCGGCCGGCGTCGACCCCACGGGGGACGACGCGGCAGAGGAGGTCGACGAACCGGCCCCGCTGGAGCTGCCGACCCTCGAAGCGCAGGCCGTCACCAGACCGAGCGCCAAGGTGGCGACGAGGAAGAAGGCTGCGACCGGCAAGGCCGCGACCAAGCATGTCCCGGCCAAGAATGCGGTCGCCAGGAAAGCGGTTGCCAAAAAAGCGGTGACCGGCAAGCCCCGGCGCACCCGCGCTTGACCCCGTTGCCGGCGAGGGATATCAGTCACGTTTGGCGTCGCGGACGGCCGTACTGAAGTCCACAACCCAGCGCGTAACGCCTGGTATGGTTATATCTCAACCCAACCGATGTCGGCGGTTCACACGAAAGGACGATCTGCCATGCCTCGAAAGGCAGCTCCTCCGGCAGCCAAGCCGAGCCGTTCCATGAGCGATGAGCACAAGGCCGCCTTGGCCGAAGGCCGCGAGCAGGGTCGGGCTGTGCGCCGCTATCTCGAAGCCCTCGAGGCCCACAAGCCCCGCCGTGGCCGCAAGCGCAACCCCGAGAACATCACCAAGCGCCTGGAGAGCATCGACGAGGAGCTTCCGGGTGCCGACCCCCTCAGCCGGGTCCATCTCCGTCAGGAGCGCATCGATCTCGAACGTGAATTGAGCGCCGGAAGCGAAAAGGTCGACCTCGACGGACTCGAGGCCGGGTTCGTCGGCGCCGCAGGTCCTTACAGCCTCCGCAAGGGCATCAGCTATGACGCATGGCGAGCAGTCGGCGTCGAGCCCCGGGTACTCAAGGCTGCCGGTATCGGCCGGGGCCAATAAGACCGCACGATCAGCGGCCACCATACGCGCTCCCCATCGCCGCCCTCTTTGCCCGATCTCAGCCCTGGCCCTCGTCGTCGAGCTCGGCCATGAAGCGGTCGGCCTCCTCGGGCGTACGCCCTTCGGAAACCAGCCGGTCGCGGAGATAGCTCCGTAACTCTGTGTCCGAGGGCTCCCGGTCGCCGAAATGGTCGGCGACCGCCTCCATGGTTTCGGTGAGCTCCTGCTCCATGGGCCGGAGGTGCGACGACGCCTCGTCATTGTCATCGTCACGGTGGTCGTGACCCTCGTGGTCGTGGCCCTCGTGGTCGTGGCCCTCGTGACCACCGACGGCCTCCACCACCGCCTGGCCGAGGAGGCGGCCGTCGGAGGTGGTGACCACGGCGCGCGATGGGCTTGAACCGCTGAGCGACGACACCGTCGCGCTCGGGCGCACCGTCGAGGGGACAGGGCGCATCACGTCGAGCAACGGCCGATCGTCGTCCGAGCCCGCCAGGGCCTCCTCGTCGAGATCACCCACGACCAGGCCCTCACACGAGGTGACGACGGCCACGTCCGCTCCCGCCTGCCGGAGGCGGTGGCGGGCCTCGGCGACGGTGGCACCGGCATCACAGGTGACCGCGTCGCTCAGTGCCTGGCCCACGAACGGCCCGTCTTCACCCTCGACGGGCAGGTTGAAGGCCATCCAGTCGACCTTGCCGGCGACGTAGTCGTAAACCTCGGCGAAGCCGTAGAGATCGAGCAGGCACGCTGCCCGGGGGCTCAGGTCTCAGAGGTTGTCGAAGCAGTAGACGACGACCGGCCGCTGGCGGTCGAGCGTGGCGGCTCGTTCACGATCCAGCTCCCAGGCGGGGATGTGCACGGCTCCGGGAAGATGCGCCATGCGGAACTGCGTCTGCTCGAGGACCTCGACGAGCTGGGCTCCCTCGTCGATCAGCCGGCGGACCTGCTCCCGATCGATGCTTGCGAACATGCAGCCTCCCTTGTGTGCGCCCATCGTCCCTACCCGCATTCCCTGTCGGCCTCCCGCCCAGGACACCCGGACGCCGGTGGCGGTGGCGGTGGCGGTGGCGGTAGCGGTAGCGGACGCCGATGGTCAGGACCCGGTCATGGGCGCCGGCGAAGAACGCACCCCGAAGGCGTTCTGCACGACCTCGTCGAGGCATGGGGAGGCGCCGGTTTGGGTATCAACGGTGGGCGCGGCGGCATGACGGACCAAACGAGGAGGAGCGGGAAATGGCAGTTGACACTTGCACGGCGATCGTCACCTACGAGGTTCACGGAGAGGACTGCGACAAGTTCCTGAGCGCGTGGAGGAAGGCCCACGCCCATCTCGAGCAGCAGAAGGGCCATCTCAGCACCACCCTGCATCAGAGCGCCTCGGCCAATCCCGACTTCCGGTTCGTGAACGTGAGCTGCTGGGACAGCGCCGACGACTTTCGGGCGGCGACCCAGAGCGAGGCCTTCCGGGAGGCATCCGGCCAGCTCGAGGCCTATCCCATCCACGCCGCGGTCTATGACGTGATCGAGACCTGAGCGGGGTCCCGCTTCCCTCGGTGCCCGAGGGAAGCGGCGGCGGGCCATACTCGGCGGATGAACCCCTCGATCCCCGAACAGACCCAGCCGTCACGCGGCACCGACGCGATGATCGCCCGGTTCCGCGTCGTTGCCTACGCCGAGGCCGTCACCTTTCTGATCCTCCTGGCCGGTGTCGTGGTCAAGCGCGTCCTCAACGGGAGCGACGTCGGGGTGCGGGTGATGGGCCCGGTCCACGGCGTGGTGTTTCTCGTCTACCTCGTGATGGTCCTGCAGGTCCGGGCCAGCCAGGGGTGGACGCTGGGCCAGACCATCCTGGTGATCGTCGCCGCGGCCCTGCCGTTCGGAGGCTTCTTCGTCGGCCGTCACCTGGTCGACGAGACCACGACCTGAATCACTGACCGTTAGAGCGGCCGCCGATCTCGTGGCGCACGCCGCCGCGCACGTCGTCGACGCGGGAGTTCTCACACGTCCCCGGGCCGAGGTGGTTCTCGTGGCGAACGGGCTGGATCTGCCCGTCGTTGGCCGTGGGCTCCTTGAACGCCACCCGGCACAAGGCCAGATCGTCGCACCGACCCACCGGCCCACCCAGGTGACGGGTGGCCATCACCGACCACCCGGCCAGCTGTCTCCAGGTCGGCGGCACGTGGATCCGGCCGATGAGGTGGTTCGAGCCGGCGGCAAGGTCGGCCACCGCCGCCGACCACCACCCTGGCTCATCGCTCCACAGACGCATGCCATAGGACCGCCCCGCTTCCCAGGGGTAGGCGATGCGGCAAGTCCACTCGGGGCTGCCGTCGCCGGCGGTGCCGGCGCTCCCGTTGTCAGCCCCCAACGCACCGATGATGGAGAATTGGGCGGACTTGACCGCCACCCCCTCCCCCACACCGGTGGCCGTCTCGAGGCCGAACAGGCCGCCGTCGCCACCGGCCAGCTTGAACTCGTGGGCCATCACGACTGGCCTCTGCTGGCCCGGATCGATCTCGGGCAGGACCACGTGTTCGAAGCTGGTGAACCCGGCCTGGGTCGTCCGGAAGATGGTGGGCGATGGCGGCCACCACCACTCCGTGTGGGTGTCGCGGGGGATCGCACCAGAGGGTCGTCGGCGCACCGGCGACCTCAGTCAGCGGTGGAGCGACGGCCGTGGCGCACTCCCAGCCGATAGCCGAGCCAGCCCGAGCCGACAGAGATGGCCAGCAGTCCGGCCAGGCGGAAGATCAACGAGACCAGGGCGACGAACCACCACCCGACTGCCAACACGACGACCACGGCCAAGAGCAGACCCGCCCCTCCGCCCCGAGATTGCCTGGTCGACGACGGCGGCGGCCGCCGGGGCCTCGGGAGGAGTGCCTCGGCCGGCGAGCTGGCGAGGGTGGCGCAGATCAGGCACTCCCCGGCGGTGAGGCCGTGGGGGCACAGTGTCGCCATCAGGGCCGGATCTCGGTGCCATCCACGCCCACGAGGCTACGACCTCGGCCGCCACCCCGTCGCGGGGCCGCGCTTTCCATGGCCCCGACCACCACCGACCCTGGGAACCGCGCCCGAGCGGGCGTCCCTGCCTCATCGGGTCAACGGGGGCGACCTCCGAGGGTCAGAGGCCCGCCTTCCTCGCCGACCCCCCGCCGCAGGAGGTCGGCCAGCACCCTGCGCTCGTCGGGCGACAGCTCGTCGAGCAGGGGCAGGTCGACGGTGAGCGACGTGCGGTGCTGGCGGCGAAGGTCTCGGCCGGCGTCGGTGAGCACGAGGTTCTTGACCCGGCGGTCGGCGATGGCGACCCGACGCTCGACCAGGCCCCGGGCTTCGAGATGGTCGACGATGCCGGTGACGTTGGAGGCATCGCAACACAGTCGCTGAGCCAGGTCCCGCATGGGAATGGGCTCGTCGAGCTCGCGCAGGGCCATGGCCTGGGCGAAGGAGAGGTCGAGATCGGCGGAACGGGCGGCAAAGCGTTGACGCAGGTTCTCGGTGAGCCGGAACAGCAGGCCCACCAGCTCCTCGAGGCCGGGCTCGTCGACGCTCGCGTCTGCGCCCCGATCGACCCCGCCCCCGACACCGTTGCGTCCCCCGGCCGTCACCATGGTCTTCATGATAGTTGATCCAGGAAATAGTTGACGAACTTCACTATCTGCGCTTTCATGGTGGCGAGACCGGCGAACTGCCGTGGGCCGATGAGAATGCTCTCTCCCGGTCGTCGGAAGTCCAAACCGCTCGACAGCTGACTCGTAGCCTCGATCCGAAACCCGGAGGACCCCATGATCCACCTCGCCGACCTCTGTTACCGGAAGCGCCGCTACGTCGTTCTCGCCTGGGTCCTGGTGCTCATCGGTGTCATCGCCGCGGGCAGCGCGTTCCCCGCCGAGCACAAGGCCAATTACCAGACCCCGGGGGCCGAGTCCACCAAGGCCTACGACCTGCTGAAGGAGCGCGTCCCGAAGCGGGGAGGCGACAGCATCCAGGTCGTCTTCAGCGGCGACATCAACAGTCCCGCGGTTCGGTCGCAGATCGACGCCGAGCTGGCCAAGGTCTCGGCACAGCGCTTCGTCTCCGACGTCGCCAGCCCCTTCGGCCCCGACGGTGGGTCACAGATCTCGAAGGACGGCCGGGTCGCCTACGCCGAGGTCACCTTCGACCGGACGCTCGACAAGCTCGTCAACGCCGATTCCCAGTTCCAGAAGAAGTTCATCGACAGCGTCGACCCGGGCGTGAGGAACGGGCTCGATGTCGAGGTGACCACCTTCGTCGCCGAGCAACAGCCAGGTTCGGAGTTCATCGGGTTGATCTTCGCCGCCCTCATCCTGCTCCTCGCCTTCGGCTCCGTCCTGGCCATGGGCCTGCCGATCCTGACCGCCCTCTTCGGGCTGGGCATCGGCGCCACGTTGGGGGGTATCGCGTCCCAGTTCATCGAGACACCGGAATGGGCGGCGATCGTCGCCTCCATGATCGGCATCGGTGTGGGCATCGATTACTCCCTGTTCATCATCACCCGCTACCGCACTTCGCTGGCCGGGGGCCTGTCGCCCCGGGAAGCCAACATCACGGCCATGGGCACCGCCGGCCGGGCCGTGCTGTTCGCCGGGGGGACGGTGGTGATCTCCCTCCTCGGCATGCTCACCATGGGTCTGAGCTACCTCAACGGCGTCGTCTCGTCCTCGGTGCTGGCGGTGCTGGCCATGCTGGCGGCCTCGCTCACCCTGCTCCCGGCGATCCTGGGGTTCGTGGGCACCAACATCGACAAGCTGCGCGTGCCGTTCACCGGCCGGGAGTCCCACCAGGGTGAAAGGGCGTTCTTCTACCGGTGGAGCCGGGTTGTCCAGCATCGCCCCTGGTTGGCATTCATCGGCGGCGCCCTGGTGCTGCTCATCATCACCCTGCCCGTCCTCTCCCTTCGCTTCGGGTTCCCGGATGCGGGCAACAACGCCAAGTCCGAGACCTCACGCAAGGCCTACGACGAACTGACCAAGGGTTTCGGCGCAGGCTTCAACGGCCCGCTGCTGGTGGTGGCCGACCTCGAGGGTGTGTCGAATCCCGACGCCGCCGTCGCCCAGATCAGCGATGCGGCCAAGGCCACCAAGGACGTGGCCCTCGTGGCCCCGGCCCGGAAGAACCCGGCCAACGACACGGCCATCATCACTGTCTTCCCGAGAGAAAAGCCCCAGGCCGACTCGACCGCCCAGGTCGTGCATCGCCTGCGCGATGCGGCAGAGCCGGTGATGAGCTCGACCGGAGCCAAGGTGCTGGTCGGAGGCTTCACCGCCATCTCCGTCGACCAGAGCGACTACATCACC
The DNA here is from genome assembly GCA_051001215.1 of Acidimicrobiales bacterium. Taxonomy (GTDB): domain Bacteria; phylum Actinomycetota; class Acidimicrobiia; order Acidimicrobiales; family AC-14; genus DATAQC01. The sequence goes on from JBPCNP010000161.1 coordinate 17,484, forward strand.
CGGCGCCTGCCCATCTTCATCGGTGCCGTCGTGCTCCTGTCGTTCCTCCTGCTGACGACGGTGTTCCGTTCGCCGCTCGTGGCCCTGAAAGCCGGCATCATGAACCTGCTGTCGATCGCCGCGGCCTACGGGGTGATGTCCTTCGCCGTGCAGGGCAGCTGGTTGGGCGACTTGTTCAGCATTCCCGAGACGCCGATCCCGGCGTTCATACCGATGATCATGTTCGCCATCCTGTTCGGGCTCTCGATGGACTACGAGGTGTTCCTCCTCAGTCGCATCCGGGAGGAGTACGTGCGCACCGGCGACAACGGTCTCGCCGTGGCCGACGGGCTGGCAGCCACGGCCCGGGTCATCACCGCGGCGGCGGCGATCATGGTGTTCGTGTTCGGGGTGTTCATCTTCGACCCGAACGTGTTCATCAAGCAGATCGGCATGGGCCTCACCACGGCCGTCCTGGTCGACGCCACCATCGTCCGCATGGTGCTGGTGCCCGCCACCATGGAGCTGCTGGGCAATGCCAACTGGTGGATGCCGGGATGGCTGGGCAAGCTCCTGCCCGAGGTGCATATCGAAGGCGAAGCCGCCGTCCAGGCCGAGCTGGCCCTCCTGCTGGCCGAGGCGGAGCAGAAGGTCTGACATCTCGTTCGGCCGGTGCCCACCTGGGGCACCGGCCGAACGGGCCGACCACGAGGCGGTCTCCGTGGGCCAGGTCTTCCCCGATTCCCGACGGCGTGAATCGTCGCCACCCCATAGTCGGCTCGACCATGATGGAGCGCACCCGTCGAGGATGAGGAGCCCGTCGTGGACGAACGTTGGTACAAGCAGGCCATCGTCTATTGCCTCGACGCGGAGACGTTCCAGGACTCCAACGGCGACGGCGTGGGCGACCTGCCCGGCCCCACCAGCTGTCTCGACTACCTGGCCAGGCTGGGGGTGACCTGTCTGTGCTCAACCCCATCCACCCGAGTCCCGACCTCGATGGCGGCTACGACGTCACCGACTACTACCACGTGAGTCCCCGCATCGGGACCCTGGGCGACTTCGTGGAGTTCATCCACCAGGCCGACAACCGTGGCCTCCGGGTGATCATCGACCTGGTCGTGAACCACACGTCGATCGACCACCCGTGGTTCGCCGAGGCTCGGTCCGACCCCGACTCACCCAAGCGCAACTGGTACGTCTGGTCCGACGAACGCCCCACCGACCTCCCCCAGGGCATCGTGTTCCCCGGCGTCCAGAAGGAGACCTGGACGCGCGACGCCAAGGCCAAGGCCTGGTACTTCCACCGCTTCTACGACTTCCAACCCGACCTCAACTCCGACAATCCCGAGGTGCGGGCCGAAGTGCGCAAGATCATGGCCTTCTGGCTGCGCCTGGGCGTCGCCGGGTTCCGCATGGACGCCGCGCCCTTCGTGATCGAGTCGACCCGCCCCAACGAGCCCGAGGCGGCCAACGACTTCGGCTACCTGGCCGAGTTCCGGGAGCTGCTGTCGTGGCGCACGTTCCTGGCCCTGGCCCGGGCCGAGGCGGCGCCGATCCTCGCCGGCCTGGAGGCCATGCCCACCATACCGGCGTCGTGCCAGTGGGCCACGTTCATGCGCACAACGGCGGCTTCTCCACGGCGGCGCCCGACCAGTTGCACAAGCCCGTCATCAGCGGCGGCGACTTCGGCCACGACCGGGTCAACGTGGTCTCCCAGCGCGGCGATGCCGGCTCGCTGCTGTCCTGGATGGGGCGCATGCTGCACACCGTGCGGGAGTGCCCCGGAGTTCGGCATCGGGCGCCCGTACCCCGTCGACAGCGGTGACCCGTCGGTCCTCGCCGTGCGCCACGAGGCACACACGGGTGTCATGCTCAGCCTCGTCAACCTGGCCGACGAAAAGCGGAAGGTCGACCTCGGCGCCCCGGACGGCCAGCAGGGGCGATCCACTGGAGGTGTTCGCCAACCGGGACTACGGGCCTGTCGACCCCGAGTTGAAGGGCCTCGAGCTCGACGGCTACGGCTACCGCTGGATCCGCCTGGCCCGCAGCGTGGGCTGAGTGCCCGGCCGGGGCATCCTCAGCTCGGTTCGGGGAGACCGGGCGGCTCGGCCGGCGGCAACTCGTCGGTGGCCGGTTGCGTACCGGCCCAACCCGTCGCAGCCGACGCCCGCAGGACCATCTCGGCATCGACGATCTCGTAGGCGTAACCCTGCTCGGCCAGGAAGCGCTGCCGGCGGGCGGCGAACTCCTGTTCGTTGGTGTCGCGCGACACGACGGTGAAGAAATGGGCGGTGCGCCCGTCGCGCTTCGGGCGCAGGACCCGGCCCAGGCGCTGGGCCTCTTCCTGGCGACTGCCGAAGGTGCCCGAGATCTGGATGGCCACCGATGCCTCGGGCAGGTCGATGGAGAAGTTGGCCACCTTGGACACCACCAGGACCGGCTCCTCGCCCTGTCGAAAGGCCTCGTAGAGCCGCTGGCGCTCGTGGGTGACGACCTTGCCGGTGATGAGCGGAGCGCCCAGGCGGGTGGCGACGTCGTCGAGCTGGTCGAGGTACTGGCCGATGACGAGGGTGGGTTCGCCACGCCGCACCGCCTCGGCACACAGGGCCTCGACGACGGCCAGCTTCGACCGGGCCGTGGCCCCTGCCCGGTAGCGCTCGTCGGCCTCGGCCAAGGCGTAGGACATGCGCTCCTCGTCGGTCAGTGTCACCCTCACCTCGGTGCAGCGCGCCGGGGCGATCCAGCCCTGGGCCTCGATGTCGCGCCAGGGCGCGTCGTAGCGCTTGGGTCCGATCAGGCTGAACACGTCACCCTCGCGCCCGTCCTCGCGGACCAAGGTGGCGGTGAGCCCGAGGCGGCGTCGACTCTGGATGTCGGCCGTCATGCGGAACACCGGAGCGGGCAGCAGGTGGACCTCGTCGTACACGACCAGGCCCCAGTCCTGGGCCGAGAACAGCTCCAGGTGGGGATAGAGGCCGCGCCGGCGGGTGGTGACGATCTGGTAGGTGGCCACGGTGATGGGGCGGATCTCCTTGCGCTCGCCCGAGTACTCGCCGATCTCGTCCTCGGTGAGGGTGGTGCGGGCCAGGAGCTCGGCACGCCACTGGCGGGCGGCGACGGTGTTGGTGACCAGCACGAGCGTGTGTGCCCCGGCCCTGGCCATGGCTGCCGCGCCCACCAGGGTCTTGCCCGCGCCGCACGGCAGGACCACCACCCCGCTGCCGGCGGCGAGGAAGGCATCGACGGCCTCGGCCTGGTAGGGCCGCAGCACGAAGCCGGCGTCGTCGCGCAGGGCGATGGGGTGAGCGGCACCGTCGACGTAGCCGGCCTGGTCGTCGGCCGGCCAGCCCACCTTGAGCAACGCCTGCTTGAGCCGGCCCCGCTCGGCCCTGGGGACGCCGTAGGTGTCGGCATCGATGCGGGGCCCGACGAGAGGGGCGACAGCCTTGGCCCGGACCACCTCCTCGAGCACGGCCCGGTCGGTGGTGCGCAACACCAGGCCGTGGACGGGGTCGATCTCGAGCACCAGCCGGCCGTAGCGCGACATCACCTCGGCCACGTCGACGAGAAGGGCCTGGGCCACCGGATAGCGCGACCATCGCAACAGGGCGTCGACCACCTGCTCGGCGTCGTGGCCGGCGACCCGGGCGTTCCACAGTCCCAGGGGCGTGAGCCGGTAGGTGTGGACGTGCTCGGGAGAGCGCTCCAGCTCCGCGAAGGGGGCGATGTCGATCCGGCACTCGGTTGCGTCGGGGTGGTCGACCTCGAGCAACAACGTGCGGTCGGTCTGGATGATCAGCGGTCCCCCGGTATCGGCGCTCATTGGGTCCCAGCCTCACTCATCACAAGAGCAGCTCCTCTTCGGCGTCGGTCATCACACGCGCCCACTCGATCCGGTCGACGGCGAGCACACGATCATCTCCCGTTGGATAGCACTCGACGGCCACCTCGTCATCGGGGTCGTCGAGGACGACCACGTTCAGCTGCGAGGAGCGACCGTTGCTGTTGACATAGGCAAGGCGCACGGCCCAGCCCTCGACGTAGGCCCGAGCCAGCAACAGCTCGATGGCGGCCCGGCTCTTGACGATCTCCAGCGGGCGCAGCTCGTCATCGAAGATCCCCAGATCGGGGGACGGCCCAGCCGGAGCCGGGGGCGCAGGCGGGAAGCGGGGCCCCGGCTCTCCCTGGGCGGCAGGAACCGGAGGGCTGGGCCTGGCCGGGCCCGTGCCCGGGTCCAGGTCTGTGTCCGACGGCGACGAGGACGACGACGCGGGGGCGGTGCGGAGGCGGGCGGCGAGGGCGAGCAGTTCGCCGGCATCGAGGGTCGGTGAGGCAGGGACGGGCACGCCCCGGTAGCGGGCCATTCGTTCGTCGAGGGCCGCACCGCGGGTCCCGGCGGCGTTGCGGGTGGGGCGAGGAGGCGCCCGGCGCGGCGCCGGCCGGGTCAGCACCAAGGCACCATCGGCGTCCTCGGGGGCGGGCAGGTACCCGGCCGCCTGGAGGGCAGCCAGCACGGCCGTCGGGTCGGCGTCGGCGGTGGCCACGGTGGGAGCCAACAAGCGCAGTCCGAGCTTGGCCGTGCGCCGGGAGCGGCAGACCTCGGCCAGCAGCGACGCGTCGTCGCTGCGGACATAGCAGCGGGCGACACCCACCCGCACCTGGGCAAACCGCCGCCCCAGGTCGGCGACCAGGTAGGCCAGTGACTGGGGAACGGCCCGGGTGGCATGGCTCTCCAGGAAGGCGACGATGTCGTCGGCCGTGCGTCCGGCCTCGAAGCCCCGGCGGATCGACGACTCGCTCAGCCGGTACACCGTGGCCGATCCCTTGGATTCCACGTCGGCCACCAGGTCGAGCTCGGCCCGCACCGGCGGCGCCAGCTCGCCAGGGGCGACCACGGTGAGATCGGCCTGGACCACGAACGCCGACGACACCGGTGGGGCGTAGGGCGCCAGGGCAGCGGCGGCATCGTCGACGTGCCCGCCAGCGACCAGGAGCCCGGCGCTGGTCAGCGCCCCGTGTGAGCACAACCCCACCAGTTCGGCTTCCTGGCTCACCCAGTCGATCAACATCGACGGGCGGGCGGGGCCACCCGACCAGAGCAACGGCGTCTCCCAGTCGAGGCGGGCCCGGAGGTCGGCGCTGTCGATGCCGGTACCGGGCTCCGTGCCGGCCAGCACGTCGAACACGGCGTGACGGCGGCGGACGGCGTCGGGCTCGGGCATGCGATCGAGCAGAGGAGGAATGGGCTTGTCCTTGGTGCCGATGGCCCCGGCCAGGCCCAGGTGGTAGGGCCACGCCCACCAGGCGGCCGCCAGCGCCGTCCATCGCTGCGCCGGTTCGAGGGCCAGCCAGTCGTCGTAGGCGGCGGTGGGCAGGATGGCACTCGCGGGCCGGACGACCTCGACGAGCCCGGCGGCGGCGGCCAGGTCGACGACGCGAGCGACCTCGACGTCGGTGCGACCGGTGACCTTGGCCGCCCGCCGCACGTCACGAATGCCCAGGCCACCGGCCTTGAGCGGCGCGGGTGGTTCGGTGGCCCATCCGTCGAGAACGGTGATGATGTCGGCCACGAGCCGGAGGCCCACCTGGGCGCCGGCACCGTCGACGACCTCGATGCCCACCGCCGAGGTCGACAGCTCCGGTCGGCGGTTGGCCAGCACCGGGAAGAGGCGTCCGCCCCGCAGGGCCAGGCCGGCCTCGCCGGGCATGACCGCCCTGTTCCACGACACCGGAGCCAGCACACCCCGGTTCATCAGCCAGCCGACGGGTGTGCGATCGGAGAAGGTCCGGCCCTGGTAGGCCCCTGGCACCATGACCTCGGGGCCGTGGTCGAGGATCTCCCCCATCACCGCGGCGATGCCCGGAGGGCCGGACTCGATCAGCCCCGGTAATGACGTCGGGTCGCTCAGGGCGGAGGCCACGGCGGCCAGGGTGGCGGTCTTGGTGGTGCCCGGCCTCACGCCGAGGCGGCGGGCCATCTCGATGAGCTGGCCGCCGGTGTGCGTGGTCAGCACCGATTCTGCAGGCGGTCCCAGCCCACCCGGAAAGGGCAGCTCGGCCAACGCGGGGACGAGCTCCACGTCGTCGGCGTGGTTGGTGTCGTCGGCGTGGTTGGCGTCGTCGGCGTGGTTGGCGCGCACGACGAGGGCCCGATCGGCGAGCCGGGCCAGAGCGCGCTCGACATCGGCGACCTCGGCGTCGGGGCCGAGCACGGCTGTCAGGTTGCCGACGGTCGTGACCTGGTCGAGGAGGCACAGGGCCTGGACGACCTGATGACACCAGCGGTCGAGGCCCCGGTAGCAGGCGTAGACGCTCCCCCACGTCTCCGCCCTCCTCGCCAGCCCGGCGAGGTCGTCGGGAGGGGGAGAGGCGAGATCTGGGCGCGCCGCCAGCAACGCCGCCAGCGCCTCGTCGTCGAACCCGGCGAGCACTGTCGACAACCTGTTGGCCATGTTCGCCGTCTTCACCTGTCGAGCCACAGCATCCTCCGAGAAGTGTTGCCGACGCTGGGGAAGTAGCCACGAGCCTACCGGCCACCTGTGTCACCACTGATGGATGCTCCCCCGGGCCATACCTTCTCGGGACACGGTGGCGTGCAACACGCTTTCAACCCGGCTGGCGGCCTGCACCATGCCCCCCACGGCGATGGGCCCCAGACCATCTTCTACAGCGACCCCCGGGTGCTGACCGTCTCCCTCCACCAGCACGGGCGGACCGCTGGTCACCCAGCTCGGTTGCGACTCCCATCACGGCGACCCCCTGGCCCAGCTGTCGCTCACCACCGCCTCCTACCGCAGGACGGCAGCCGCCCTCCACGACCTGGCTCACCGCGCCGCCCGTGGTCGGTGGCTGGCCACCGGCGGAGGCCGCTACCGGTGGGCCGACGTCGTACCCCGGGCGTGGACCATCTACTTCGCCGAGATGGCCAGAGTCGACGTCGCCGACGAGCTGCCGGCGGCGTGGTTGCAGCGAGCTTCCTGCAGGGAACGCCCGTCGGGCGATGCCGCAGTTGCCTGGACCACGGCCTACAACGAGCGGCGGTGGTTTGAGCAGCGTGATCCTCACGCCGGCCTGCGGGAACGGTTTCAGTTGCACCGCAGGGCCGACCGCGCGGCCGAGAGGATCGGACCGCTGCGCGACGCCTTCGAGGCCCTGGCCGGCCCGGAGCGGGCCCGTCTGCGAGCAGAACTTCCCGACGCCAGGAAGACCCTGGATGAGCTGGCGGGCCGGTACGCCGGCCGCAACCACTTCACCGTCGCCCATCCCGAAGCTCTTCGCCGCCTGGATCGCCTGGACTCGCTGATCGCCACCGCCGCCTGGGAGCTCGACGTCGGACGTCAGGACCTCGACGGGATCGCACCCCAGCGCCCGCAGCCGAACGCACCCGAACATGGCATCGACCGCCTTCCTGATTGGGACCGGGGGCATCGAACGGGGTCTCGACCTCGGCATTGGACTATGAGGTCGGGCATGCCCAGCGCCGGAGCCGCTGGGCAGTCTCCATTGTTCGTGCGGCAGTGCCCGCCGGCGTCAAGACCAAGCCCTGCGGGCGCCGGCTCGCCGGCGGTCTTGACCCCCGCTACCCGATCAACGACAAGGCCGGAAACGGATTCACCAGGTACGTGAAGCGTGTTAGACGCGACGGTCGCGTCGCCAGAAGCTCGTCTCGGTCTGAAACCCGGGAAGGACGGGACCGACCGGGCGACGCGGCAGCGCCCAGAAGTCGGGGAGACCCAGCTCGTCGGCCAAGGCCTTGGTCCGGGCCCGGTAGGCGAGCTCGCGTTCCTCGGCTCGTCTGCGCTTGCCCATGGGGGCTCATCGCGCTGCGGGCCTCATCCAAATGGGTGCGGCGCTCCAGGAGTGACGGCCTCGGACCCTGTGACCAGGCTGTTCGTTGATGAGGTCGCTCACGGCATCTCGCTGACGTGCCTGGAGCCGTGCGGATCCCTCTGTCACACCAGCTATGCGCCTCGGCG
>JBPCNP010000162.1:0-7435 GCA_051001215.1 Acidimicrobiales bacterium
GTCCCGGGCCCAGATCGCCGACATACGGGGGGTGAACGCCGACGCGGTGGTGCGCAAGCTCGTCCACCGCGGCTAAGTGGAGGAGGTCGGGCGTGACCCCGGGCCCGGCCAGGCGGTGCTCTACGGCACCAGCCGGCTCTTCCTCGAGAAGCTGGGGCTGGACTCGCTGGGCGGGCTGCCGCCGCTGGGCGACTTCGTCCCCGGCTCCGAGGTGATCGAGGCCCTCGAGCGGGGGTTGGGCGCCGGCGAGTGACGGATGGTGAAGGGCCCGAGCGGCCCCCTGAGCGGGAGACAGGGCCCGAGCGGCCCCCTGAGCGGGGGACGGCCCCCCGGGGCAATCGTTGCCCTGACCCTGCTCATCGTGGCTTCCTGTCGAGTTGCCAACGGTGGCACCGGCATGGTCCAGGGCACAATTGTCCAGGGCACAAGGGTCCAGGGCACGATGGCCCCGGCAACGGCCCCGGTCATCGCTGACGCCCCGCCTCCTGCGCCGGCCGGCTCATCGAACCCCGGGGTGGTCGTCACCCCCGCAGGAGTCGTGGTGCCCATCGTGGGCGGGGCCCCGGGCGCGTGGAAGGTCCGCACCCCGTGTGGGGTCGACCGCAGCCTGGGTACCGGCACCCGGGTGGGCCAGGCCACAGTGGTCCTCGACCCTGGCCACGGGGGCGCCGAGCGGGGGGCCATCTCGCCCGGCGGCCTGGCCGAGGCGGATGTGAACCTGGCCGTCGCCCGCCGGGCCCGAGCAACGCTGGAGCACCAGGGGATCTCCGTGGTGCTCACCCGAACCGACGACTACCGGCTCGAACTGACGCCCCGGGCCATGATCGCCAAAGACCTGAACCCTCGGGCGTTCGTGTCCATCCACCACAATGCCGACCCCGACGGTCCCCGGCCCACGCCGGGCACCGAGACCTACTACCAGCAGTCGTCGGCCGACTCGAAGCGCCTGTCCGGCCTCCTCTGGGAGGAGGTGGTGCACGCACTGGCCGGTTACAAGGTGGGTTGGGTGGGCGACACTGACGCCGGCGCCAAGACACGACCCGGTGACCACGGCGACTACTACGCCGTGCTGCGCGAGCCGGCGCCCGTCGTCAGCGCCCTGGCCGAGCTGGCATTCGTCTCCAATCCCGCCGAGGCCGAGTTGGTCGGCCGGCCCGATGTCCAGGCTGTCGAGGGCGATGCCGTGGCAAGGGCCATCGTGCGGTACCTGCAGACGTCTGACCCGGGATCGGGTTTCACCACTGCGTACCCCCGTCCTCCGAACCCGCCTTCGACCGGGCCCGAGGCTCCGCCCGAGGTCTGCGTCGACCCCCAGCTCTAGAACCGCAGCTACATCAAGGGCGAGGGGCCGCGCCGGTTGCGCTCGGAGCGGATCATGACCGCTCCCACCACCAGGGCCACGGCGGCCAGCAGGTCGAGGTAGTAGCCGAACCCGAGGGAGAGCGATCCGCGGCTGACGAACAGGTAGCAGAAGGCGATCACCGCGGCACTCACGGCGGCGACGAGGTGGAGCTGCTCCCAGGTGAAGTCGCCGACGAGCGGTGGCAGTGACACCGACGTGAGCTTGTGCACCACGACCTGCACCATCATCAGCGCGCCGAGTATGGGCACCAGCGTGGCCAGGGGGAACAGCGTCGTCCCCCATGCCCCGACGTGGTTGTCACCGAACGTGTACCAGGGGAGGAACGAGAAGACCAGGTCGGCAGCACCCGCAGCGACGATGACGATCTCGCCCACGGTGAGCTTTACCCCGGTGTCGGCCACGACCGCAGTCAATCACCTCAACGGTCGGTCGGGAGGGATCCGCCCCTCGCCGTGGGGCACTAGGTTGCACCTGTGAGGCGTCTCGGCGTACTGGCGTCCGGTGGGGGCTCGAATCTGGCTGCCATCCTCGCTGCCGGGTTGGACGTGGCCGTGGTCGTGGTCGACCGGGAATGCGGGGCGACCCAGGTGGCCGAGTCGGCCGGCGTGGCCAGCGTGGTGGTGCGGCGTGACAGCTTCGGCCCGGACTTCGACCGGGGGGACTACACGGCCCGGGTGGTCGACGCCCTCGAGGCCAACCGGGTCGACGTGGTGGCCATGGCCGGCTTCGGCACGATCCTCGACAAGCAGATGCACGACGCCTTCACCGGCCGCGTCCTCAATACTCACCCTGCCCTGCTGCCCGCCTTTCCCGGCTGGCACGCGGTGGGAGATGCCCTGGCCGCGGGTGCCGAGGTCACGGGCTGCACGATCCACGTGGCTACCCTCGAGGTCGACGCCGGGCCCATCCTGGCCCAGGAGGCCGTGCCCGTTCTGCCCGGTGACACGGTCGAGGAGCTCCACGAGCGCATCAAGGCGGTGGAGCACCGCCTCTACCCCGAGACCATTCGCACATTCATGGAAGGGATGAGCCCTCGAGGAGGGGACCCGCAGCGGTGAGAGCTCTGATCTCGGTGTACGACAAGACCGGCCTGGTGGAGCTGGCCCGCGGACTGGTCGACCTCGGTTGGGAGGTCGTCTCCAGCGGCGGCACCTCGCAGGCGCTGGTCGGCGTCGGCGTGCCCTGCACCGAGGTCGAGGCCGTCACCGCCAGCCCCGAGATGCTGGGAGGCCGGGTCAAGACCCTGCACCCGGCCCTGCACGGCGGCATCCTGGCCGACCGGGACAAGGCCGAGCACCTGGCCGACCTCGACGCCAACGGCATTGTCCCCGTCGACCTGGTGGTGTGCAACCTCTATCCGTTCACGGCCCGGCCGTCGATCGAGATGATCGACGTGGGCGGCCCGACGATGGTTCGGGCGGCAGCCAAGAACCACGCCCATGTCGGGGTGGTCGTCGACCCGGGCGAGTACCCGGCCGTGCTCGAGGAGCTCCGGCGCGACGGGTCCCTGGGGCCGGCAACCCGACGCCGCCTGGCCCGCAGTGCCTTCGCCCATACGGCCGCCTACGAACAGGCCATCGTCTCGTGGTTCGACGCGGGCGCCACCGCCATCGGCGGCCATGCCTCTGACCACCATGCCTCTGACCACCATGCCTCTGACGACCATGCCGCGGGTCCCCTGCCGCCCACCATCGAGCTGTCGCTGGAGCGGGCCCAGGGGCTGCGGTACGGCGAGAACCCCCATCAGCAGGCGGCCCGTTACCGCGTCACCGGTCTCACCAGCTTCTGGGACGACGTCGTCCAGCACGGCGGCATGGCGTTGTCGTACCTCAACATCTTCGACGCCGATGCCGCCTGGGCGCTGGTCCACGATCTCGGGGATGGCCCGGCGGCGGCGATCATCAAGCACGCCAACCCGTGCGGGGCGGCCGTCGCCGACGACATGGCCACCGCCTACCGCCGGGCCTTCGAGGGCGACCCCATGTCCGCCTTCGGGGGCATCGTGGCCGTCAACCGTGTCGTCGACGACGCCTTGGCCCAGGAGATGATGGCCAACCCCAAGGCCGACGTGCTCGTGGCCCCCGGTTACTCGCCGGGGGCACTCGACCGCTTCGCCGCCAAGCGCAAGAACATGCGGGTCCTGGAGGCGCCGGCGCCCGCCGGCGAGGCGCTGCACCTGCGTCAGGTGAGCGGCGGCTTCCTCGTCCAGGAGAACCACCGCTTCGTCGCCGGGCGCGAAGATTGGCGGGTGGCCACCGAGGGGGTGCCCACCGCATCGCAGTGGGCCGACCTGGAGCTGGCCTGGCGGCTGTGCGGGCACGTGAGGTCGAACGCCATCGTGCTGGTGGCCGATGGTGTGGCCGTCGGAGTGGGAGCCGGCCAGCAGAACAGGGTCGACTGCGGGCGACTGGCGGTGGAGAAGGCCTCGGGCCGGGCTCGGGGCGGGGCCGCCGCCAGCGACGCCTTCTTCCCCTTCCGGGACGGTCTCGACACCGTGGTGGCTGCCGGGGTGGCCGCCGTCGTCCAGCCGGGGGGCAGCATCCGCGACGACGAGGTCATTGCCGCGGCCAACGAGGCCGGCGTGGCCATGGTCCTCACCGGCGAGCGCCAGTTCCGCCACTGATGAGCCGCGCCCCACAGACCGCCGTGATCATGGCCGGCGCGCCGGCGGCCGAGGCCACGCTGGCGAGGGTGGCCGACGACGTGGCCAAGCTGGCGGTCGACGGCGTCACCGTCGGGCTGGGCACCATCCTGGTCGGCGGCGACGCGGCCAGTGCCAGCTACATCGCCCGCAAGCACGACGCCTGTGCCCGGGTGGGCATGGCGTCGTTCCACCAGGACGTCGTCGCCGGTGCCGGCCAGGCCGAGCTGCTGGCCGCCGTGGCCCGGTTCAACGACGACCCGGCCGTCGACGCCTTCATCGTGCAGAACCCCGTGCCCGCCGGTTTCGACTTCAACGCGGCGATGGAGGCGGTCGACCCGGCCAAGGATGCCGACGGCCTGCACCCCGTCAACCTGGGCAAGCTGGCGCTCGGTGCCGACGGACCTCTCCCCTGCACCCCGGCGGGCATCCAGGCCATCCTCGGCCACTACCGCGTGCCCGTCGAGGGACGCCACGTGGTCATCGTGGGGCGAGGCCCCACCCTGGGCCGACCGCTGTCGATGCTGCTGGCCCTCAAGCGACCCGGGGCCAACGCCGCCGTCACTGTGGTCCACACCGGGGTGGCCGACCTGGGCGCGTACACGCGCCAAGCCGACATCGTGGTCGGGGCCGCCGGCGTGCCCGGGATCATCTCCGCCGACATGGTGCGCCGGGGGGCCGCCGTCGTGGGCGGCGGCATGGTCTACGAGGGGCGCCGGGTCCTCTCCGACGTGGACGAGTCGGTGGCCGAGGTGGCCGGGTACGTCACGCCTCGCGTCGGTGGCGTGGGGCCCACCACGGTGGCCATGTTGTTGCGCAACACCGTCGCCGCGGCCCTGGCCCGGAGGCGGGGGACGTGACCCGCATCGCCGACCTGTTGGCTGCGGGCCGGACCTACTCCTTCGAGTTCTTCCCGCCCCGGACCCCCGAGGCCGAGATCGTCCTGGAAGGGACCCTGGCCGAGCTGGAGCTACTCGAGCCCTCGTTCGTGTCGGTCACCTACGGGGCGGGTGGGTCGACCCGCGAGCGGACCCACGACCTGGTGGTCTCGATCAACCGCGGCAGCTCCATGACGGCCATGGCCCATCTCACCTGCGCGGCCCACACGCGCGTCGACCTGGTCGACATCGTGGGCCGCTACGCCGCCGCGGGCGTGGAGAACATCCTGGCCCTGGGCGGGGACCCCCCGGCCAACCTCGACCTTCCGCCCGGCGATCTGACCTACGCCGACGAGCTGGTCGACCTCGTCGCTGGGGTAGGCCCGTTCTGTGTGGGGGTGGCAGCCCACCCCGAGCTCCACCCCAAGTCCGCCGACCGGGCCAGCGACCGCAGCTACCTGGCCGCCAAGCTCCGGCGGGCCGACTTCGCCATCACCCAGTTCTTCTTCCGGGCCGACGACTACCTGTCGATGATCGACGAGCTCGCCGCCCTGGGCGTCGACAAGCCGGTGATCCCGGGGATCATGCCCGTCAACAACCTCTCGTCGATCCAGCGCATGGCGGCCATGTCGGGGGCGGCCGTTCCCCCGGAGGTGGTCGAGCGGGTGGAAGCCGTGGCCGACGATCCCGAGGCCGTCCGCCGGGTCGGCATCGAGATGGCCACCGAGCTGTGCCAGCGCCTACTGGCTGCCGGCGCCCCCGGTCTGCACTTCTACACGCTCAACCGTTCCACGGCGACCAGGGAGATCTACGCGAATCTGGGCCTGGCCGGAGCCCATTGACCCTGGCGGCGGGGGGCCTTCCGGGAGGCCCCGCCGCCACTTCGCAAGCGCACACGTCATCCCGCGCTCGAGCGGGCGACCGGTAGGCTCCCGCCATGGCGCCCGAGAAGATCACCGTCGTGGCCGACGGGACGTTGTCGGTTCCCGCCGAGCCCATCATCCCGTTCATCGAAGGCGACGGAACGGGCGTCGACATCTGGCCGGCGGTACGGCTGGTGATCGACGCCGCCGTGGCCCGCATCGGCAGACGCATCGAGTGGACCGAGGTGCTCGCCGGCCAGAAGGCCTTCGACGAAACGGGCTCGTGGCTGCCAGACGAGACAGTTGCCTCGTTCGCCGAGCACGTGGTGGGCATCAAAGGCCCACTCACCACGCCGGTGGGGGGCGGCATCCGCAGCCTCAACGTCGCCCTGCGCCAACTTCTCGACCTCTACGTCTGCCTCCGCCCCATCCACTGGTTTCCCGGTGTCCCGTCCCCGGTGCTCCACCCGGAAAAGGTCGAGATGGTCATCTTCCGGGAGAACACCGAGGACGTCTACGCCGGCTTCGAGCTCCAGGAGGGCACGCCCGAGGCCACGCGGCTCATCGCCTTTCTCCACGACGAGTTCGGTTGGGATCTGCGCGCCGACTCGGGCATTGGTCTGAAGCCCGTGTCCGAGACGGGCTCCAAGCGCCTGGTCCGAGCTGCGGTGGAGTACGCGGTCAAGCGGGGACGCCGGTCGGTGACGCTCGTGCACAAGGGCAACATCCAGAAGTTCACCGAGGGCGCGTTCCGCAACTGGGGTTACGACCTGGTTCGCGACGAGTTCTCCGATGTGGCCGTGAGCTGGGACGACTGCGGCGGCCAGCCGGGCGACCGCGTGCTGGTGAAGGACACCATCGCCGACATCTTCCTCCAGCAGGTGCTCACCCGCCCCGACGAGTTCGATGTGATCGCCACCACCAACCTCAACGGCGACTACGCCTCCGACGCGCTGGCCGCCCAGGTCGGGGGCATCGGCATCGCCCCCGGCGGCAACATCAACTACGTCACCGGCCACGGCGTGTTCGAGGCCACCCACGGCACGGCGCCCAAGTACGCCGGCCAGGACAAGGTCAACCCGGGCTCGTTGCTGCTGTCGGGCGTCATGATGCTGGAGCACTTGGGGTGGGCCGAAGCGGCGGCCGACATCGTCGCGGCCCTGGAAGCCACCGTCGCGGCGCGGATCGTTACGTACGATTTCGCCCGTCTCACCGAGGGCGCCACTGAGGTCCGCTGCTCGGAGTTCGCGGCAGCCATCGTGGACCGCTTGTGACGGCCCGAGGGCGGACGGGTGAACGGTGAATGACGAACTAGCTGTCGCCGGGCTACAGTGCGCGCATCCGGGGGTGGAAACGTGACCGTACGGTGGGAGCGGCGGCAGCTGGTCTTGCCCTAATCGTGCTCGGCTGGGCCGGCACGTTCGAGGCGTCCGCCCAGATTGGCCCCATCATCACCGTGCCCGAGGCTCTGGTGCCGACCACCACCACGGCACCCCCCCGTCCCGGTGAACCGCCGCCGCCCAGCACCACGACCACGCTGCCGTCGCTGCTGAAGGCCCTGCAGCCGACGACAACCACGGCCCCGCCGGCCCCGCCCCAGCCAGCCGCGCCGGCTTCCCCCGTGGCCATTCCCGGCAACGGCGACGGTGACGGTGGCATCCCCGATGGCGTCGGCCCCTTCCCGGCGGAC
>JBPCNP010000163.1:0-23189 GCA_051001215.1 Acidimicrobiales bacterium
CAGGGCCGGAGGCGGCCCGTCTTGCACGCCACGCACTCGTACTCCCCGCCAGCCAACCTCGCATCGACCCGGTCCGAGTCGGCCTCTACCATCATCATTGCGAGCATCACCTCGCCGCATCAGACGGCCCCCCCTCGCCATCCGGTCAAGGAGAAGGTGAGGGGTCCGTGCGCGCCGGACCAAACGATCAACACGCTGTCCGCGCCCTCCCCACCTCTGCAACCGGCCGACGTGATTCCGAGCCGGCGATCACAACCGATGACGCCTCAGGCCCCTCCGCGCTCAGAACGAGTGGCGCTCAACACATGGTCCCAGAACCCGCCGGCTCGGGAGATCTCCATCGTCCTGCCAACTGCGTTCCTGAGTGAGGCGACGTTGTAGCGGTAGCCGAAGCGCTTCAGGCAGAAGTCCACGAGCGTGGGGGCCAGCGGGTGGCCGGCCGAGACCAAGACCAGGCGGGTCACCTCCCCGAGGTTCCGAGGCCCTGGTAGCGGGCCGTGGCGGTAGAGGCCGTAGAGGCCACGCCCGGACCAGCAGAACCGGGCATCGGCCGACAAGAACACGAGTGCCGTGGCCTCGTTGAAGAGCAGGCCGTGGTCGATCTCGGCGAGGCGGACAAAGTCTCGGGCGTGCAGTGGTTGGGTCGCCGCACAGGCGGTTGCATAGAGAGACCCGCGGATCGTCGTAGGCGGTCTTGCGTCGCACCCACAAGACTTCTCCCAAGGCCCGAGTGGGGCCCGGCATCGCCGACAGATGTGCATGTTGCGTGTCATGCCGCGAGAGCAAGGGCTCGATTCGTCCTGGCCTCCACCAGCGCCTCGAAGCGGGCTGGGCTGACGTCGTCCCACCAGGTCCATGCGGTGTCCGACCACGCGTCCGAGAGCCGCAGCCGGGCTGCCACGTCGGCCGGGCCCGCCATCGGTGGTATCCGCCAGGAGCCGTCGCCTTGGGGGGCGAGCACCGCCCCCATGGGCCGCACGAGGCTCGCCAGGGTGCGGCGGTCGACGGCAGTGGGCGGCTCCAGCTCACCGGGTGACCAGAGCAGGTCGGCGTCGCAGAGAGTCGGAACCGGCCACCGACCTGGCGTTATGAGGATGATGCCCGACTGGGCGGCATAGGTGCGCATCGCGTCGGTCATGTATCCGGTCCCGCCGAAGACCCGCACGACAGGAATCGGGCTCGCCGCCGCACCCGCCAGCCAGTAGTCGTCGGTGGCCGCCTTGAAGCGGAGGAGCTCGTTCTTCGGGATGACCCCTGAATAGGCCTTCCACTCCCCGATAACCAGAGCGTCGGTGCACTGGGTCTGCTCGTCGAGCTGGTGGTAGAGGCCCGAAATGCTCCTCCGCCCAAGGACCCGAAACCCCCGAGCGTTGGGAAGCCCCATGGCGTCGAGGTGGGCACGGACCCGGCGCTCGAAGCCGGCGCCGTCAGCGACGACGCCGGCGGCGAGGTGGGCATGGCCCAGTAGGAACAGGTCCTCACAAAGCTGGGCCAGCGAGCTCATCCGGCGCTCCAGTCGGGGTTCGAGGTCGTGGGGCTGGCCACGACCGGCCCCAGGTCCTCGTCGGTATCGGGCCCCAGGGCGTCGAGGTAGCGGGTGACAGCGTCGACATCGACCACTTCAATGTTGTCGCTGCCCGCCGACTCGACCAGAGCATGGGCCTTGCGCAGCAAGTCCCGGGGCTTGCGGTTGGATCGGGCGAAGACGGCGTCGACGGCGTCGGCGGTAAAGGGGTAGAGGTCGCCGTCGGCATGGCCGGAATCGGGCTTGCGGGCGGCGTCGAGGTAGGGGCTCAGCAGGGCGACAGCCTCGGCGGCGGTACGTAACGGCGGCAGGACGACCACGCGGTGCTTGTTGGCCTCGGACACCTCGAAGGTAGGCAGGTCGGCCAGCTGCCAGGCCGTGCCGATCGTCAGCGCTGCCCTGGGGTGCATTGTCACGATCACGCTCAGGATGTCGGCCATAGGCAAGGTCTCCACGATCACGTCCCGGAATCGCTCGGTCTCGAGATCGCGCTTGGCCTTGGCTGTGGTGGTGCTGGCCAGGTCCTCGAGCTGGTCACAACACAGCAACACATGCTTCATGCCCGCCGCGGTGGCGAAGAGCAGGAACGTGGCCAGGAAGTTCGCTCCCGAGCGGGTTCTGGTGGCGCTGCTCACGCCGCCCAAGTACCTAGCAGCCGCACTCGTGTTTTCCTCGCACAGGGCGGCGACGAGCTTGGCGTCGGGCGGGCCGAGGGTTCGGCCCCGGAGGTTGTGGTGCTGCTCGGCCACGAACTTCGCCAAGACGAGGGGGTCGTCGCTGCCGGCACGCTCGACCAGACGGGGCCGGAGGCGCTCAACGAGCGTCGGCTCGCCGTCGGCGTTGCGGAACTTGGCCCCGTACTCGGCGGCGGTGAACATGGCGGCGCCGAGCGAGCGGATCTGGGCGGTGTCAAAGCTCGTGAGCAGCCCGCAGATGGGCGAATCGTCGGCATCGTCCTCGTCGAGGCCGCAGGACAGGTAGGCGGACTTACCAAAGTCTTGGTTGAGCCAGTGCACGAGGTGCTGCATGAGCACCGACTTGCCGTAGCCGCGGGCGTCGGTGTCGCCGTCGCTGATGCCCCGGGACCACAGGTAGCCGAAGCGCAGTCCCGAGAAGGCGGCCCCGAGGACGAACTTCTCCGTGACCTCGGCGAGTTTCTCGGAGTTCACAGCCGGGTTGTAGAGCAGGCCGTTCTCACGCCGGTCATTGCCGCCGAGGCGGGCGATGCCCGTCGTCGGGAAGGGGTTGTCCTTCAGCTTCCAGGTCTTCTTCTGCCAGACAGCGCTGGCCATGGTGGTGGGGGAAGGGGTCATGGCTGCTCCTTGGTGGTTGGGATGATCGAAACGACGTTGAAGACGCGGCGGATGCCGCCGGCGGTCGGCAGGACGAGGGGCCTCGTGGAGGCGGGCGTCTGCCGGGCCGAGGCCTGGTCGAGGTGGATGCGGAACGGCAGGTCGGCGCCGCTGTTGGCCAGGGCCTCGGCGACGGCCTTGTCGAACTCGTCGTCGCCGATGCGCAGCTTCCAGCAAACGGCTGCCCGGAGCTCGAAGATCGGTAGGTACATGCCCGAGGCGGCCTCACCGCGACGTTCCTGCCAGGCGTCCCACATGGCCATCAGGGCTAGGCGGCGCACGTCGGGGCCCAAGCGCCTGGAAATGGTCGTGTGATCCCCCCGACCGGTGACCGTGCTCGTGGCCCACAAGCGGAGGGCATAGGGCGACTGGGCGTAGTAGCTGAAGGTGGCCAGGCCCAAGAACCTCGTCCAGCGCCGAAGCAGCTCCATGCTCACGTAGTCGAGGGGGCAGCCGGCGGCGGTGAAGGCGAACTTGGTGATGGCCTCCTCGCACGTGTCCAGGAACTGCTTGCGACTCTGGACCTTCTTGCGGGCCTCGAGTCGCGCCTGGATCCGTTTGACGTAGCCCCGTACGGCCCCGTCGATGTCCTCTCGGCTCGCCGTCCAGCCCACGGTCCCCGATGACGCCGCCGCGGAGGCATAGTCGACCAGCGCGTCGAGATAGGCGTCGGCGGTGGGATGGAGCGTGATGTCCCGAGGGACAAGGGGAACGGTGAGGTGGGACCCAGTGCTGTCGGGCCGGGCGCCGACCACCTTCAGGAACCACTCGAACTGGGGATGGGCGTCGATGAGGACCCCCACCAGAGCGTTGTAGGCCTGGAGCCGATTCTCGGCGACCAGGGCGGCCCACGCCTTGCCCGCCTCGGTGAGATCGAAGGTGGCCCCGGCGTGGACGTAGGCGGACTGGGGGCCCGAGGGCAACACGTGGCGCTCGACCCAGCTCAGCCTCATGAGTTCCTTGAGGACGTCGACGGTGTTGTGGACGTACTTGCCCGGGTTAGCCCCAGCGGCGTCCCACTTGCGGTCGTCGAAGGACCCGTCGACGTCGGCGCCACGGGCGATATCAGCTCCCCGGGCTACAAGGGCTCGGCGGATCTGCTCGAAGGTGGCGCCGGCGGCCACCTGGGCGATGGCCACCTCGACGTAGGACAGATCCTGGAGCCGGGGGATGCCGACTCCCCCTACGCTCACGCCGCCTCCCCGACGAGACAGCCGGGGGAGGGCCGGCGGTAGGCCGTGGGCCGCGCCCGGGCTGGCGGGTCGTGCTCCCAGCTGAGGCACTGGGATCGCTCGTAGACGGTAAGGACCACGCCGTTGCGGGCGAGAAGGCAAACTCCCGGCATCGAGGCGGGGTAGAGGAAAACGAGCCCAGGCTGGGGCGCGGTGGGGGTCCACCACCTAGGGTTGGCTCGCACCCGGGCATTGGCGGCGGCGGTCTGGATCCGGCGGAAGGCTTCAGCGGTGGTGACAGGGGCGACCCGCTGCTGGAACCTCTGGACTGCATGACGGCTGGGGAACATGGCTGGCCCTCCTAGGGCTTGTCGGGATGCCTTCGTGGCACACCAACAGCATGAACCCCTTCGCCCTTTGCGACAAGGCCCCAATACTTGTGTGGTCAGCCTCATGCCCCATGAGGCTGACCACATAATTATAGTTTGTGGTGGTGGCTGCGCTTGGATGTCCTCAACTCACGCGCTGGCTGGTACGAACGGCACTCGAGAGCCTCGACGTCGACACCACCGTCTTGCGATGCCGCCAGTTCAGCCTGCAGATCTAGTCGTTCCTGGGACAAGCGGACGCGGCGCCGTCCTTCGAGGGCGTAGCCCGCCTCGAACAACGTGTTCGGCCAGCTTGTTGCGCCCGGGGAGGCGAGCGCGATGAACGCGTTCACTGAATCAGTCGAGCCTCCACCGGCTGTCCTCCTTGGCCCGCCCACCCTACGACCCGGCATGTCTATGGCCGGTGATTCCCCGCGGCAACTCCGCCAGTCCGGTGCATCGGCGCGGCCCGATGCACCGGGAGCCACGGTCGACGCGCTGCGTCTGGGAATGCGTCACACCTTCGCCACCCGGCACCAGTTGAGGCGGCCGCAGACGTCGTCGAGCTGCAGGCGCTGCTGGGTCACGCGTCGTTGGACACCACCCCGCGGTTACCTCGACGCCACCGCCGAAGGACTGCGCGATGTGGTCCGCGGCCATCCCTGGCCAAGTGGCGTTGAGCGAAAACCTGCGGGGACAGGGAGATGAGCGCCACTCCCCTCCCCTATCGCCTGGACCAGCCTGAATTGAGTACCGGTCATGGGTACGAGGGCATATCCGGAAAATGCAATGAGGGGCTCACAGCGGTCGTTCGCGTGGAGCGTGCTGGCGAAAGTCGGCGAGGCGCTGCCGCAGCTCGCCGGACGGCTCTCGGGGCAGTTCCCACAAGAGCAGCTCAAGTAGCTCTGCCTTGCTCGTGCGTACTCCATCTTGGCGAAAAGCATGGATGAGATCAGCGAGTCTGGCGTCGAGGGAACGCCGAACCCGCACGGCGAGGTTCGCCAAAGGCTCATCGGGGTCGGTGACTGGCCGATCGGGTTCCGACACAGACTCGGGACGAGAGGATGCGGCTCGTTGCGCGTTTGTAGGCGCCGAGTGCGACTTCGTAGCGTCGCCTGATCGGCCTGACGATTTCCGCGGGGTACTTCTGGCGGTGCTCGGCTTAGTCGCCTTGTTCTGTTGCGCCGTGGAGCCGGGTTCGTCGGTGGAGCTGGTTGTCCGGGGGTTACGAGGCGGGGGTACCGCACGGGCCCGCCGCTCGACCTGCGTTCTCAGAAGATCGATGCCGTTCGCCGGCGTAACCGAAGCTGGTTGGTCAGTCACATTGATCCTCGACGACAGCCGCCAGCTGCCGAAACTCCCCCGCTGCTCGCTGGAGCTGCTTGCCGGGATTGGGCTGGAGTGTCAACGCGGCCCGTCGAACTCGCCGCCGGATCCAACGATGCTCCGAAATGGGTGGCGCCACGGGAGTGCCATTGGCGAGAGCTGCCAGGCGGTCGACGTATCGACGGGGGGGCGCTGATGGGACCATCGTTGGGGCAAGGAGGAGGCGGTACGCCTTGAAGTCAGCCAGCATGCCCTCGAGAGCGTCCATCTCGCGCGCGCCGAGAAGGACTGGGACGACCACGAGGTCCGCGACTTCCATGGCACCGTCGGTCAGTGGGTTCGCGCCAGGATGGGTGTCGACGATGACTGGTTGTTGCCACTCAGTCGCCCACGAGCTCAGGCAGTCGGCGATGAGCGAGTCCGGGATTGAGCTCGCCGCAAGGTCGGGATGCGAGGGGACGAGATCCGGCTGATGCGGGCGCTTGCGAACCTTTGGCGGGCGGCCGTCTGGCCCGCGCTCCAAGGCGTCCAGCAAAGGGGCTGTGCGGTACTGGCCGGGGTCGTAACCCCACATTCGGGTCGCTCCCCCACTGTCCCAGTCCAAGTCAACGAGAACCCCGTGCAACGCGGCGGCCAGCTCGTAGGCGATTGTGGTCTTGCCCACTCCCCCTTTGCTTGCCGCAACAGCAACCGTGGTCATGCATGCATGCTTGCACGCGGACGGTGCGGAGGCAAGGACTGCCCACACGGATGCATACAGGCGCGCACGCTGTCGAAACGGGCTGGTGGCGCGCATGCATGCATGTACGCACGCGTACTTCCTCCAGCCAAGTGGGGGACCCCGCCCTCGCGGGGGTCCTCGAGACCCAGACTCAGAAGTAATAGGCGTTCGTGATCTTGAGGGCGGTATCCAGAACGACGACGAGGCGGCTGGTCCGGTCTGTCGAGCCGTCGGCGTAGGTGGGTCGGTAGACGACGACCACGTCAATTTGCTCTGGGCCTTCGGTCGAACGCGCCGCGTTGGAGGCCAGCATCTCGACGCCGGCGGAGCGCTGGGCTCGAGTAGCCAGCTCCTGGCTGACCGACTCGAAGTTCGGGAGCTCCGGGCGAGGATCCCCTTTGTGCCAGGTCTCGGTCAGTTTCATTGCGGCGAGCGCCTTGTCCGTCGATTGCCTGCGCTCGTCGACGTCCAGGTCGGTCTTCGTCGGGTCGTTGATGTACAGATAGGCGTCGGCGGCCACTCCGTGCAGCAGGAGCTCGCGCCAGTACACGGCGACGAGTCGCTGGCCGCGCTGTGCCTCCAGCGCGGCGACGATCGCTGCCGGCGTCGCCAGGCCGGCCGGCACGGTGACGGGGAGTCGGTCTCGACCATCGGGCGCTCCGCCATCGCCTGATTGAAGTGGAGGCGCGCTGCCGGCACTCGTGGGCACCGGCGTGCCGATCGGCGACGTCACCGGTGTCGCCGTCGCCGCCCCGCTTCGCTGCGGACCACGAGCGGTAGGAGACGGGGCATTGGATGCGCAAGCGGGCAGGGCGAGGCACACAACCGCCGTCAGTGCCGAAGGCCAGAACAGTCTGCGTGTATGACCCATGCCGTCATCTCCTAATGATCGTGCTACTATGCCTCTATCGGTCAGGGGCTAGCTGCCACTGGTACTCCAATGCCATGGCTCCGGCTGATAGTTAAAAAAGCCAAATGCATTTGCGTAATCGAACAGCCAGGGAATCCCTGAATTGAAGTCGATCGCCACGCCGCCTTCGTGATTGGAGAAACCGGGCTTCGCCGTAGGCGGCGAGCACGAGGACGAGGGTGCCTCGTAGATGGCATACTCTGAGCTCCCGCAGTCCTGCGTGCGTAATTCGACCTGGCGTTCATAGGGTCGGTAGCCACTTCCCGAGAGGGTGACACCGTCGGCTTCAGCGGCGGCCATCATGGCTTCGAGTTGGGCGGCGATACACTTGTGGACGGTGATACCCCGTACGTCGGTCATCTCTTCAGGCGGCCGGTCGGTCTCGCCATTGGGCCCCAGCGCAGGACATGTGCCTCCCGGCCAGGGCGCACCCGCGGGGGGCCCGCCTTCGGGACACTTCGGTTTGCCCGTCGTGCCTCCGCCCACCGCCGGGCCCGAGGTGCCGGAGGAGCTGCCCATGCCGTCGTAGATCTGCTGGAACAGGTCCTTGGCCGTGCCCCAGGGGCTGGCGCCGACGGCGTCAATCACGCCCTGGGGGTTGTTGCCTGCCTGGAGCGCAGTGATCACGTCGGTGTAATAGTTCGCCCGGATGGTGGTGAGCGTGGCCTGCATCCCCGTTTCATAATCGGGGTAGGACTTGACGCCCACGCTGTTGATGGACGTGGCACCGTCGGCATTGAGCGTGGTGTTGAGAGGGTTGAAGTGGGCGTTGTTGACGAAGTGCCCACCTTCGGCGCGCTCCCAGGCGACGATGACCTTTTCATTGTCGGGGCTGTCGGGGACACCCAGGCGGCTGAGGAAGTCCTTGGCCCATTCGAAGTCGGTGAACTGACCACTGCCCGCTCCGCTCGGTGGCTCGGCCGGCCCGCCCGGGGGAGCGACCGATCCTCCCGATCCTTCCGCCGTCGGCGGCTTGGGACACGTCGACGCCTGCGAGGCCATCGTCGAGGCGAGCAGCACCGTGGCCATGAACAGGGCCAGGATGACCGTGACGAGGCCAAGCACCAGCGCTGCCACGAGCGGGGCGGCGCCTCGTTCGTCGTTGACGATCCTGGGGGAGCGTGAGAGGGGCAGGGCCATGTCCCTCACTACGGGTCAGCCCAACCCCAGAAGTGGTCAGAGAAACCTGAGAAATTCTCGTCCCGACCACCCTGTTGGCCGTCTTCGGCCGGGCAGGAATTATGGAGGCGACCTAACCAGGAGTTGTTTACTCGTGGCTCGCCATGGGGTTATGGTGCGCGACTGTGAGTGCGGTTAGCTTGCCGCCGTGGGGCGGAAGGTCGACGTTGGGCATCTCGTCGGTGCTCGGACAGCGTCGGAGCACCTGGGCCTCGTGCGCGTCCAGGTCCTGCACAACCTCCGCTCCGTGGACCCTGCCTTCCCTGAGGCTCTGTACTGGACCATCCGAGGTCAAGGCGGGACAGGCATCTGGTACTGGCCCGACATCTGGCGCTACGCCCGAGCCTCCGATCGTGTCGAGTTCGTACGCAATCCGCCGCCTCCTTTGCGCCGCTCGTCGGCTCGGCCAGTTCGGCGCGTCGACGTCGACAACCTCATCGACGGCAAGGGCATCAGTCGCCGGCTGGGCCTGCAAGGTCCGCGGTCGTTCCACCTGTTCATCGAGGAGGACCCGACCTTCCCGCCAGAGGTGTTCTCGAGCAATGGTGGCAAGTGGGGGACCCACCTGTGGGTGTGGCCGGACGTCCACCGCTGGGCCAAGCGCCGCGACCGCGCCGTCTTCCTCGACGTCATTGACGAGTGACAAGCTCGTCCAGGCTCCGCCCCTCCACCGGCGTGGGAACCGCCGCCCTTCCGGTGGGGAGGCGCCCCCCGGTGAGGCCGCAGTTTGCGCGGCCGCACTCAACAGAATTCTCTTGCCATCGAGCGCGGCCGGCGCAATGCTTTGCGTGGCTGGGTCGGAGAGTGGGGACTCATGAACATTCGTACCGCACCCAACACGGTCGTCCTCCCCGGCGACTCCCCCCGGCGGAGCCGCACCACGATCGTGCTGGTCGTACTGGTGGTCCTGGCCCTCGCCGCTGCAGCGGTGGTGGTCTTCAACCTCACCCGAGGTGACGGGATCGAGGCGACAAAGGCAACCGGCAGCCCTGCGCCGCCGACTCCGACGACGATGTTTGATCCTCAGGCGGCTACCAAGGCGGCCATCCAGGACGCGTACCGCCAGTCCTTCGACGCCTTCGTGGCCATTGCGAGCGATCCCGCGGGATCACCTGACGACCCCCGGCTGTCTCAGCACACGATCGGCAATGCGCTCGCTGCCTCGCAGCTTACGATCCTCAAGCTCCGCAGGGCCGGGCAGGTCTACGTCGGGCGCGTGGAGGTCCATCCGTCAGTCGTCGAACTCACCGCGGACACAGCGACCGTTGTGGACTGCGGGATCGGAGACGTGGCGGTAGTAGAGGTTGCCACTGAGCGCGTGGTGACGCCCGCGGGGCCACCTGTGGGCGCAGCGGCGACGGCCACGTATCGCCTCATCAACGGTGTGTGGATGCAGAACACCTACAAGGACGAGAAGCGCACGTGCGCGCCGGCGGCGTCCTGATCCGCGTCGCGCTGGGCGCGATGACTCTGAGCACGGTGGCGGTGGTCGTCGGTACCTCGGCAGCCGTGGCTCAAACAGCCCAGGGAGGAAAGGACGGCACGGGCATCAGCGCGGGCGCCGACGACCCCGGCGGGAACGTCGGCAGCCCGGGGACCGGGCACCCAGGTGGTGGGGGAGGGGGAGGCGGCGGTTCCGTCCCAACCTGTACGGCCGCTGACGGGACGGTCGGCCCCATCAGTTACGAGCGCGTTCCCGACGAACTGCTCCTCGACGAACAGAAGGCTCGGATAGCAGCCGAAGGCGGTGGCTACTACTGGAAACTGTGCGGCGGCCAGCTGGCTGAGAGCATCATCAGTACCGCCCCGCTCGGGATCTACAGCCCCGCCGCCCCCCCGGGTGGTGGAGCCCCTCCCGTCGACCCAGCCGCCCTGGCCCAACAGGCCCTTCAACACACCCCCCTTCCGACCCCCCAGATCGGGATGGCACCGGACCCGTCCATCCCTCAGCTGGTGAACCTGGCCACGTTCCTGTGGATCCCCGTCACCCAGTGGCAACCCCAAACGGCTTCGGCCAGCGCCGGGGGAGTGACCTCCACGGTGACGGCCAGACCCGAGCGCGTCATCTGGGACATGGGCCAAGGCGACAGCGTTACGTGCGATGGTCCCGGCGCCCCCTACGACCCGAGCCTGTCCGACGACGCCCAGCCCTCGGACTGCCGCTTTACCTATCCCGCCTCCAGCGCCAGCGCTCCGGGCCAGACCTTCACCGTGACTGCCACCGTGGAGTGGCACGCGACCTGGACGGCCAGTGGCGCCGCCGGCGGCGGTGATCTCGGCATCAGCCAGCAATCCTCGACGACAGCGGTGCGTGTCGCCGAGCTCCAAGCTCTCAACTCGTCCTCTCACCCATAGCGGAAGGCGGTTCTCTCAATGACGGCGCGTACGACTGGGCGGCCTGGCGCCCCCGCGAGCACCAACGGTTCGAGGCCTCGTCCTAGTCCCAACGGGACAAGTCTGGCTACGGCGAAGCGGTCGACACCGATGGCGGTTGTCGGCCTCGCTGCGGTCGTGCTGGGGGCGCTGCTGTTCGCGGCGCTCTACACCAGCGTCGACAAGCGCCAGGCCGTGCTCGGGGTGGCTCGTCCGGTGGCCGCCGGCCAGGTCATCGGCGCCGGCGACCTGCGCGTGGTGCGGGTGTCGTCGGCCACGGGCATCACGCCACTGCCAGCTTCTCGCCAGGCCACCGTCATCGGCAAGACCGCAGGCGTTGGCCTCGTCCCGGGAAGCCTGCTCGTCGAGTCGCAGCTGGGCTCGTCATCGGATCTGCATCCGGGCCAAGCCGTCGTGGCCATCGCCCTCAAAGCTGGCCAGGCTCCACCGTCGCTGCGGGCCGGGACCCGGGTCGAGGTCGTCGACTCGGTGAAGTCCTCCAATGGCGACCAGCCCAAGCCCGTCGTGCTGAGCACGCAGGCCATCGTGTCAGCCGCCGGGAAGGCGGACAGCTCGTCGAGCTCGACCACCGTGGTCTCGCTGATGGTGCCGGCGGGGGATGCCCCGGCGGTCTCGGCATCGGCCATGGACGGCCGGGTGAGTCTGATCGTCCTGCCGGGAACGCCATGACCATCATCGCCGTCGCCTCGGCGAAGGGGTCTCCCGGCGCCTCGACCTTCACCGAACTGCTGGTGGGGCTGTGGCCCGCCGCCGCCCACCCGGTGTTGGTGGACTGCGATCCCGCCGGCGGCGAGTGGTTGCTCCGTCCCGGCGTGGCCGCCGAGCCCGGCCTGGTCACCCTGGCCATGGCCGGGCGTCGTGAGCTTGCTTCCGGTGCGGCGCTGAGCCACGTGCAGCTGGTGGGCACAACCCCTGGTCTGGACATCCTCGTTGCCCCCGCGGCAGCTCGCCAGTCCGCCTCCGCGCTTGAGATCCTCGGCGATCGCCTGGGAACCCATCTGCGCTCCCTCGACGACGTCGATGTCATCATCGACTGCGGTCGTCTGGCCCAGCGATCGCCGGCCCTCGCTACCGTGTCGGCCGCCGATTTGGTGGTCCTCGTGAGCCGACCGACCGTGAGCGAGATGGTCCATCTGGCCCCCTGGGTGGAACAGCTGGTCCAAGAGGGCCGCTATGTCGGAGTCGTGCTCGTCGGGGGCCAGTGGCGCCACAGCCAGGTGATCTACCAACCGGCGGAGGTGGCCGAGGCCCTGGGTGTGCCCGTGTTCGGCAGCATCGATCACGACCCGGCGGCGTTGGGCCGCCTCTGGTCCCAACCGGGCTCGCTCGCCGGTCTGGGCCGTAGCCGTCTGGTCCGCTCGGCCCAGCTGACGGTCTCTGCCGTGTCGGCCGCCCTCGCCGATCACGCTCATCCCGCGGTCGAGCCGACCGTGTCAGACACCAGCAGCGAGGAGGCCGTGACCCGATGAACGAGAGCGAGTTCGCCGCCGTACAGCGGGGGTTGCGGACACGGGTGGGCGACGAGTTGGTGTCGAGTGTGCAGACCCTCGAGGCCGAACGCGGTGTGCGCGTCGGCGAGCTCGACCAGGAGGCGCTGACGGCCAGCCTGGTGACAACGGCCATCGCAGACTTCGCCCGCGAGTGTTTCGACGGCGGCCGCCCCCAGCCCACCGACGAGGAGGAGGAGCGTCTGGCCCGGGCGGTCATGGACGACTTGTTCGCCGCCGGCTCCAAGCTCCAGCCCTACCTCACCGACCCCGACGTGGTGAGCATCCGGGCCAACAACCACCGGGTGAGCTGGATTACCTACGTGGACGGCCACAAGGAGCGCGGGCCGGCGTTCGCTTCCGACAACGTCGGGCTCATCGAGCTCATCCGGGGCCTGGCCGAGGAGGCCTACCGCTTCGACGGCATCGAGCGGCGCTTCGACGCCGGCTCGCCCAAGCTCGACTGCGCCCTGCCCAACGGCGACCGGGTCTTCGCCCTGATGGTGGTCAGCGGCGAGGCCGTGTTCGTCATCCGCCGCCACAACTTCTTGAACCTGGTCACCCTGGAGGACCTGCGCGACCGGGGAATGCTGCTGCAGGTCGAGGTCGACTTGCTGCGGGCCATGGTGCTGGGCAAGTTCAACATCGTCATCACCGGCGGGATGGGTACGGGCAAGACCACCCTGTGCCGGGTCTGTGCCAACACCATCCCCGCCGAGGAGCGCAAGGTCGTTCTCGAAGACACGCCGGAACTCGGGCTGGAGCGCTTCCCCCACCTGCACCCCGACATTGTCAGCGTGTGCCCCCGGGGAGCCAACGTCGAGGGCGCCGGCCAGATCTCCATGGGCGAGCTGGGGGAGTGGCTGCTGCGGGCCGAGGGCGAGCGCTTCCTGGTGGGCGAGGCCCGCGGGGGCGGCGAGATCATGCCGCTGCTCACGGCCATGACGTGCGGCAACGAGGGCAGCATGACCACTATCCACGCTCCCTCGACGCGGGCCGCGTTTTCCAAGCTGGCCCTGTACTGCGCCCGCTCGTCGGAGCGCCTGCCACTGGAGCAGGCCAACCAGCTCATCGCCGCGGCGGTTGACTTCGTGGTGCACCTCGACGCCCGCAAGGGCGACGGCCGCGTCGAGCGTCACATCTCGTCGATTCGCGAGGTCGAGCGCGTCCAGGAGGGCGAGATCGTCTCCAACGAGGTGTGGCGACGCGGCCCCGACGGTCACTCCGGCCCCGCCGGCGAGTTCCAGGTCGACACCCTCCGCCGTCTCGAAGAGGCCGGCTTCAACGCCGATGCGTGGGGCAGTGAGGAGTGGAGGCGTTGAGCCCCGCTGTCGCCCCCTTCGCCGGTGCTCTCGTGGGCTGCGGGTTGTTTCTGGTCGTGCTCGGCCTGCGCCACGCCGAGCGGACCGACGTGCGCGCCGTCATGGCCGCACGGGGGCCCGCCGCCGACCGCCGTCTGGTGCAGCTGGTGGTCGGCGCCGCTGTCGCCCTCGTACTGGTGCTGCTCACCGGGCGCCCGGTTGGCGCCCTTCTCGCCGCCGGGGTCGCGGTGAGCCTGCCGTCGGTGTTCGGCGGCAAAGCCGCCCGCCAGGCGGAGATCGCCACGATCGAGGCCATCTCCACGTGGACCGGCCAGCTGCGGGACATGTTGAGCGGCGGCAACGGGCTGTTGGAGACGATCGAGGCCACCGCCCCGTTCGCCCCCATCGCCATCCGCCCCCACGTCGAGCGCCTGGCTCTGAGCATGCGCCGAGGCCGCCTGGCCGTTGCCCTGCGTGCCTTCGCCGCCGACGTGAACGATCCCATGGCCGATCTGGTCGTGGCCTGCCTGGTGGTGGCCACCACCGAGCAGGTCGGCCGCCTCGGCGAGCTGCTGGGCATGTTGGCGGCCCGCACCAACGAGCAGGCCGCCCTGCGCATGCGCATCGACCGCGACCGGGCCAGCACCCGCACCCAGGTCCGGGGGGTGGTCATCGTCACGGTGATCTGCACGGTGGGCCTGATGGTCTTCGACCCCGGGTTGCTCGCCGCCTACAGCACGGCCCAGGGCCAGATGGTGCTGGGTCTCATCGGGGCGTGCTTCCTGGCCGGGTTTGCCCTCTTGGCCCGCATGGCCCGGCCCCAGCCGATGGAGGGTTTCACCCTGGCCGCCGTCGAGGAGCGCCTGTGATCCCCGTGCTCACTGCCGGCGCCCTGGTGGGCCTGGGCGTGTTCCTCATCGCCCGCGCCCTGCGGCCGACACAACCGTCGCTGTCCATGGTCCTGGCCCGCGTCAACGGCGGCACCTCGGCCGAGCCAGTGGCGACGCTCGAAGCCTCGGCGCGGTGGGCCGCCCGCGTCGGCCCGCCCTTGGCCCGGGCGCTGGAGCGCCTCAACATCGGCCTCGGTGACCTTGAATCGGACCTGGCGGTCATCGGCCGCAGCGTCGAGGACCACATGGCCCTGCGGGCCGCCGGCGCCGTCGGTGGAGTGGCGTTCGCCGCCTTTTTCGGCGCCTTGCTGGGCCTGGCCGGGCTGGCCCCGTCGCCGCTGCTCACCGTGTGGCTGGCCGTCGCCGCCGCGCTGATCGGCTTCGTGGTGCCCGACACCGCGGCTCGCCGGCGTGCGGTCGAGCGCCGGCAGGCCTTCCGCCAGTCCATGGCTTTCTTCTTGGACCTGGTGATCGTCATCCTTGCCGGCGGCGCCGGCGTGGGATCGGCCCTACGTCAAGCCGCGGCGGCCGGCGACGGATGGGCCTACGTGCAGATCCGTGGCGCGCTGGCCCGCGGCCGGGTCAAGCGCGAGCCCCCGTGGGTGGTGCTCGGTCGCCTCGGCGCCGAGCTCGGGGTGACCGAGCTGGAGGAGCTGGCAGCGTCGGTGTCGCTCGCCGAGCGCGAGGGGGCGTCGGTCCGCCAGTCGTTGTCAGCCAAGGGGGCCTCCATTCGCGACCACCAGCTCGCCGATGCCGAGGCGGCCGCCGCCTCGGCCACCGTGGCCATGTCCGCGCCGCTGGTGCTGCTCGGCATCGCCTTTTGCGGGTTCGTCCTCTACGGCGCCGTCTCGACGGTCTTGATCCACTGATGGCGCCTTTTCGATCCACCCAACAACCAAGCAGCATCCCAACGAAAGGAGCTCCAATGGAGCTGACTGTCCTGCACTACACCTACCTGATGATGCGGGCCCGGTTGTATGCCGCCCGCAACGACGAGCGGGGTGTGAACACCCTGGAGCTCGTGTTGTGGACCGCTGGCCTCGGTGCGCTGGCCATCCTCACCATCGCCTTCGTCGCCACCAAGGTCGGCACCGCCCAGAACAACATCCCCACCGGGCCCTGAGCTGGTCGGGACGTCGGTTCCCATGAGCGCCAAGGTCCGTCTCCTGCTGTGGTCGGTCGCGTCACGTGGCCAGGCACGGCAGGAGGCCGGACCGCGGCGGCGGAGCCGGCGGGACGAATCGGGGGTGACCACGCTCACCGTCGTCCTCGTCATCCCCCTCCTGCTGTTCCTGGTGATGAGCGTGGCGCAGTTCGTCGTCTACTACCACGCCTCACATCTGGCCACCGCTGCCGCCCAGGAGGGTGTCCGGGCGGCCCAGGCATCGGACAGCTCGGCCGGCGATGCGCAGGCCCAGACCCAGGCGTTCATTGACCAGGCCGGGCCCAACCTCGTGCTGGGCCCCACCATCAGCGTGACCCGGGGCACCGACACTGCTCGCGTCGAGGTTGTGGCCCAGGCGCCGCAGTTGGTTCCGGGTCTTTCACTCCGACTCGACGCCGTGGCCACGGGCCCGGTCGAGCGCTTCGTCGGCGACACCGGGCCATGAACGGCATCGTCGTGTTCCTCCTCGGCTTCACCATCGCCTTCGTCGCCAGTGGCGTGGTCATCGCCGCGGTCAAGGCCAAGCGCACCCAACGCGAGCGGCGCTGGAGCGACGAGCGAGGCGTGGCCGTGCTGGAGATGGTCCTGCTGGTACCCGTGTTCCTGGTGCTCGTGTTCTTCGCCGTTGCCATGGGCCGCCTGGGCCAGGCCCGCGAGGACATCGACGCGGTGGCCCGTGACGCTGCCCGGGCCGGCTCCATCGCCCGCAGCCCCGACGACGCCCGATTGGCGGCAGAGACGACCGCATCGGACGTGTTGGCCTCCCACCACCTCACCTGCGCCGGCCTGGCTGTCAACGTGGACACCGCCGACTTCCGCCCTGGGGGCTGGGTGCGCGTCGACGTGTCGTGCACCATCTCCGTGGCCGACCTGGCGGGGATCTGGGCGCCGGGGGACAAGACGATGCAGGCGCGGGGCCTCGCCGTGGTCGATGCCTTCCGGAGAACCGACTGATGCGGCCCTCCCGTGCCCATGATGACGAGCCCACCAGCATGGGCCCAACGCGCTGTCGGGGTGAGGGGGGCATGCTGACCCTGTTCACCTGTATGGCCGTGGTGGCGTTTCTGATCCTCGGGGGTCTAGCCGTCGACGGCGGCTACGTGCTGGCCGCCCGCCGGCGAGCCATCGACGAGGCCAATGGCGCGGCCCGTGCCGGCGCCCAGGCCCTGGCCCCCTCGTCCTACCGCAGCTCCGGGTCGGTGGACCTCGATCCCGGCGCGGCTACTGCCGCGGCCCAGGACTTCCTGGCCGCCACCGGCCACAGCGGCAGCGTGAGCGTGAGCGGCAACGAGGTCTCCGTCACGCTGAGCTTCGACCAGCCGATGTCGCTATTGCGCCTCGTCGGCATCGACACCGTCACCGTCAACGGGCGCGGCCGCGCCCACTCCGTACGCGGCACCGATGTGGGAGAAACGCCATGACGCGTTCACGCCGATTCCTACGAGCAGGGGCCTCGCTGGTGGGTCTGGGGGCGGTGGTGGGCGGCGTCCCTGCGCTGTTGATCGCCGTCGTCGGTTGGCCACTGCCTCGCCGGCTGCCTACCACCGCACAGGTGAGCTCGGCGCTTGGTGACGGATGGCGTCCGGACGAGCGGTTCGTCCTCTGCTTCCTGGCGGCCTTGGTCTGGCTGCTATGGGCCCAGCTGCTGCGCCACGTCCTCAGTCAGTTCCGGATCCAGACCCGGGTTCGCCATGCCGCCATCGCCGCCGGCGACGAAAACCTGCCCCAGGCGGCCTACGCGACCGCGTCCCGACACGGCCTGGCCCCGCGCCTCGCGGGCTGGCTCATCGGCGGGTTGATGCTGGCCGCCCCACTCGCTCCTTCTGCAGCCATGGCCGCCCCGTCGCCGCGCATCCCCGTCGTGCTCATGGCCACCGGGGCCATGGCCGACCCGCTGACCGGCCCGGCGCCGGCGTCGACGCCGGCAGCACCCCCGTCGGCGACGAACACCCCGACGTACATCGTGCACACCTGGGCAGAGCGCCGAGACTGCCTCTGGAACATCGCCGATCGCTATCTCGGCGATGCGTTTCGGTGGACCGAGATCCGCGACCTCAACGCCCAGCGCGTGCAGGCCGACGGCCGACGTCTCGGCGACGACCCCTCGAGTTGGGTCTATCCCGGGTGGGAGCTCGTGTTGCCGGCCGATGCCACCGGCGCAGATGTCATCGGCGCCCGGACGACCCCTTCTGCACCGACACCCGCTCCTGCGGCTTCACCGTCGTCGCCCCAGACGGCGGCATCGCCCCCGCCAGTCACCGCCGCCGGTACATCGCGAACCGCTGTAGCCCCGCCGGCCACTGCCGCCGCGCCGGCCACCACTGCCGGGGCGCCCACGACCGCAGCACCGGCGACCCCCGTCGTCACGGCTGAATCGCCCAACACCGGCGCAGCCCACGCCTCGGCCCGCTCGGCCCAACCCGCCGGTTCGTCACAGCCGGCGCCGAGGTCGACGGCGACGCCGGCAGCGCACAACAGCGGGTCGATCGTGTCTGTGGGCCCCTGGGCGCTGCGGGTGGCCATGGCCGGCGCCCTGGGCCTTCCCATCTTCGCCCTCGCCGGTTGGTTGGCCAGGCTGAGCCGGGGCCGGGCCAGCCAGGCTTCGCGTGCTCGCCCAGGCCGTGACGTCGTGCGCCCCGACCCCGAAGTGGAGCCGCTGGAGCGGGTGGCACGCATGATTGCCGTCGACCAGGCCGAGGAATGGATCACTGCCGCCCTGCGGGCGCTGACCGCCGAGCTGGGCGAAGCCTGCATCGAGCGTGCGCCTGAGCTCCACTGCATCCGCGCCGGGGAGATGGGACTGGAGGTCTTGTTGGCCGAGCCCTTCCCCACAGCCCCGTCAGGGTGGGAGACCGGCGACGGCGGCTATGTCTGGCGGCTTCCCGCCGACGTGGAGCTCGACGAGCTGCAGCGGCGGGGAGACGGGTTCCCGGCGATTGCCCCCGCGCTAGTCAGCCTTGGTGCTACGCCCGAGGGGCCGATCCTGGGCGACCTCGAGAGTTTCGCGGCGCTGTCGGTCGAGGGCGATGTCGATCGGGCCCGGGCCTTCCTGGCCGGCGCTGCCCTCGAGCTCGAGAGCGCGTCGTGGGCCAACGGTGTGGAGCTGCGGGTCTACGGCCTCAGCGGCTTCGAGGGCCTGGAGGGCGTGGCCGTGGCCGATGGGGTCGAGCTGGCACGAGAGGCCCGCGGCATGGCCGAGCTGTTCGCCCCGGGCCCGGGCGTCGCCGGCTCGGCCCTCGGCTCGCGGGTGGCGGGCGGCCCCGGCGGCGAGCCCTGGTACCCGATGGTCGTGCTGATAGGCCCGGGCGCGGATCGCGACATCGTCGAGGATCTCGTGGCCACGGCCACGATGTCGTGCGGGGTGGCCGTGGCGGGGATGCTCGGCGACGTCGAGACGAAGTGGCAGCTGATTGTCGGACCTGACGGCGCCGCCGTGCTGAAGCCGCTGGGTATGGGTATGCGCATGTCCGGCGTTGCCGACCCGCGGGCTGCCGCTGGCGACCACGTCGACGCCACGCTGGCGGGTCCCGCCGTCGACGAAGCCTGGTGGGGTGACGGCGCGCCTGACGTGGCCGTCGTCGACGAGGTCGAGGTCGACGAGGCCATGTGGGGTGCCAACTCGACTGGTGGTGGCGTGGTCGACGAGGTCGGCGCCGACGAGACCGTGGCCAGCCAGGCCACGGCGCCCCACCGCGACATCTCCGCCGCCGACGAGCCCGAGCCCGTCCCGGCTGTCGACAGGCTCGCCCTCGACCAGAGTGGTCTCGACGAGGCCAACATCGGCCTGGCCATCGGGGCGATGGTGGCGGTGGCGGAGGAGCACGATGTGGCCGCCCCTATTCCCCTGGTCGCCCCGGCGCGCTCTCGTCGGGCCCGGCTGCGCCGCCGCCAGGACTGCGAGGTGTGGGTATCAATCCTGCGCCGCGAGCCCGAGGTCATCGGCTCGGCCCATGCCTTCCGTAGCCGACGCAAGCTCGCCGAGGTTCTCGTCTACCTCGTGGTGTACGGGACCGAGCACCCCGTCGCCGGCACGCAGCTGCGCACCGACTGCTGGTGCCCCAAGCCCGATGCAGCCACGCCCGGCATGCCGCCCCGGCTCAAAGAGATCAGCATGGACTCGCTGCACCAGGCGATGTCGCGACTGCGCAAGCAGCTCGGCGAGGGTGGCCGCGGCTGGCACCTGCCCGCGGCGGCCGACGGCGCCTACCGCCCCGGCCTCGAGGTGGGCTGTGACTGGACCCTGTTCCAGGCTCTGGCTGCGGCGGGGACCGACGCCGTGGCCCGTCACGAGACGGCCAGAGCCATCGCCGCCTGGCGAGAAGCCCTGGAGCTGGTCGCCGGCGATCCCTTTGCCGATGTGGTGCCCCTGGGGCTCTACGTGTTCGCCGAGACGAGGCCCCTCATCACCGACATCCGCCTGGCCGTGGCCAAGGTGGCCGACGACCTGGCCCGCCTCACCCGCGAGAGCGATCCGCCAACCTCGGTGTGGGCCACCGAGCAAGGCCATCTCGTGTTGCCAACCCAGCTCGGTCTGTTCGACCACAAGATGGCCGCCTTCGCCGAGCTGGGCGATGTCGAGGGCGTGAAGCGGGTCCTGGAGGCCAAGTGCTGGGCCCATGAGCAACTCGATCCCGACGGCGGCGTGCCGCCGGAGACCCTCGAGCTCTACCGCCACCTGCTGGTCCGGGCCCAGGACGGCTCCCGCGTCGGAGCGTCGTCGTCGAGGTCGTGAGAAGCCCGGGGGTACTGGAGGCGCCCCCCACCCCTCCGGACAACCTTGGGCTTCTCACCACCTCGTTTAGCTGGCGATTTCCTTCGACGACCTGGACGCGGTCCTCGATGACCCGTAGCAGGCCAACAAGGCGCAGCCGCCGGGCACCGACCGGACCTTGAAGCGCCACCGCCCCCGAGGAGCGACCAGGCGGCCTTCTCGCAGACCAGCCACGGCCGCATCAGCCTCGTCGACGCCGGCGTAGAGCGCCACCTGTGCCCAATGGCCGGGACTGGCCGTCAGGGCCGCCAGGGTGGCGTAGAGGCCAGCGCGCTGCGAACGCGATGGCTTCGTCGTTGCCGGCATCGCCCGCCGGGCTCGTAGGCGGCGCCGTTCCACCTCGCTGAGTCCTCCCCAGACGCCTTTGAGCTCGGCGACCGGCACGGCGTAGTCACGGCACGCGGTCGCTACCGGACACGTGGCACAAACCTTCTTGGCCGCCGCCAGGGGCTCCCCGCGCCCGGGGAAGAACAGGTCGGTGTCCGCCCCGACGCACGCACCCTGGTCCCGCCAGGGCCCGGGCGCCGGCACGGCATCGAGGGGCAGGCGGATCCGGTCGATCGCGCTCATGGCCGGTCCGGGCCCAGCAGGTCGCGGTGCAGGCGCTCCACCGCTTTGGCCGTCGACACCCTCACGGTGCGCCGGCCGATCTGCAGCGCCGGCGTCGTCGCCCGCGAGCCCATGGCCTCGGCCAGCTCCGCCCGGGTGTAGCCGGCGGCAACGAGCTCGTCGACGAGCTGCCACGTGCGCCGTGCGCTGACACGCCGCCCACCGGGAGCGTCGGTGATCTTGACGGCGAGGATCTTGTCCATGGTCTCGGGCCGGATCCGCCGCGACGGCGGCCGCCCCCGGCCAGGCTCGCCGTAGACGATCTTGGACAGGGAGCCGTGGGAGACCCCTGAGAGCCTCACCACGGACTTGAGACCAACGCCGGCGGCCGACAGGGCGGCGAGATGGGTCCTGGCCGGTTCGGCGTTCACAAACGGCGTCCACGTCTCCCCGGGCTCGGCGAGGGCCTGCTTGCGCCCCCGGCTGTAGGCGATCTTGGCCGCGGTGCACGCCTGGCAGTCACAACCCTCGACGGCGGCCTTGGCATAGGTGCCATGGGCCCGCTTGGCGGGGCGCCTTGTCCTCGGCGCCGTTGATCGTGCTGCTCGCTTTGGCGGCCGCCCGGGCGGCACCGGAGGCGGCGCCTCGCAGAAGACCAACCCGTACTGCGGCAAGCCTCGGGTCACCGCCATCGCCTGCAGGTCACCAACGCGCTCAGTCACGGCCGGCTCCTCCTCTCGAAGCTGATCCCCGGGCCGCTGCGCGGCCACGAAGGTGGATCAGGTTCATGGCCGACACCCCGCCGCCGGGGCGGAAGGGGGGTCAAGGGTGGGGCGCAGCCCCAGCGAGGAGCGCAGCGCCAGCGCAGTCCCGCAGCGGCCCTTGACGCCCTGAGAGCGCCGGTGGCACGCAGCGTTGACCATGGGGGGGGCTGGGGGGTCTCGTACAGCGCCGTGTGGGCTCACTGAGGATCGATCCCTGGAAGGCGAGGTTGGGTCCACGAGGGGCCCGGGCGCCGGCGTGTGATTGCCCTGGTAGCGCCCGGGTCGGACACGACCGGCCCGGCCAGTGCAGGTTCATGCGCCGTTGTTGGACGAGGGCCTCGGCGCAGACCGGCGAAGGACCGCAGCGTTTCGAGAGCGGCGATGGTCTCTTCGGTGGTCGCCTGCGAGCCGCCGGCAGCCACGATGGCCACGGCTCGTCCCAGCTGGCCGCCCATCGGCGGCAGGGCTCGCAGGCCCTGAAGGGCGACATTGAGCTCGGCCAGCGAGCGGGGCCGGCCGGCCAGGAACGCCTCGTACCAGGCGATGGCCGCACCGGTCGCGGCCCGCAGGGGGACGAGGTCGATGGGGCCATGGGCGGGTGAGACAGCCATCGACCACTACGGGTCAGGCCAACCCCAGAAGTGGTCAGAGAAAGTTTCTGAAATTTCTCTGACCACATTGGCCCTCGGGCTGACCCGTAGTGGGGGACAAGCAGTTCCGCGCTCAGTTCAAAGGAGACCGATTCCCGTGTTTGCCCTGCTCGATGCCCTGCCCCTTGCTGTCGCCAGGCCGCTCCTCGGCGTCCTGGGCGTGTTGGCCCAGGTCACCGCCAACCCGGACAGTGCCGGAATGCCCGGCGGCGGGCTGGCCCAGAAGATCCTCAACTGGACCGACCAGCTGGCCCTGTGGGGCTCGCTGGCCAGCCTGCTGATCGGCGCCCTGGTGTGGGGGGTGTCCCAGCACGCCGGCAACGGCTACCAGGCCGGGCGAGGCCGCAACTTCGCCGCCGCCGGCGCCATCGGGGCGTTGCTGGCCGGTCTGGCCCCCACCATCGTCAACACGCTGTTCGCCGGCTGACATGTCGCATCGAGGCCGCGTGGCCCTCGTGCTCGGGGGAATCGCCGTTGTCATCGTGATCATCGGCCAGGTGCTGCTACCCGGGTCGACCACGCAGCCCAAGCCCGCCGCCCCCGGAGTCCCCCCGGCGCCCGTGGTGGCGGTAACGGTGGTGGGGGGGGGGGGGGGGGGGGGGGGGGGAGGAGGGGCGGGCACGGCTCCGCCAACAAGCGGCAGAAGCGGAACATCCTCTAAGCCC
>JBPCNP010000164.1:0-12151 GCA_051001215.1 Acidimicrobiales bacterium
AGGCGGTGGGCCGCACCCTGGCCGATCCCGAGGCCGTTCCCCTGCTGCGGGTGGCCGGGGCGCATGACCGGGCCTACGCCACCGCCACCACCATCGCCCGCGAGCAGGCCATCGCCCGTTGCGTCGAGTCCCAGGTCGCCCGTCTCGGCGCCCCCAAGGTGAGCAGGGATTCGGCCGACGCCGCAGTCGACCGGGCCGAGGGCGTCCCTGGGCCTGCCCCTCACCGCCGGCCAGCGTGGCGCAGTGGACGAGATCCTGACGTTGGGCCGCGGAGTGGAACTTGTCGTCGGCGTGGCCGGTTCGGGGAAGACCACGGCACTGGCTGCAGCCCGCGACGGCTTCGAGGCCGCCGGCTACGAGCTGGTGGGCCCCTCCACCTCCGGCCAGACCGCCCGCACGTTGGGCCGTGAGGCTGGCATCGAGCCCAGCCGCACCCTGGCATCGCTCAACTGGCGCATCCAGCACAACGCACTGCGCCTGACCCCCCGCCACGTCGCCGTCCTCGATGAAGCAGCGATGAGCGACGATGCCGCCCTGCTGGCGTTCCTGGAGGCGGCCCGCACCGGCGGCGCCAAGGTGGTGGCCGTCGGCGATCACCGCCAGCTCTCCGCGGTTGGTCCCGGCGGCGGTTTCGAGGCTCTGGTGTCACGCTTCGGCGGCGCCGTGCACGTGCTCTCCGAGAACGTGCGCCAGGTCGATCCGGCCGAGCGGACCGCCCTCGCCCACCTGCGCTCGGTTGATGTCGATGGCGCCGTGTCCTGGTATGCCGCATCCGGCCGCATCTCCGTGTCCGGCGATCGGGACACGGCCCTCGATGCCACCGTCGCCGGCTGGGTGGCGGATGTGGCAAGTGGTTCCGACGCGGCCATGTACGCCTGGCGGCGGGCCAACGTGGCCGAGCTCAACCGCCGGGGACGCCAGGCGTGGGACGGGCTCGCCAAGCTGTCGGGCCCCGAGCTGGTCGTCGGTGACACGCCCTACCGCGCCGGGGACCGCATCGTGACGCTGGCCCCGGGAGCGAAGGGCCAGATCGTGACGTCGGAATGCGGCACGGTGGCGGCCGTGGACGTGAAGCGCCGCGAGCTGGGCGCCACCATGGACGACGGGCGCTTCCAGCGCTTCGCCGGCACCGACCTCGACGCCGAGCACCTGGCTCACGGCTACGCCGTCACCGTCCATCGCTCCCAGGGCGCCACGGTGGCCCGGGCCCATGCCCTCGAGGACGGTGGCGGTCGGGAGCTGGCATACGTGAAGATGAGCC
This sequence comes from Acidimicrobiales bacterium, assembly GCA_051001215.1. GTDB lineage: Bacteria > Actinomycetota > Acidimicrobiia > Acidimicrobiales > AC-14 > DATAQC01. The sequence continues at coordinate 1,262 of JBPCNP010000164.1, forward strand.
GGGCCAGGCAACGCTCGACGGTGTACGTGGTGGCCGATTCGGTTGAACAGGCGGTCGAGGACCTGGGCAGGTCGTGGTCACACTCCCGGCGCATCGGCTGGGCCATCGACCGGGGCGTGCCGTCACGCGAGTCCGCAGCGGTGGAGGGGGCCAAGGCCGCCGACGGGACGATTCCCGCCAACCTGCGCCATGCCCGTCCGGTGGCCGAGCGCGAGGCGCTGGCCGCCGTCGTTCCCCCCGATCCCGGTTGCTCCCTCCGCGATGCCGAGACCCGGGTACAAAAACTTGAATTCGAGCTGGCGGACCTGGAGCGCGCCGATGGGTCGAGCTTCCCGCAGGGAACGCCCGTCGGCGATGCCGCAGTTGCCTGGACCAGGGCCTACAACGAGTGGCGGTGGTGTGAGCAGCGTGCCCCTCACGTGGGCCTGCGGGAACGGCTTCAGTTGCACCGCAGGGCCGATCGGGCGGCCGAGAGGATCGGACCGCTGCGCGACACCTTCGAGGCCCTGGCCGCACCGGAGCGGGCCCGTCTGCGAGCAGTACTTCCCGAAGCCAGGAAGACTCTGGACGAGCTGTGGCGACGCCGCCGGCGAGCAGGCTCAGCGCCAGCGACCACGGCAAGGTCGGGCCTCGCATGGCGTGGACGACGATCTCGGCCACCACCGCCATGCTGGCGAGGCCGGTCCAGTCGAGCAGGGTGCCCGAGAAGTCGAACGGTTGGATGACGCCGAGCGCGGCGATGAACGGCACCAACCCGGCGCCCACGGCGCCGGCCACGAGCCAGGGCCGTGGCTCCAGGGTCGGGTCGTCGCGATGGAAGGCGACCAGCGTGCCCACCAGGACGAGGCTCGCCAACACCGCGCACCAAGCCGAGAGGAGGTGTCCGGGACCCGGGTCCCCACCGAGGAGCAGTCCCGCGGTCGACCAGAGGGCCCCGACGAGAAACGGCGTGACCCCGAGCGCGGCCAGCCCTTGAGCGAAGCGGTGGTGACCGAACACGAGGGCCAGGTACGCGCCCATCCAGAGCGACCCGGTGAGATTGAGAACCGCCCCCCAGGTGTTCGGGAGCGGGGCAGCACCGAGTTGCGCGGACGGGGCCGGGAGGGAGCGAATGCGACCCGCTTCCCAGAGCCAGGTGGTGAGGACCACCGTGGCGAGGACGGAGATGGCGAGCAGCCCGACAAGGGCGATCACCCGCACCGCTTCGCCCCAGGCAAAGGCCCGAGGCGCAGCGTCGACCCCGCCGAGGCGCAGCCGGGCGGCCAGCACCACGACGCTCGCCACTTCTGAATGGGCCGGCCGACCGAAGTCGGCCAGGTAGTCGGCTTCGTCGGGGTCGTCGGTGGCCATGGTCTCGAGGAAGGTGGCAACCATGTCGTCCTCCCAAACCTCGCGGTAGGAGGCGGGGAGTACCCGCAGAACGGTTTCGGTAGCGCTCCTCCAGCGCGTTCATGGCCCACCTCCGGCTGCCGCCGGGCGCCACGATTGCAGCCGCCGCGACGCCATCCGGGCGTTGGCTGCCTGGCGTGCGGCTTCGTCGGCTAGGGCGTTCCGGCCCTGCTCGGTGAGGCGGTAGTAGCGGCGCAGCCGGCCCTGCTCGACTTCCTCCCGATCGAGCTCGACGAGACGTTCGCCGGTGAGTCGGTCGAGCACGCCGTAGAGCGTGCCCACCTTGAGGTGCACCCGTGACTTGGAGAGGTCGCCCACCTCGGCGACGAGTCCGTAGCCGTGTCGAGGGCCGTCGACCAGGGCGGTGAGGACGAAGAACGCCGGTTCGCTCATCGTCCGACTCGCCATGTGCACAATATATCGGCTCACATAGTATTGTGCAAGAGGCGGAGGTAGTGTCGAACGGCGGACATGTCGACCGAGACCTGGTTTGGCGTCCCCGGCCGGCGACCTCGTCCCGGCTCCCCCACCCCCTCCGGTCGAAGCGGAATTTCTCAGCTTGCGATCAGAGGTGAGACGCGCTCAGATTCAGTGCCCCGCTCCGTCTCCAGTCACATGAAGCTCACCGTGCAGACGTTCCTGACCCTCGACGGCGTGATGCAGGCGCCCGGCGGACCTGAAGAAGATCCCAGCGACACCTTCACCCATGGCGGCTGGCAGGCCCCGTTCGCTGACCCAGCCGTCGGCGAGTTCGTCACCGAGCTCAACAGCCACGCCAGCGGGTTCCTGTTCGGTCGCAGAACGTTCGACATCTTCCGCGGCTACTGGCCTGATCAGACCGACCCCGCCAACCTCATTGCCACGGCGATCAACTCGCTGCCCAAGTACGTCGCGTCCAACTCGCTCAGCGAGGCCGATGCGACGTGGCGCGGCGAGCACCCCGACACCGCTCGTCTCGTGGCCGGCGACGTCGTGGCGTCGGTTCAGGCGCTGAAGAACGAACCCGGCGACGAGCTGCAGATCTGGGGGAGTGGCAAACTGCTCCAGACGCTGTTGCAGCACGAACTCGTCGATCGCTTCCGCCTGATGACGTTCCCGGTGGTGCTCGGCTCCGGTCGCCGCTTGTTCAACGCCGGCATCCTCCCGGCGACGATGCGCCCTGTCGACCTCACCGTTACCGATCTTGGCATCGTCCTCGGCACCTACGAACCAGCCGGCCCGGTTGGCCACGGTCAGATGTAACCGGCGGCCGAGCCCTGCCGCGCCAATCTGGCGATGCTTTCGGCCATGGCCAGCTTCGCCTGTATGCGGGCGAGCCGGAGCCTTTGGAAAAGTTGGTCCTCTTCCGACGACATCTGCCTCTGCCCCCTCGGCCTCGGCCTCAGGTCGACCGGTGTAGGGACGGCAGGAATCTTCCCGTCTGCCGCCGGTAGCGCTGGAACGCCTCCCCGTGGGCCTGGGCCAGCACCGGCTCCTCGACACCGCGGACGATCACCTCTGACGCGACCACGTGGAGCACGACGCCGGACAGCGACAGGATCGAGGGAACTGCAGCGGCGACACCGGCTGACGCCACGAGACAGGCTAGATAGAACGGATTCCGCACCCGGGCGAAGGGCCCGGTGGTCACCAGGCTGGCGCTCGCCTCGATGCCTGCCCGCCACTCTGACGCCAGGTGGTGCTGGGCCCAGAGCCCGAGGGCGATGGCGACGGTCAGGACCACGATGGTCACGACCAGCCGCAGCCCGACTGCACCGAAACTCAAAGGATCGACGACATGGGTGAGCGCCAGCACGGGGGCGGCGAGGATCACGCCACAGGCCGCGGCCCACAGCGTCTCCCCCACTGCATCGGTGCGCGATATCGGTCTGCGCCACGCCGACTCGCCATTTCGCCGCTTGGTCTCGACGGTTCGCCAACCGAAGAGGACGGAGAGGAACGTGGAGTACCCGACGAGGGCGGCGACTTCGAGCACAACCATCCACTCATGATGCCGGACTCAGCCCGTTGAGGCCGCTCTGGGACGCGCTGGTGCTGCGGACACCGGCTCCCCCGCCGTGGGTCGTGGTCGTCAGCTTCGTCGTGGCCGCCACGGCCGTCGGATCACCACGAGCCTGGAAGCTGAGCCGGCAGGTGATCACCATCGCCCACGAGGGCGGCCACGCCATGGTGGGCCTCCTGGTCGGTCGGCGCCTGAGCGGGATCCGGCTGCACTCCGACACCAGCGGCGTGACCGTCACGTCGGGCCGGCCAAGAGGGATCGGCATGGTCGCCACCGTCGCCGCCGGCTACGTGATGCCGTCGTTGCTGGGCCTGGGCGCGGCGTGGGTCGTGGCCTCGCGCCACATCGGTGCGCTCCTCCTGTGCACGGTGTTCCTGTTGGCCGCCATGTTGGCGACCGTGCGCAACGTCTTCGGCATGCTCAGTGTCGCCCTGTGCGCCACGGCCACCTTCGGGGCGGTGTGGTCCGGGTCGTCGACGCTTCAGGCGGCCATGGCGTGGACCGTCACCTGGCTCCTCCTCCTCGGTGGCCCGCGGCCGATCTGGGAGCTCCATCGAGCCCGTCGTCGCTACCGGGGGACAACCACCGACGCCGATCAGCTGGCGGCGCTCACCCACGTGCCGGCGCTGCTGTGGACGGCCGGCTTCGCCCTGGTGGCACTGGCCGCCCTGGCCATCGGCGCGCGGTGGCTCGTGATGACCGTCCGGTGAGCCGCTGGCCTCCCGAGCCGGCGTCGCTTCAGTGGCCACCACCGAATGCCAGGGCGGCGACGAGGTCCATGGGGACGACCTCGGCGAGGGGGGCCTCGATGTGGAAGGTCCAGGGCTCGTCACCAGGAACAGTGACGGCGACCTCGGTCACCATGTCCGAACAGCGCGGATCGGTGCCCGGCTTCTGGGTGATCCCGACCGAGGCGTCCGCCGGCAGGGTCAACTCGGCCCGGACCCAGGACTCCAGCTGTGAGGTGGTGGTGGACGCGTCGTTCACGAGTGGTCAGCCTACCGGCGCCGCTACCGCCTCCCGTCGGGGTCGGCGACCACTCCGAGGCGGCTCATCTGGCGGGTGGTCGAATCGGCCACCGCCGATTCCATGGCCCGGGCCAGCACGGCTGCCACCGCCTTCATGGCCGTGGGTCGGACCCGCACCAGGGCGTCGGTGACCTCGGGCAGGCGCTCGGAGGGCATGCACTCGGCCACGAACGGCTCCCACACATGGCGCTCGAACAGGGCCACGAAGCGCTCGGCCACGCGCTCGAGGTCGCGGGTGAGCAGGAGGTGCTCGTCGAGCACGGCCGACAAGGGGATGCCGGCGGCGACCAGGTCGGCCCCGGCCCGCAGCAGGCTGGGGCTCGGCACCCGCCACCCGTCGCCGTCCCCGTCGGCCACGAGCAGCCCGGCGGCCACGGCCCGTTCCCCGAGCGTGGGGTCGTCGGCGATCTCGGGGAAGAGGCGGCGGAGCTGGCCGGTGTCGATGGCGCCGGGGGCCTCGTCGGTCCAGGGGGCGGTGAGGGCCTCCTCGAAGCCGAGCACGTCGGAGAGACTGCGGCCGTCCTCCCATGCGTCAAGGAGGGCCCGGATGGCGGCCAGGGAGAAGCCCTGCGACTGGAGGTGGGCGATGTAGCGCAGGCGGGCTACGTGGCCCTCGTCGTAGAGGCCGACCCGCCCCGAAAGCCGTGGGTGGGGCAACAACCCGTCGGTCTGGTAGGCGCGGATCGTCCGGGTGGTGACGCCCGCGGCCCGGGCCAGCTCATCGATGGTCATCGGCACCAGATATGTCTCCCGTTGACTGTTACATCAATCGATGTTAGCATAGGCGCCAGGTGCACAGGAGGTAGGGCTATGTCGAAGGTCAATCTTGCCGTCTCCGGTGGGTGGACGTCGGCCATGTGGCTGTGGCTGGTCGTGCCCATCGGCCTCTACTGCGGCGTCTCCCTGGCCCTCTTCGTGGCCGGCCACAGCGACGAGCCCGACAACTTCGTGGGCTTCTTCTTCCGGGAGATCGCCGACAGCCTGCGCCGGGCCACCGGCTTCCCGGGCTGGGCCATGGCCGGGGCCCTCACCGGGTTGCTGTTCCTCGGCATCGCGGTGATGGGCTTCTACTGGGACGTGGCCTGGCACATTGACCTGGGCCGGGACAAGGACCTGTTCACCCCGGCCCACGTGATGATCCTCGTGGGCCTGGGGGGCCTGTTCTTCGCGGCCATGGTCACCACCCTGTTCGCGTCGGTGGAGGAGGTCGAGACCCGCATCCACATCGGCTGGGTGCGGATCCCCCTGCCCGCCGTGTTGCTCAGCCTGTTCGGGGTAGGCGGCGTCACCGCCTTCCCCCTCGACGCCCTGTGGCACAACGCCTACGGCATCGACGTCACTCTGTGGAGCCCCACCCACCTGCAACTCATGGCGGGGGGTGCCCTGGCCACCATCGCCATCTGGCTGTTGATCGCCGAAGCCCTGCCCCACGCCCGCCCCACGCCGCTGGGCCACGGCATCCATGCCCTGGCCGCCGGGGCAACCCTGACCGGCCTCACCATCTTCCAAGGCGAGTTCGACTACGGAGTCCCCCAGTTCCAGGTCGTGTACCTGCCGGTGCTCGTCGCCGCCGCCGCCGGCTTGGTCCTCGTCCTGGCCCGCCTGGCTATGGGCCGCTGGGGGGCAGTGAAGGCGGTCGTCGCCTACCTCGTGCTCCGAGGGCTGCTCGGCCTCATGGTGGGCGAGGCCCTCGGCCACACGTTCCCTCGCTTCCCGCTCTACCTGCCGTCCGCCTTGGTCGTCGAGGCCGCCGCTGCGTGGATCGGCACCGGGCGCCGTTTCAACTTCGGCCTTGTCGCCGGAGCCCTGACCGGCAGCGTGGGACTGGTCATGGAGATGATCTGGATCGCCGCCATCGGCTGGCGGGCGACCCTGCCTCCCGCCTCGTTGCTGGAGGGTCTGGTCCTGGGTGTCGCCGCAGCCATCGCCGGCGGCGTCCTCGGTGCCGGCATGGGCCGGGCCTTCGGTCTGGGTGACGAGGAGTCTCCGGTCGACGGGGGGCCAACGGCGTCCGCGGCACCGGTGCCGATCGCGGCCCTGGCCATGGCCGGGTTCGTGCTCGTCGCCGCCCTGGCCGTGCCCCTGCCCCGCCGGGTGGGCCACGTCGACGGCGTCGTGTCGCTCCAGCGCCCGGACCCGGCCTCCGCGCCATCGCCCGACGGCAGAACGCTCGTGGACGTCACGTTGCGTCCGGCTGACGCCGCCGCCAACGCCATCGTGTTCACCGTCACCTCGTGGCAGGGGGGCGGCACCGTGCATGCGGCCCTGCACGAGGTCGGCCCCGGCCACTACCGCACGACGACGCCCGTCCCCATCAGCGGGAGCTGGAAGTCGATGGTCACCCTCGAGCGCGCCGACCAGGTCATGGCCGCGCCGATCTACCTGCCGAGCGACGCCGCCATCGGCGCCCCGGCCGTCCCGGCCCTGCCCCAGCGCGACGTCACCTTCGTGCGCAACACCACGTTGCTCCTCCGGGAGCAGCACGCAGGCCCCGCCTGGCCGGCGTTGCTCGCCTACAGCGGCCTGGCCGTCCTCCTCGCCGCCTGGGTAGCCCTCATCGCCTTCACCATCACGCGGATCTCGACCGGGGCCGAGGGCACGACGCCGGTGGGCGGGCGCAGGCAGGCAGGGCCGAGGCCGACCGATCCTGATGGCCATGTCGGCACCTTCGGTCGGTCCCCCGCCGACCAGGTTGCGACGTCCGGCTGGTACGTGGCCACCAGCTCGTCCCCCGGCTGACCGGTCGGTACGGGTCAGCCGGGGGACCGCGGGCAGGGAAACCCGCGGCCACCGGTAGGGTCGGCCCATGACCGTCGCCCCGTTCGGGTCGTGGGCCTCGCCCATCGGCGCCGCAGCCCTCACGGAGGGGACGCTGCGCCTGAGCGATTTGGCGGTGCATGCGGGTCGGGCGTGGTGGCTGGAGAGGCGCCCCGACGACGACGGCCGCCAAGTGGTGGTCAGTGCCGGCTCCGACGGCGTGATCATCGACCACACGCCCCCGGGGTCGTCAGTCCGCACCACGGTCCACGAGTACGGCGGAGCCCCCTTCACCGTGGTCGGCGATGACACGGTGGTGTTCTCGGAGCTCGCCGACCAACGCCTGTGGTCGGTGTCCCCGGGGGCCGAGGCCCGGCCCCTCACACCGGCGCCGCCGCAGGCCTCGGCCTCGCGTTACGCCGACGCCCGCCACCTGCCTGGCGGTGACTGGGTAGTGTGCGTGCGCGAGCGCCACCACGGCCCGGGGTCCGGCGAGGTGGAGAACGACTTGGTGGCCATCTCCCTGACCGGCGACGGCACCACCGATGGAACGGTCCAGCCCGTCCCACTCGTCGGTGGCCAGGACTTCTTCGCCGCCCCCCGGCCCAGCCCCGACGGGACCCGCCTGGCCTGGCTGGCCTGGGACCACCCGGACATGCCGTGGGACGGTACCGAGCTGTGGGTGGCCGACCTGTCGGGCGGTCGCGGTGACGGTCCGCCGGTGATCAGCAACCGTCGGCGGGTGGCCGGCGGCCCCGACGATTCCATCTCCCAACCCCGGTGGAGCCCGGATACGCGCCTGCACTGGGTGTCCGACCACACCGGCTGGTGGAACCTCTACGCCGAAGACGGATCCGGGGCTCGCCCCGTGGCACCCCTCGAGGGCGAGTTCACCAGACCCGACTGGGTGTTCGGCCAGACCACCTACGACTTCCTGGCCGACGGCCGAATGGTCGCGGCGTGGTCGGCCGGGGGCATCGACCACCTGGGCATCGTCGATCCCTCCACCGGTGAGCTGTCCGAGGTGTCCACCTCGTTCACCCGTCTCGACGCCGTCGTCGCCCTCGGCGACAGCGTCGTGGCCATTGCCGCGTCGGCCACAGAGGCGGCCACGGTGGTGACCATCACCCTGGACGGCGTGGGTATCGCGGCCGGTACGGGGAAGGAAGCGAACGCGACGGTCCTGCGGCGCAGCCGGGCCGCCCCAACCGACCAGGCCGGAACCTCGGTCGCCGAGGCCATCACCTTTGCGTCCACCGATGGCCGGTCGGCCCACGCCTACTGGTACCCGCCGACCAACCCCGATCACGTGGGGCCGGCAGGCTCCCTGCCCCCGCTGGTCGTGCTGAGCCATGGGGGGCCGACATCGGCAGCTTCCCCGGCGTTCGATCTGTCCGTCCAGTTCTGGACATCACGGGGCCTGGGCGTCGTCGACGTCGACTACGGCGGGAGCAGCGGGTACGGGCGGGCCTACCGCCGGAGCCTGGATGGGGCCTGGGGCGTCGTCGACGTGGACGACTGCGAGGCCGCCGCCGCCCACCTGGCCGACCGCGGCCTGGTCGACCGTGACCGGATGGTGATCCGGGGTTCCAGCGCCGGTGGTTTCACCACCCTGTGCGCCCTGACGTTTCGCCACACCTTCGCCGCCGGCGCCAGCCTCTACGGCATCGCCGACCTGACCACCCTGGCCAGCGACACCCACAAGTTCGAGTCCCGGTACCTCGACCGCCTGGTGGGCCCCTGGCCGGAGGCAGCCGATCGCTATCGCCGACGCTCTCCCATTCATCACGCCGCCCAACTGGCCTGCCCCGTCATCGTCTTCCAGGGCCTGGACGACCGTGTCGTTCCCCCGGACCAGGCCGAGGTCCTCGTCGCCGCCCTACGGGCCAAGGGCCTACCCGTCGCCTACCTCACCTTTGCCGGTGAGCAACATGGCTTCCGCAGGGCCGAGACGATCCGTCGGGTGGCCGAGGCCGAGCTGTCGTTCTACGGTCAGGTGCTCGGCTTCACGCCCAGCGGACCGGTGCCCGCGGTGGAGATCGAGAACCTCAGGCTGTAGCCCCCGCTCAGGGGGCCGCTCGGGCCGCTGTAGCCCCCGCTCAGGGGGCCGCTCGGGCCCCCTCAGCGGGTGAGCGAGGCCAGGGCCCAGATGGCGGCCATGAGCCCGATGGCGGCCATGAAGATGCTGCGACCGACAGGGGCCCGGGCCAGGTCGCCTTCTCGCTCCTGACGCGGCGGGCGAACCAGAGCCAGCCCGTTCCCCAGGGCCAGCGCACCTCCAAGGGCCAGCAGGAGCCAGGCCAGGAGGTCGTTCCCGAGGAAGAGCTGGTCGGCCACCATCGTGGCGACGCTACACGTGACCTCGGCCGGCATCTCGGCGTCAATGCCCACGCCGGGACTCGCCACGCTGGGACTTCAGGCGGCCACGCTGAGTCCTCAAGTCTGCGCCTCGCGGTGCCGACACCATATGCAGCAGATCGTAGGTGGGGGCCGGGATCGCCCTCCCGGAAGGCCGACCCCGCACCGCGGGGAAGGAAACCCCTTCAATCCGGGCCCCTACCTACGATCGCCCGAAGAGGTCGCCCGAGAGGGGTCCGATGCACAGGCACCACGAGTCACCCGAGCCCTGGACGAGGGAGCCCTCCCCCTGGGAGCCCGAGCCGTCGCCGGCGGGACGAGCCGTCATCCGCCAGTGGCTCGACCAGCAACTGGCCCTCATCGCCGCCCGCCGGCGTCGCCGTCGCTGGTCCCGCCGCTGAGCGGCGGGAGTGAGCGAGCCTCTTCCGGGTAGGGCACTACCGGCTGCGTGGCACGTCGGCCGCGCCGCTGAGGAGGAACCCGGGTGGCTGACAGCAACGTGACCAACGCCAAAAAGGGCCAACTCGGCGGGCCCCGGCACGGGCGCAAGGGTGAGCACCGGTTGCCGGCTGTAATCGCAGTGCTGGTGGGCATCGGGTTGTACGTGACCCTGCCGAGCGAGCTGGTCCTGGGCACGAGGTTCGTGGTGCCCGCCCTCGAGGTGGTGTTGCTGGTGCCCCTCATCGGCGTCAACCCGAGTCGGTTCCACCGGGAGACGAAGTGGTCGCGTGCCCTTTCCATCACCCTGGTCGGCGTGATCGGCGCGGCCAACATGTTCTCTCTCGCCCTGCTCATCCACGCCTTGATCTCGGGCAAGGCCAGCAACGGCAAGCAGCTCCTCCTGGCCGCCCTGGGGGTGTGGCTGACGAACATCATCGTGTTCGGCCTGGCCTACTGGGAGCTCGACCGGGGTGGGCCGGTGAAGCGCACACAACTCCCCCGCGACCAGCTCCCCGACGCCGATTTCCGTTTCTCCCAGGACGAGAACGACGACTCCATCGTCGAGGTGGCGGTCTCCTCGTCGGCCAAGGCCGACTGGGCGCCGACCCTCGTCGACTACCTCTACGTCTCGGTCACCAACTCGACGGCCTTCAGCCCCACCGACACCATGCCGTTGTCGACGCGAGCCAAGATGTTGATGAGCGTGCAGAGCATGGCCGCCCTGATCACATCGGTGCTGGTGATCGCCCGGGCCGTGAGCGCCCTGCAGTAGGTCCGAGGCCCCGCTGGGTAAGCCCGAATCCACCGATTGGGATCGGCCGACCGTCGTGAGGGCCCGGGAGTGATCTCAGATGGGTGAACGCCCCGAGCGGGGGGGTCAACGCCGCATTGAGCCGCTGAGAGGGCGTAGCCGAC
>JBPCNP010000165.1:0-28239 GCA_051001215.1 Acidimicrobiales bacterium
TGCGCTTCGACGAGGTGGTCGCAGGTGAGACCGAGCTTGCGGGAGCTGAACCCGATGCCGCCGCCAAGCACGAGGCCGCCGACGGCAACCGTCGGGCACCGACCGGCGGAGATGGTCACGCCATGGGGTTGCAGGGCGTCGTAGATCGTCGTGTTGCGCGCGCCCGGCAGGGCCGTCACCGTCATCGTTGCGTCGTCGACCGCGACTGCGGCCATCTCGCCGACGTGAATGATCAGGCCGGGCCCGCTCGAGTAGCCAGCGTAGCTGTGGCCCCCGGAGCGCACGGCGAGGGGCACATTGTTACGAGCGGCCCACCGTACGCAGGCGCTCACGTCGGCGGCGTCGCTGCAAACGGCAACGCCTTGTGGCTGTACGTCGGCGTAGCGGAGGTTGAGGGGCGTGGCGTTCGGAGCGAAGGAGGGGTCGCCCGGGCGCAGGAGGTGGCCATGGAGCTGTGCGGCCAGCCCGTTCCAGTCGGCCGTCGACTTCGTCGTCGGGGGTCTGCATCCGGCGAGCCAGCCGAGCTGCGGGGCGATCGCCGTCGTGGCGACGGCACCGCCGACGCCTCGGATGAACGAGCGTCGGGAGATCGGGCGGGGCAGCCGGGCATCAGGGTCGGTGGCGGTCACGCGGGGCATTGTGGCGCATCCACGTCGCCACCTGGAGCGCCGACAAGGCGTCGGTCCTCATCCGCTGGCGATCTCCGGCTCGGGATCGGCCCACCGCCCGAGTGAGCCCGGCCGCACCCGCTCGAGAACAGCCGTGGGTGCGACGGTTGCGGAGCGCTCGACCACGGCGGCGAAGACACCGGCCAGCGGCGCGCCCAGGACGGCCGGCAGCCGGGCCCCGTCGTGCAGGTCGCCGTCGACCTTGCGCTCCATGAGGAACACCGGTGTGGCCAGAGCTTCGACCGAGTCGGGTGCGGCCCGGGACACCGCCGGGGCGATGAGGTCGGCCAGGGTCGCCGTGAGCCCGGCGCGCGTGCGGGGCGAGCGCGGTGCGCAGTTGACCACGGCCACGATGCGCCCGGCGGGGACACCGAAGGCCAACAGGTCGGCCATCACCCGCACCAGTGCGTGCACACCCTTCATCGTGGGCAGGCCGACGGCGAACACCACGCTGGCCCGCGACGCCGCCGTGCGGGCCATGACATTGCGCTCCTCGACATCGATGGACCCCCCGTCTTCCTCACCCTCGAAGTCGGCATCGATGTCGCACACCAGGACGCGGTAGGCCCGTTGGAGCGAGTCGAAGGTGGCCTCGAAAGCCCGCCGACGCAGCGCCGCCCAGAAGCGGGCCTGGCGCAGGCCGAGGAGGAGGTGGTAGTTGCGCTCGACCACCGCGAAGGCCTGCGCCCGGACCTCCTCGGGCGAGGGCTGGCCCGCCCGGTGGGCATCGACCAGCTCCTGGATGCTGGGCAGCACATCGCGGGCGTCGTGGAGCATGGCCTGCTCGGCGTGGAGTCGCAGGTCGGCCAGGCAGACCAAGCCGGCGTGGCGCACGTCGTCGCCCAGGGCCTGGGCCATGGCGATGGCGGCAGTGGACACGCCCGTGCCCCCCGGCCCGGTGAACACAGCGACCGGGCCACGCCACGATGTGGGACCGGCAGGGACCGCCCCACTCAGGCCGGCGTTGCGGGCCTCGCCCCTGGCCACCGGCCGGGCGTGGGCGCCGAGGGCGGCGAGCAGCGTGTCGCGGTCGAACGAGGGCGACAGCACGACGGCGGCCCCGAGGCTCGACCAGTCGCGGGGAACGCGTCCGTCGTCGACCACGAGGGTGGCGCAACCGGCGGCCCGGACGGCGGCGATGAGGTCACGGTCGAGGGCGGGCAGGCCGGTGTCGACCACCAGGGCCGAATACCGTCGTCCCCCGCCGAGGCGGGCCCTGACCTCCTCGGCCGAGAGGCACTTGACGAACTCGGCGGGCAGGGCCCCCGAGGTGGCCCACAGCCCGAGGTTGCGGAACCACGACGAGCGGGGGTGGGCCAGGCCCAGGATCACGAAGCGCTCGGAGCCCATCACGGCGCCTTGGCCCGGTAGGTGGGGGGTGGGCCCGATGCTGGCGGTGCGCCCGTCACCACCACCACAGTGAGCTTGCCGAGGGCCACGGCGTGGGCCAGGGCCAACTCGTCGGCGGGGTCGGCGACGGCGACGGTGACCACCGGCGAGCCCGAGTCGCCCAACGACGACTTCGACCGGTCGACATCGACGACCTGAGCCTGACGGAGCACGACGCCGGTCCACGCGTCGGCGCCGGTGCCGTAGGTGGCCAGGACGTCGATGCGCTCCCCCTGTTTCAGCGCCCCGAGGTGGGCATGGTCGATCGGGAACGACACCGTGCGCGCCGCGTCGGCGGACCGGGTGAGCACCAGGACGCTCGGCTGCACCAGCTCACCGGCAGCCAGCGGCGACAGCACGGTGGTACCCACCAGGCCGGACACCTTCTCGAAGGCCCGGGCCCTCAGCGACGAGGGCAGGTCCATGGGTTGCAGCGCCAGATCGGACGCCTGGAGGCGACTTCCGGCGGCCACCGCGTGGCGGACGACGGCATAGGAGTGGTCGGGCCCGGCCCGGGCACCCGTGTAGGCCGCGAACAGGCCCACGGCCGCGGTCGCCACCAGCAGGCCGCCGGCCACCGCCCGGGCATTGGGCAGGCCCTGGCGCTTGTTGAGCGGCCGGGGTTGGGGCCCGGGTGAGGGCCCACCGGCACCGTTGGATCGATCAGGAGCAACGAGCGCCCCGAGGTCGGCCATCTCCGATCCACCTCCGCCCTACCGCCGTGCGCCCGCAGCTTCTCTACGCCGCCCGGTCCTCACCACACCCGGTCAGGTGTGCCTGGCCGAGACTATGAAACAGCGTGAAAGGCGTCAAGGGGCGAATTGACGTTCGACGACTGACCGACCACGGTGCAGTCACGGCCCTCCCCCTTGGCCGCGTACACGGCGTCGTCGGCGGCACGGAACAGGTCGGCGAGCCCGGGGCTGTGGCAGGGGTAGCTGGCCAAGCCCAGGCTGATGGTGACGGGGATGGCGTCGGCCGCGAACTCGGCCCGCACGGCCAGGCGGATGCGCTCGGCGAAGGGGAGGGCGACGACGGCATCGGTGGCCACCAGGACGAAGGCGAACTCGTCGCCACCCAGGCGCAGCGGTGGCTCGGCGGCCCGGCTCTCCTCGACCAGCACCGCAGCCAGACGGCGAAGCACCTCGTCGCCGGCCCGGTGGCCGAAACGGTCGTTGACGGCCTTGAGCCCGTCGAGGTCGCCCAACACCAGGGTCAGGCACTGGTTGGCCCGCCGGGCCCGCTCGAACTCCCCCTCCATCAGGTCCTCGAACGTGTGGCGGTTCCCCAGCCCGGTCAGGCGGTCGGTGGCCGCAGTGTTGGCCAGGCCCTCCAGCAGGGCGTCGAAGCGGTGGCGGACCACGGCGACGAGGGTGCACACCACGACCAGGGTGGCCAGGGTCAACGCCCACTGCAGCCTGGCGGTGGGGCCACCGCCGTCGAGGGCCACGGCCAGCCCGTAGGTGGTGGCCACGACCGCCAGTTGGGCGGCGGCGCGGCGCCAGGGGAGGAACCAGGCGGCGTAGACCCCGAACCACAGGTAGAAGAGGGCGAACGGGGCCGAATCAGCGCCATAGGCCCACACCACGCCTCCGACGACGAACTGGCACAGCCAGGTGCATGCTTCGCCCGTCCAGGGCGGCAGGCGGTTCCGCCACTGAGCCACCGCCACCAGGGCGGCGAACCCGACGCCCTCGAAGCCGACGAGCACAACCTGGCGCGTCACCGGCGGGGGGACCGCCACCAGGGCGATCAGGAAGACGGCCTGTCCCACTCCCCACAGGACGAGCAGGGATTCGAGCATCGAGGTGGCTTCCTGGCGTCGGTGCTCGACGAGGTCGGCGGCGACGACGGTGCTCGGCGTCGAGGACGGATGCCTGTCCCGTGCTGCCCGCAGGAGGGCCTCGATCTCCGCCGCCAGTGCCATGGGCCAGATCCTCCCGGGCCCCTGCTTGGACCCTCTCCGAACACCATCGGCGCCGAACGGTCCGAGCTTGAGCCAGGGCTGAAACGAGGTGTCTCGCGCCGGGATCCTCGTGATCGGGATCACGAACGCCTACAGTGTCGGCTGCGCCTCGCCAGAGGTTGCCCGCGCCGAGTGCCGACCGGTGTTCCCGAGTCGGCCCGCCACTCCCACCATCACCCCGCCTCGCCCCGCCCGCCCGTCCGTCCGGCCCCAGGAGGTCCCGACCCCGACAACCCACTGCCCTACGGGCCGCCGTCTCCACCCTCGTACGGACCAGACGGGTCCAGAGTCCCCCGAGCTCGCGAGTTTGCATGGCCAAGACGAGTGCCCGCACCCCAGGCCACCCCTGATGCCCTGTCTTCAGGCTCCTTCAAGGAGGCGCAAGATGCGCACCCACCGAACCATGGCGCTCGCCGCCACGCTCAGCATCGCCGCCGGTGCGGCGGTGACCGATCTGCCGTCGGCCCACGCCGACCTCGCCGCCCGATTCCGATCGGCTGACGTACGCCCGTCCGCCACCGCCCTGGCCGCCCTGCGGTCGTGTGAATCGGGTGGCGACTACACCACCGACACGGGCAACGGCTACTACGGTGCCTACCAGTTCGCCCTCGCCTCGTGGCAGGGCCTGGGCTACGGCGGCTACCCCAGTGAGGCCCCGGCCGCCATCCAGGACGAAGCCGTGGTCCGACTCTACGCCACCTCGGGCTGGAGCGCCTGGCCCGGTTGTGCAGCGTCGCTCGACCTGGCCGCGTTGGCGACGACTTCGGGGCCCACGATATCGGGGCCGACGAAGTTCAGGCCCACGAAGTCCGCGGCCGCCGCGGCCGGGGGTGCGCCATCCACCATCGCCGCCGTCGCCGGTGACGAACCGGGCCCCCCCCCGCCGCCCCCCGAGGAACATCCCCGTCCGCGCCACTTCCAGGACGTGGTGGCCGAGTTCGGGTGAGCCGGGCCCGCACCCGTGGCGGGGCGAAAGCCCCGCCACCTGCGGTCGCACCCGCCTGGCCCCGAAACTCGGGTCCATGCCCCGCATCCTCGACACGACCCCCGCCTTCGACACCTTCGCCCGCAAAGTGGCGCTGCACACTCCCCTCCAACGGGAGGGCCAGTGGGCCGAGCTCTACGAATCACAGTTTCCCGAGGTGTTCGAGGTGTTCAACGCCCAGTACGGCTCGGCCGAGGGACGCACGGCCCTGGTCAAGGAGCTGTCCAAGGTGCGCACCCGGGTGGTCGACGCCGCACCGGTGATGCGGGCCCACATCGAGGCCATCGACACGACCCTGGCCCGGGCCCTCGGCGTCAGCCTCGAACCGTCGCCGCTGCACGTGCTGCTGGTGGGGAACTTCATGACCAACGCCGCCGTCAGCCGGGTATGCGACGACGTGGCCGTGTTCCACTGCCTCGAGTGGTTCCAGTCGGCCGAGGGGGCCAAGGTACTGGTCGCCCACGAGAGCACCCACGCGTGGTGCGAGCTGGCCACGGGCGAGGTCTTCCCCGAAGACGACGCTGCGGCCACCGCCTTCGCCGAGGGGGTGGCCATCCAGGCCTCTCGCCATGTCGTGCCCGGCCGTCCCGACCAGGAGTACTTCTGGTACGGCCACCCCGACGTCGACGACTGGCTCCCGTGGTGCCGTGAGCACCGCGACGAGCTCGTCGACACGTTCGCCAAGGGCCTGGACGCCCCCGAGACGGTAGAGGCCTTCTTCGGCGGGGGCTTCGTCGAGACCAAGTGGCGGGTGGGCTACTTCGTGGCCGACGAGGTGGTGAGCCACCTCGGGCTCCCGCTGCCCGAACTGGCCCGCATGACCGTGGCCGAGGGCCAAGCCGCAGTACGGGCCGCCCTGGGCGTCTGAGCGGCGCCGGCTACTCGGACGAGCCCACGACCGCCGCCGTCACTGCCTCAGGCCGGCAAGCCCGTTTCCACGCCACCTGCGGCGCATCGCTCCACAGGCGCTCAAGATCGTAGTACGTGCGGGTCTCGTCGAGGAAGACGTGCACGACGAAGTCGCCGTAGTCGACCAGGACCCATTCGGCCTCGCGCCGTCCTTCCACGCGAATGGGCGACGGCCCACCGCCGGCCTTGACCCGCTCCTCGATCTCGTCGGCGATGGTCTGCACCTGGCGGTGGTTGTGGCCGCTGGTGATGACGAAGGCGTCGGTGATGGCCAGCACTGCGCCCACCTCGAGGATGACGGTGTCGTCGCCACCCTTGGCGTCGGCGGCCTGCGCCGCCTGCCGAGCCCACGCACGGACCTGTTCCAGGTCGCGATCGAACTCGTTGTCGGTCTTGATAGCCGTGGAGATCCCTCCAATCGGAGAAGGTGCGGCCACGTCGGGCGACGACGGGGCCGGGGACGAGGCGTCGGTCACGAGGCGTCGGTCACGAACACCAGGGGGCGGCGCCGGCCGGTACTCCGCGGTGGTGCGGAGCCGGGTGGTGGCGGCCGGGACTCTGGGCAGGCGCCGTGCTCATCTGCCCCCAGCGTACAGACCCAGGCGTCGGATGACATCGATCGTGGGTGCGGGCACGAGGAAATCCAGTGGCCGGCCCTCGGCGGCGCGCCGGCGGATGTCCGACGCCGAGATGTCGAGACCGGGGACGTCGACCCGTTCCACGGTCCAGCTCGGGCCGGGTCCGGCGTCCGGAGCGCCGGGACGGTTCACCACCGCCAGGGTGGCCAGGTCGGCCACGGTGTCGACCCGGCGCCAGGTGGGCAGGTCGGCGACGACGTCGGCCCCGACGATGACGAACAGGTCGCTGCCGGGCTCGGCCGCGGCGAGCGCTTCGAGGGTGTCGGCGGTGTAGGACTCCCCCCCGCGCTCGATCTCGATGGTGCTGGCCTCCAGTCCCTCGATGCCGGCAACGGCAGCCGCCACCATCTCGAGGCGGTGGCCGGCCGGCGAGACCCTGCGATCCTGCTTCTGCCAGGGCTGGTTGGCGACCACCAGCAGCACCCGGTCGAGGCGGAGGACATGGCGGACGTTGACGGCGGCCAC
Organism: Acidimicrobiales bacterium; assembly: GCA_051001215.1. Classification (GTDB taxonomy): domain Bacteria; phylum Actinomycetota; class Acidimicrobiia; order Acidimicrobiales; family AC-14; genus DATAQC01. Next base: position 7,021 of record JBPCNP010000165.1, read on the forward strand.
CAGGTGCCCGACGTGCACGGGGTCGAACGTCCCCCCGAACACCCCGATCCGCTGCCGCGGGCCCGATCCCACCACCCGAGTCTACGGACAGCTCGGGGGTCGGCCCGGGAAAATTGGGCCGGGCTCACAGCCGCACCGGTACGCTCGGACCGTGGGCCTGCTCGATCGCCCGGAGTTCGATCGGTGGCGCGCCCAGGCCGACCGCACCCTCGACGCAGCGAGGCTGGTGGCCGACGGCGACTCGCACGGGTGGGCGTGCTTCCTGTGCGAGCAGGCGGCCCAATTGGCCGTCAAGGGCCTGCTCCACGCCATCGGCGAGGAGGCGTGGGGGCACGACCTGCCCCAGCTCGTCGTGCGGGCCCAGGGGTACCTCGGCACCGACTGGTCGACGGTCACCGACGAGGCCGAGGAGCTCTCCCGCCACTACATCCCGGCCCGGTACCCCGACGCCCACCCCGCGGGGACGCCCTTCGACCACTACAACGCCACCAGCAGCCGCCTGGCCCTCGGGTACGCGGCCGCCGTCGTCGACGCCGTCGACGCGGCCTGGATCGCGTTGCGCGAGGCCGACGGCGACGTGCGGTGACCAACCCGGTCATCACCCGGCGCCGGGGCGAGCGGGACGCGCTGCTCGGCGTGGCCCGGCGGTGGGCCGGGGGGGCGGGGCCGATGCTGGGGGCCCAGGTCATCGTGGTCGTCGGGTCCGTGGCCCGAGGTGATTTCAACAGGTGGAGCGACATCGACATGTTGGTCGTCGTCGACGAGTTGCCCGACGACTTCCAGGGCCGCCTCGCCCTGCTGGGCCCGACCGGGAAGCCGCCCGGGGTGCAGGCCATCGTCTGGACGCCGGCGGAGCTGGCCGATCGCCGCACCGGGGGGACCGATCCGATCGCCCGGGAGGCCTACGACGTGGGTGTGGTGGTCCACGGCAGGCTGGCCGACTGAGACAGACCTGTTGGTCGAATCACTGAATGCCCTCTACCCTGGAGCGGGGGAACCGGCGCGTGCCCGCGGGCGCGTCCGACCACACTCACCTTCCCTACCACGACCCCGAAACCAGAGAAGACATGAGCGCCGAGATGACAAGCCCCAAGACGACACTGAGCCCGGGGACCTCGACCTGGACGCCCGCCAGCTGGCGTGGCCACCCGGCCGCGCAGCAACCCGACTGGCCCGACCCGGTGGCGCTGGCCGAGGTGCTGACGCGCATCGGCTCGCTGCCGCCGCTGGTGTTCGCCGGCGAGGTGCGCAACGTCACGTCCAGCCTGGCCCAGGTGGCCAACGGGCGGGCCTTCCTGCTCCAGGCCGGCGACTGCGCCGAGTCCTTCGAGTTCTCCGGCGACGGCATCCGCGACAAGCTCAAGGTGATCCTGCAGATGGCTGTCGTCCTCACCTACGGCGCCGGTGTGCCGGTGGTGAAGATGGGGCGCATCGCCGGGCAGTTCGCCAAGCCCCGTTCCTCGCCCACCGAGACCGTGGGCGACACCGAGATCCCCGCCTTCCGGGGCCACATGGTCAACGGAGAGGCCCCCACCGCCGCGGCCCGGGTGGCCGACCCGGAGAGACTCCTCCAGGCCTACCACCAGTCGGCGTCCACCATGAACCTGTTGCGGGCCTTCACCAAGGGCGGCTTCGCCGACCTCACCAAGGTGCACGTCTGGAACCAGGAGTTCGTCGCCCGCAGCAGCCAGGGCCTGCGCTACGAGCGCATCGCCAGCGAGATCGACCGGGCCCTGCATTTCATGGCCGCCTGCGGCATCGACCTGTCCACCGAGTCCACCTTCCACCAGGTCGACTTCTGGACGTGCCACGAGGCCCTGCTGCTCGGTTACGAGGAGGCCCTCACCCGCCAGGACTCGCTCACCGGCGAGTGGTACGACTGCTCGGCCCACCTGTTGTGGGTGGGCGACCGCACCCGCAGCCTCGACGGTGCCCACGTGTCGTTCCTGAAGGGCGTCGAGAACCCCGTCGGGGTCAAGATCGGGCCGTCGGCGTCGCCCGACGAGGTGGTCGAGCTGTGCGCCACCTTGAACCCCAACCGGGTGCCGGGTCGGCTCACCCTCATCACCCGCATGGGCGCGGGCCGGGTGGAGGAGATGCTGGGGCCGATCGTGAAGGCCGTCCAGACCGCCGGCCACCCCGTGGTGTGGGTGTGCGACCCCATGCACGGCAACACCTTCGTGTCGCCGTCGGGACGAAAGACCCGCCGCTTCGACGACATCATCACCGAGATCCGGCTCTTCTTCGCCGTGCACCGGTCTCTCGGCTCGTGGCCCGGCGGCGTGCACGTCGAGCTCACGGGCGACGACGTCACCGAGTGCCTGGGCGGGGCCGAGGCCGTGCTCGACGACCACCTCTCCGACCGCTACACCACCATGTGCGATCCCCGCCTGAACGCACACCAGTCCATCGACCTGGCCTTCGACGTGGCCGAGCTGCTGAAGAGCTGAACCGCCGCCGGGTATCGCCCCCGGGTCAACGAACCGGCTCGGCCTCCGACCGGCCTCCGACGTGTACAGCCTGCGAGCGCAGCAGGGCCGCGATCACGATCACGATCAGGACGAGCTCCAACAGCGGACCGCCGACGGTGTACAGGTCGAGCTGGAGACGACCCACGGGGCTACCGGTCGAGAGGGCGTCGGTTGCCCCGATGGCGGGGGGACGGGCCGTGGCCACCTGCAGGACGGCGGCCTGGGCCATCACCAGCCATCCGAGGCGCCACCGCCAGATGACCGCGAGCACGGGCAGTCCCCAGGCCAGGTACCACGGCAGCACGTAGGTGCCGACGAGCAGGTAGGCCGCCACCGCCGCACCGGCGGCGAAGAAGGGGCCGTCGTCGGTGGGCCGGCGGCGGACGAGGGCAACGGTGAGACCGATGGCCGCCGCCACCGCCACCCACGAGAGCGCCCGCCCACCGGCAAGTGACGAGCCCGCTCCTGCGAGCCAGCGCCGGGGCCCGGCCCAGAGCGAGCCTCCGTTGACCCGACCCTGGGCGTCGCCGAAGGCGGCCACCACCGACGAGGCGCCTGCGGCGAGGAGTGCCGAGAGCCCCAGGGCGGCGGCAGTCCCGGTCAGCGCGGCGGCGGCTCGACGGCCGTGGTGGCGCCACACCCACACCCCCACGGCGGCGAGGGGGAGGAGGGCCGACACCTTCACCAGGGCGGCGGCGGCGAGGGCGGCGCCGGCCCACGCCGGGCGGCGGGCGCACACCAGCAGGACACCGCCCAGCACGGCCAGCCCCACCAGAGCGTCGTTGTGGGCGCCGTTCACCACGCTGATCACCATGATGGGGTTGACGCCGATCACGGCCAGGGCCACCGGGTCGCGGGTGCGGCGGTCGATGAGCACCAGCGACCCGGCCACGGCCACCGCGGCCAGGCTCTGGAAGAACAATCGGGCGGCCAGCGGCGAGTGGCCGGCGCCGGCCATGCCGGCAGCGGACACGGCCGTGAAGAGGGGCCCGTACACCGAGCGCGACCCGACCCAGAACGCCGGGACTCGTCGCCCGATGGGATCGGCCCGGAACTCTGCCGGCGTGTGACGGTAGGGATTGTCGTGGTAGGTCGACACCATGCGCCCGTACATGGCATAGGACCACACGTCGCCCGACTCGGTGGGGGGCGCGACCACGGCCAACACCAGGAGGGCACCGCTCACACCGAGCGCGAGTCGCCGCCCGAGGTGTCGCTGTCGCCGCTCGGCGCCCACCACCACGGCCAGGGCCACGAAGGCCACGACCAGCAGCACCATGCTGGTCCCGGTGCCGGCTGCGGACCCGCCGACCAGCACCCCGCCCATGGCCACCGCGGCGACGACCAGGGCGGCCCGGCTGAGCCACTGGGGCGGGGGCCGCATCAGCCGATGCGCTCGACGAAATGCTCCAGTTGACGGAGGTTGCGACACTCGAACACGCCGTCGCAGTGAACCGCGTACTCGGAGATCACCGAGTCACCGGTGTCCCAGTACGACCGGGGCTCGGGGTTGAGCCACCACACGTGGCGGGAGCGGCGGGCGATCTCGGACACGGCCCAGGCCGACGTGTCGTGGTAGTTGTTGCGGGCGTCGCCCAACACGACGACGGTCGTGCGTTTGGTGAGCTCGGGTCCCCAGCGCTGCCAGAACACGCTGAGGGCGTTGCCGTAGTCGGAGTGGCCGGCGCCGGCGATGACGTCGGCCTCGGTGTTCACCCGCTGGATGGCGTGGGCCAGGTCGTCGGCCCCCTCGAAGAGCCGGGTCACCTCGTCGATGCCGTCGACGAACACGAACGACCGGACGCGTGAGAACTGGCCGGACAGTGCATGGATGAACTGCAGGGTGAAACGGGCGAAGGCGGCCACCGACCCGGACACGTCGGCCACCACCACGAGCTCGGGCTTCGTCGGGCGGCGGTGCCTGAACCGGGGCTCGGCCGGGACCCCACCGAAGGACAGCGAATGGCGCACGGTCGACCGGAAGTCGAGCGACCCCTGGCGCCGGTGACGCCGGCGACGGGCCAGGCGGACGGCCAACCGGCGGGACAGGGGAAGCAGGGCCCGGCGCAGGGCGACCATCTCCTCACGGGTGGCATGCATGAAGTCGACGTCTTCGGGCAGTGGCCGGCGCAGAGCCCGGGCCACCGCCGCCGGTCCCCGTTCGCCCACCAGGCGACGGCGCACCTCGGCCTCCACCTCTTCGCGCAGGCGCGCCGCGTTGGCCCGGTACTGGTCGCCTCGCAGGCGCAGGCCGAGCTCACCGGGAGCGTCGCCGTCGTCGAGACGGACCACGCCCAGGAGCCGGGCCAGAGCGCCGTCGGTGTCGAGGCGGCGCCACACCTGGTGCAGGTGATAGGCGGGCCCCACGTGGCGCCCCGAGCCCATCCCCGCCAGGTGGGCGACGGCCAGGCGGGCCAGGGCGGCGAGCAGGTCGGCATCGCCGGTCTCGAGGGCCTCGGCCACCATGGCGGCCAGGGCGGCGTCGCCGAGATCAGTGCCGTCCAGGTCGGTGCCGTCCAGGTCGGTGCCGTCGACATCGAAGGGTCGGGCATCGACGAGGGCGTCTTCGTCGCCGGCCCCGTGGGCACCCCGCATCGTGGGGGAGAACCACAAGTCGAACTCGGCGTCGAAGGTGGCCAGGTGCTCGTGGCGCTTGACCAGGGTGGCGGCCAGGGCCGATCGCACCGCCGGGCGCGACGCCAGGTCGACGTGGCGGACGGCGGCCAGGGCGTCGAGCGACTCGGTGAGGGCCACGGGTAGGCCCGCGGCTCGCAACTCGGTCACGAAACCGGTCACGACGTCGAGCACGGGACCTTCAGCTGCTCGCCGGCGACGACAGCTCCCGGGCGGCCCTGTCGATGTCGGCGCGGTTCTTCAACAGCACGTGCAAGGTGGCCACCGCGGTGCCGGCGTCGACGCTGTCGATGCCCAACAACACGAGGGTCCGGGCCCAGTCGAGGGTCTCCGACACCGACGGTGGTTTAGTCGGCTCGAGCAGGCGGATCGAGCGCACCACCCGGGCCACCTGGTCTGCCAGGTGCTCGGCGATGCCCGGCACCTTGGCCATGACGATGGCCCGCTCGCGCTCGGGACTCGGGTAGTCGACGTGGAGGTACAGGCAGCGGCGCTTGAGGGCCTCGGACAGGTCGCGGGTGTTGTTCGACGTGAGGAACACCAGCGGGATGCGGGTGGCCCGCACGGTTCCCAGCTCGGGCACCGACACCTGCCAGTCGGAGAGGACCTCGAGCAGCAGCGCCTCGGTCTCCACCTCGAGCCGGTCGATCTCGTCGACCAGCAGGACCACGGGCTCGTCGGCGCGGATGGCCTCGAGCAGGGGGCGGGCGAGCAGGAACTCCTCGCCGAAGATGTCGCCCTCGACCTCGCTCCACGACCGGCCCGGGCCGCCCTCACCCGCGCCTCCGGCCTGGATGCGGAGGAGTTGCTTGCGGTAGTTCCACTCGTAGAGCGCCTTGGCCTCGTCGAGTCCCTCGTAGCACTGGAGGCGAATGAGGCGGGCGCCCGACATGGCCGCCACCGACTTGGCCAGCTCGGTCTTTCCCGTCCCCGCCGGCCCCTCCACCAGCACGGGCTTGTCCAGGCGGTCGGCCAGGAACACCACCCCGGCGATGGCTTCGTCGGCCAGGTAGCCCACCGACTCCAGGCCGATCCGGACCTCGGCCGCCGAGCCCAGCCTGTCCCCCATCAGGTCCTGACCTGGCCCGTCCCCGTGACGATGTACTTGCACGTGGTGAGCTCGCGCAGGCCCATGGGCCCCCGGGCGTGCAACTTCTGGGTGCTGATGCCGATCTCGCCGCCGAAGCCGAACTGCTCACCGTCGGTGAACCGGGTGGACGCGTTGATGACGACGGCCGCGGCATCGACCTCGCCGGCGAAGCGACGGGCCGCGGCCAGGTCACGGGTGCAGATGGCCTCGGTGTGCCCACTGCCGTAGCGGTTGACGTGGGCGATGGCCGAGTCGAGGGAATCGACCACGGCCACCGACAGCTTCAGGCCGAGGAACTCGGTGCCGAAGTCGCCGTCTCCGGCCTCGCCCATGGTGGGCACGATGGCCCGGGCAGCGTCGTCGCCCACGAGCTCGACCCCGTCGAGGGCGGCCGCGGCCCGGGGCAGGAAGGCGCCGGCCACATCGGCGTGCACCACCAGCGACTCGGCGGCATTGCAGACCGACGGGCGCTGGGTCTTGGCGTTGACCACGATGGCCAGGGCCTGGTCCAGATCGGCGAAGGCATCAACGTAGACGTGGCAGTTGCCGTCCCCGTCGATCACATAGGGCACGGTGGCGTGCTCGAGGACGGCGGCGATGAGCGACGGCCCGCCGCGCGGGATGAGGCAGTCGATCGAGTCGCGGAGCTGCATGAACCCCACGGCTGCCTCGTGCGAGGTCTCCTCCACCAGGATCAGGGCGTCGGCGGGCAGGCCGGCCTTGGCCAGGCCGGACCGGAGGATCCCCGCGATGGCCCGGTTGGAGCCCAGGGCCGCCGACGAACCCCGCAGGAAGGCGGCGTTGCCGGACTTGAGGCACAGCCCGAAGGCGTCGCTGGTCACGTTGGGGCGGTTCTCGTAGATGACGGCGACCACGCCGAGGGGCACCCGCACCTTCTCGATGGCCAGGCCGTTCGGCCGCGTCCATCCGTCGGTGACCTCGCCCACCGGGTCGGCGAGGGTGGCCACCTGGCGCAGGCCGTCGGCCATGGCCTCGATCCGGGAGGAGGTGAGTCGGAGCCGGTCCACCACCGTCGCCGCCGTCCCGGCCCCCTCGGCGCCGGCGACGTCGGCGGCATTGGCGTCGAGCACCTCGGCCGATCCGTCGACCAACAGCTCGGCGGCGACGCCCAGGGCCTCGTCCTTGACCGCCGACGACGTGGCCGCCAGCACCCGGGAGGCGGCCTTGGCCCGACGCCCGAGCTCGGCGATGGGGATCACAGGCATGGGGCGAGCCTACCGGCGCCCCCCCGCCCCGGGGCGGCGAAGCCGCCAGAGACACCGCCTACGCTCGATGGCCATGCGCCGGGTGCTCGCGGTGGTTGCGGCCGCCGCCATGGTGGTCGGCTCGCTCGCCCTGCGCTCGCGCCTCGACCGGAGCTCGACCGAGCGTTCGCAGGTGTTGCGCCTCACCTGCGCCACGGAGCTGGCGCCGGCGTGCACCACGCTGGCGCACGGCGACGCCCGGATCAACCTGACGGTGGAAGCAGCGGGCACGACGGCCGACCGGTTGGCCACCAGTGAGGCCAACCCCGGCCTCGACGGGTGGCTGGCGACCGCCCCGTGGCCCGACATCGTCGACCAGGAACGCCGGGCCCATAGCCTCGAGCCGTTGTTCACGCCCGCCAAGGCGACGTTGGCCCGCTCCCCCCTCGTCGTCGCCGTCTGGAAGGACCGGGCGGCCGTGCTCGGGTCCCACTGCCCCGGGGGGGTGCAGTGGCGCTGTCTGGGCGAGGCCGCGGGCACCGCCGGCGGGTGGGCGGCGCTCGGCGGCCGGCCGGAATGGGGGGCCGTCAAGGTGGGCCACGCCACGCCCGCCTCCGACGGGGTGGGCCTGGCCGTGCTGGGCCAGGCCGTGGCGTCGTGGTTCGGCCGCCCCGACGTGTCCACCGGCGACCTCGACGACGAGAACTTCAAGACGTGGTTCGGCGGCCTGGAACGGTCCGTGGCGCCGTCGCCCGGCTCGCCGCTCGAGACCATGCTGGCCACCGGCCGGGCCGCCTTCGACGCCGTCGGCACCGTCGAGGCCGAGGCCGGCCCGCTGCTGGCCCGTGCCGCGCGCGGCAAAGACGTCGACCTCCTCTACCCTTCACCCATGGCCACCGCCGATGCCGTGTTGGCCACGCCGACCGGCGACACCGCCGGGTCGACCGCCTCCTTGCGAGGTCTGGTCACCGGTTCGACGGGTCGAAAAGCCCTGGCCGGTGCCGGATGGAGGGTCGACGGCCAGGCCCGGCCCCCGGGCGTGCCCGACTCGCCCCCCCTGCCCGCCGGCGCCAACCTGCCGTCGCCGGGTCTGCTCGACGCCCTCCGGGCCCGCTGGCACGAGGTGACCGGAAAGTGAGACGCCGGCGCCACACCTGGACCGTCATGTCGCTGGTGGTGGCCACCGCCATCCTGGGCGCGGCCTGTACCTCGACGGGGTCGTCGCCGAGCGGTAGCGCGGGATCGGGCGCCCAGGACGTCCCCAAGGGGTGCACGGCCGTCGACATGGCATCCTCGCCCGAGAAGATCGACCTCGTCACCGACCTGGCCCGGCGCTTCAACGGATCGCCCGCATCCAAGTCCGGCGGCACCTGCGCCTTCGTGCGGGTCCGCAAGCAGTCGTCGGGGGTCACCGAGCAGCTCCTGGCCCAGGGCTGGCCGGACGAGGCCACCAACGGCACCCGTCCCACGGTGTGGTCGCCGGCGTCGAGCGCCTGGGGCGCCATCCTGGACGAGCAGCTCCGCACCGCCGGGCAACCGCCCATGGTCCCCACCGGCGCCAACACCCCGAAGCCGCTCCAGCTCACGCCTCTGGTCATCGCCATGCCCACGCCCATGGCCGACGCCCTCGGGTACCCACAGACCCCGATCGGGTACGGCGACATCTTGAAGCTGGCGCAGGACCCGGCCGGCTGGGGAGGCAAGGGCCACCCGGAATGGGGCCCGTTCCGCCTGGGCAAGACCAACCCCAACTTCTCGACGAGTGCCCTGTCGGCCACCATCGCCGAGTACTACGCAGCGACGGGCAAGACCAAGGACCTGTCCAACGAGGACCTGGCCCGGCCCGAGGTCGACGCCTTCGCCCGGGGCGTGGAGTCATCGGTGGTGCACTACGGCGACATCACCCTCACCTTCCTCAACAACTGGTACCGCAACGACGCCCGGGGCACCGCCCTCACCTATGCCTCGGCCGTGGCCGTCGAGGAGAAGTCGGTGATCGACTACAACAAGGGCAACCCCGACGGCATCCTCGACCCCGGTGAGCAGCCCCGCCCGCCAAAGATCCCCCTGGTGGCCATCTATCCCAAGGAGGGGACGCTCTTCTCCGACAGCCCCTTCATCGTCCTCGACGCCCCCTGGGTCACGCCCCAGGCCAAGGATGCCGCCCACCTCTTCGAGCGGTTCGTGCTGCAACCCGAGAACCAGCAGCGAGTGCTGTCGTTCGGGTTCCGGCCCGGCAACCCCCAGGTCGCGGTGGGCGACCCCATCATCAAGGCCAACGGCGTCGACCCCGACCAGCCCCAGAACGTCCTCGGCGTCCCCGACCCGCCCGTGCTGGTGAAGGTGCTCGAGCTCTGGGGCCAGCAGCGCAAGAGCGCCCGGGTCCTGATGGTCCTCGACGTGTCGGGCTCCATGGGCGAGCCCGCCGACAAGCAGGGAAACACCAAGCTCGACCTGGCCAAACAGGCGGCCATCGACTCGCTGGCCCAGTTCAAAGGCGACGACCAGGTGGGGCTGCGCATCTTCTCCACCGAGATCAGCGCCACCCCGCCGACCGACTACGTCGACCTGGTGCCGATCGGGCCGATCGCCACCCAACGCGAGCTGCTGTCCACCAAGATCCGCTCCCTCACCCCAACCCAGGGCACGCCGCTCTACACGGTGTCGCGCGACTCCTTCAACGTGATGCGCGACAGCTTCGACGCCGCCCGCATCAACGCCGTGGTGCTGCTCACCGACGGCAAGAACGAGGATCCTCGGGACAACAACCTCGACGCCCTCCTGAACGACCTGCGGGCCGGCAACGAGGGCCAGTCGAGCCGGCCGGTGCGCATCTTCCCCATCGCCTACGGCAAAGACGCCGACCTGGGCACCCTGCGCCGGATCGCCGAAGCCACCAACGCCGCCGCCTACGACGCCACCAACCCCACCACCATCTCGTCGGTGCTCACCGCTGTCGTGAGCAACTTCTAGTGTCCCCCTGACGGCGCGGTGATCGAGCGCCTCCCCTCCCGGTACCGCACCCCGGCGGCGGCCCGGGCCATCACCGCTCCCTCCGCCGTCCTACTGGCCGGGGCGGGGGCCTCAGTGGCCATCCTGGGCGGCCTTCCGTTGGCCGGCGCGGCGGTGGTGGGGGCGGCGTGCTGGGCCGGGCGGGTGGCGCTGGGCCTGCCCCGCCAGCCCCGGGCCGAGCACATCGACCCCGCGGCCGTGCGCGAGCCGTGGCGGACGTTCGTGCGCCAGGCCGTCTCCGCCCGTGACCGGTTCGACCGCGCCGTGCGGGCCGCCGACCCGGGCCCACTGCGCGATCGCCTGTCCGAGATGGCAGCCCGGGTCTCGGTAGGGGCCACCGAGTGCTGGAGGGTGGCCAAGCGGGCCAACGCCCTCGACGCCGCCGTGGCCGAGATCGACACCCACAGCCTCCAGGCCCAGCTCGACCGCTGCCAGCAGGAGTCGGCCCGCTCACCCGAGCGCTCGGAGCTGGCCGCCACGGCCAAGGCCCTGCGCTCCCAGCTGGAGTCGGCCCAGCGCCTGGCCCGGGTGGCCGCCGGCGCTCGCGATCGCCTGGCCCGGATCGACGCCCAGCTCGACGAGGCCGTGGCCCGGGCCCTGGAGCTGTCGCTCCAGGCCGGCGGCAGCGGCGACCTCGACCCCCTCGGCAACGCCGTCGACGACGTTGTCGGCGAGCTGGAATCTCTCCGTCAGGCCCTGGAGGAGAGCGCCCGCTGACGAGCGCCGTCGGATGCGTCAGCTCACGATCAGGGAAAAGGCCTTCTTGGCGCTCTGTACCGGGCTCGACGTGTCCGTCACCTTCACCGTGAAACTGAACGTCCCCTTCGTCGTCGGCTTCCCCGAGATCACGCCCGAGCCCGACAGTGACAGCCCCGGGGTCAGGGCCCCGGACGTCACCGACCACGTGTACGGCGGCGTGCCTTCCTTGGCCGCCAGCGTCGCCGAGTAGGCAACCCCGACCGTGGCGGCCGGCAGTGCGCTGGCCGTAGTGATCTTGACCGGGTTCACCACCGTCAGCGACAGCGCCTTGGTCGACGACTGTGCCGGGTTCGAGGCGTCAGTCACCCGCACGGTGAAATTCGACGTGCCCTTGGTGGTCGGGGTTCCCGAGATCACTCCGGCGGACGACAGCGACAGGCCCGCAGGCAGGGTGCCCGAAGCCAGCGACCACGAGTACGGCGTCGTGCCGCCCGTCGCGGTCAGAGACTTCGAGTAGGCCACCCCGAGCCTGACGGCGGGGAGTGAGCTCGTGGTGATGCTGACGGGAGTCGTTCCCCCGCCCGAGCACGATGCGATGAACACGAACTGGGGACTGGCCAACAGGGTGGCCGGCCCCGAGATGACGGCGATCGGCGCGGCGTTGCCATTGGCACCCGGCGCGAACTCGAGCACCTGATTGCCAGTGGTGTCGACCTGGGCGTTGACGACGAAGAGGTTCCCGGACGAGTCGACGTCGATCCCGAGAGGCGAAGCCAACATGGTGTTCGCCCCGGTGATGGTGGCGATGAGGTTGCCACCGGGCAGGGAGTACTCCTTGATGGTGTTGTCGTCGGTCGACGCGTACAGCGCGGTGCCGTGGATGGCCAGCCCTTCGGGGGCGCCGGGACCGATCGAGATGGTGAGGACGGGGGCTTCGTTGTCCGGGTTGGCGTAGCTCGACGGCGCCGGCGGGCGGTACTCGGTGATGGTGTTGTCGACGTTGGCGACGAAGATGTTCCCCGACGAGTCGAGAGCCAGGCCGAAGGGCGAGAGGAGCTTGGTCGCCGGGCCGCCGATGACGGCCACCGGGGCCACATTGTCGACCCCGGCAGCGAAGGGAAGGGCGAACACGGCGATCGAGGGAGTCCCGGGGATGCCGGTCCCGAACGGGCCGTTCGCCACGTACAGCCGGTTGCCCTGCACCACCGCGCCCTGAGGATTGAGGAGCCCGGTGTTCGACCCCTTGATGGTGGCGAAGGGAGCGACGTCGCCGCTGGCGCCGGGCGAGTAGACGTTGATCGTGTTGATGTGCGGCGACACGACATAGGTGAAGCCGTTGGCGTCCTGGGCGATCCCCGACGCCGTCACCATCTTGGAGCTCCTCGGACCGCCGAGGGTGTTGGCGGGGGCGACGTTGCCGTTGGCCCCGGAGGCGAACTCGACCACCTTGGCCGGGTTGGTTTGCGTGCCGCTCGATGACACGTAGATGGGCGCACAGGTGGCCGCGGCTGCCGGGCCGGCAACGACGGCGCTCAGCGTCGCTCCCACCGCCACCGCGACGGTCATTCCCGCCAGCCGACCTGTGATCCTGATACGCCGCATGTCGTCTCCTCGTTTCCTGTGGGCAGGACCGTGCCTACCCCGTGGGGCCTACCCGGTGGTGCAGGGAGGCTCAGCCGTTTCGAAAATGTTGCCTGACCAAATGTCGTGGTCGCAGTTCGGGTTCTGGTCGTGGAGGTCCCATGCCGCGGTTCCGGCACTGACGCCACCGTTGCCCGACGTGATGTTGTTCAGGATCCGCTGACCCTTGTGCGGGGGGGTCGTCGTGAGGCAGGTCCCGTTGCCGTCGGCGTCGTAGAGCGTGTCGCAGGCAACGAAGATCCCGTCGCCACCGTTGTTGCGCACGATGTTGCGCTGCACCAGGTTCGACCGCGGCGCGATGTAGGGCACGGGCGGGAAGCAACCGTCGATGCCGCAACCGCCGGTGTCCTGCTCGCCGGTGAAGACGATGTTCACCCCGACGCCGGCATTCCGGGTGATGGTGTTGTCCTGGATGATGGCGGGGTCGTTCCCACACGGACGGCCTGGCGGGCTCGGCGCCGCGCAGGTGACGACGCCGTCGGTGCCACCCTGGGTCCTGTCCCCGCCCACGGGCGGGAACTGCTGGTAGCCGTTGTGGTCGATGAGGTTGCCGGAGACGAGGTGCCCGTTGCCGCCGGCGTTGATCCCGGAGTTCCCGTTGTCCTTGACAGTGTTGTGGACCGCCTGGTCGTGGCTGGTGCCGAAACCGGCCAGCTTGATGCCGAAGAACCCGTTGCGCAGGACCTGGTTGTCGGCGATGAGGTTGAAGTCGGAATCGAGATCAAGGGCAATGCCCGAGTCGAACGCCTGGTCCACGCCCCCTGGGCCGAGCCCGATGGACGGGACGTGATTGTCGGCCACGAAGTTCTTGAGGATGCGGTTGTTCGACGCGCTGTTCACCATGTGGATCCCGGCGTCGGGCCCGTTGCCGGTGACCCGGTTGTTCGTGACCTTGTTGTTGGTGGAGCCGTCGAGCACGATGCCGTCGTTGTAGAGCGTGGTGCCCAGCCCGACGTTGTTGACGATCTTCATGTTCGTGACCGTGTTGCCGTTGCCCCCCTTGACGAGCACACCGGCGAAGAAGCCCCGAACGGTGCCGCCCGTGACCGTCACGCCCGACACGTTGTCGAGGTGGATGCCGGCCTGGTCGATGGTCGATGCCGGGTCAGACGCGGCACCCTTGATGGTGTGGCCGGCCAGGTCGACGGTGATGCTGAAGCCCTTGACGATCAGGCCGTCGCCGAGGCAGGGCCCGATGTCATTGGCCAGCGTGATGCTGGTGGTGATGGTCTGACCGCAGACCACCGTGGTGGCCGCAGCGAAGTATAGGACGAAATGCCCCACCGACGACGTGTCAGGTGAGGCGGTCGGCCTCGAACTCGGCCACCAGGGCGTCGACCACGTCGACCAGCGATCCGCCGGCGGAGACGACCCGGCGCTGGCGTTCGTAGCTGGCCCCGTGGGCGAGGGTCGCCAGGTTGAGGCGCAGCTCGTCACCGCAGTGCAGCTCGGCGGCCACCGGCGAAAGGGCCTCGACCAGGTCCTCCACCGCCTGTCGCAGCGGGAGACGCTTTCCCTCGTCGTCGATGATGATCTCGGCGTCGAGGCCGTGGCGGGCGGCACGCCACTTGTTCTGGCGGACCACCCAACCCCGGGGCACGGGGAGCTGCTCGCCGCGGTCGATCCGGGTGTCGAGCCAGTGGACCAGGCTCTGGGCCACGGCCGCCAGGGCGCTCACCTCGGTGAGGGTGGGTATGCCGTCGCAGATGCGCAGCTCGACGGTGCCGAAGTCGGGGTGGGGGCGGATGTCCCACCACACCTCGCGGATGCTGGTGATGGCCTGGGCCGCCACCAGCGTGCCCATGAACTCCTCGAACTCGGCCCACCCCGACAACTGGTAGGGCAGGCCGGCGGTGGGCAGGCTCTCGAAGACGGTGCTGCGACTCGACGCCATGCCCGTGTCGCGTCCTTCCCAGAAGGGGCTGGAAGCGGACAAAGCGAGAAAGTGGGGGATGTAGGCGTTTAGGGCGTTGCCGATGGCGATGGCCTTCTCGGCCGACTTCACACCCACGTGGAAATGGACCCCGAAGATCTGCAGCCGCCGGGCCACCCACTGCATCTCGTCGACCAGGGTGTGGTAGCGCTCGTGGGGGCTCACCTTCTGGTCGTGCCAGTCGGAGAACGGGTGCGAACCCGAGCACAGCAGACCCAGACCGCGGACGTCGGTGAGCGCCGACAGCTCCCTGATCGTCGCCGACAGGTCGTGTCGAGCCTCGGCCACGGTGGTGCAGATGCCGGTGATGACCTCGGCCGTGCACTCGAACAGCTCGTGCTTCACCTTGGGATGCTCACCGCCGGGGTGACCGGAGCCCAGCTCGGCCAGGATCTCGGTGGCCGCGCTGCACAGCTGGCGCGTCCCCCGGTCGACGATCTCCAGCTCGACCTCGATGCCGAGGCTGGCGCCCTCTGAGGCGTTGAAGACGATGTCCATGGCCGGTTGCCGGCCGACTCTACGCCCGGACCCGCCCATGGGTCGTACAGTCGTCGCCATGATCAAACTCATGCAGCGGAGCTGGCGCTACCTCACCGCCGCCCTCACCGGGAAGTTCAATGAGACTGCCGATCCCAAGGTGCAGCTCGAACAGGCCATCACCGAGGCCAACGACCAGCATCGTCGCCTGGTGCAGCAGGCGGCCAACGTCATCGCCAACCAGAAACAGACCGAGATGCGCCTCAACCGGGCCATGGAGGAGATCGAGAAGCAGAACGGTCTGGCCCGCCAGGCCGTCACCATGGCCGACAAGGCCACCCAGAGCGCTGACTCGGCCAAAGCGGTCGAGTACACGGCGGCGGCCGAGTCGTTCGCCAACCGGCTGGTGGGCGCCGAGCGCGAGGTCGAGTCGCTCAAGCAGCTCCTCCTCCAAGCCACCCAGGCGGCCAATCAGGCCAAGGCGGCCGTGGCCCAGAACTCGTCGGCCCTGCAGAAGAAGCTGTCCGAGCGCCAGAAGCTCATGGGCCAGCTCGACCAGGCCAAGATGCAGGAGCAGGTCAACACGGCCATGGCGTCACTGAACGAGACGGTGGGCCAGGACGTGCCCACATTCGAGGAGATCCGCACCAAGATCGAGTCCCGCTACGCCAAGGCTCTGGGCACCTCCGAGCTCACCGGCCAGTCGGTCGAGTCCCGCATGCTCGAAGTCGAGCAGGCCACCGTCAACAACGAGGCCCAGATGAAGCTGGCCGACATCCGGGCCCAGCTGGGCATCGGCCCGGCCCCGGACGGCGCCGAAGCCACACCGAGCGCCACCGGCGGCGAGGCCGCTCCCGGCACCGACTGACCACTCAAGGCCTGGGCGGGGCCCGATCTTCTCGGCGCGCGCGCCGCATTCGCCCTCTCCCAACCGCTAGGGAAGGGTGACCAGGTCGTCGCGGTGGACGACCTCGTGAGGGACCGACTCGGGGAGGTCGCCCGTGCGCCGACCGGCCACCTCGCGCAAGGTGGCGGAGCTCACCCGGACCAGGCCCTTGGCGAACACCCTGGCGTCGGCATCGCAGATCTCGACTGCGTCCTCGGCCTCGAAGGCGCCGGTCACCTCGACGACGCCGGCGGGGAGCAGCGACGACGGGCGAT
Organism: Acidimicrobiales bacterium; assembly: GCA_051001215.1. Lineage (GTDB taxonomy): Bacteria > Actinomycetota > Acidimicrobiia > Acidimicrobiales > AC-14 > DATAQC01. Next base: position 23,344 of record JBPCNP010000165.1, read on the forward strand.
CGAGCAGCGCCCGCCGGGCGCCGTCGTCGACCACCACCGTGCCCGAGGCCTCGACCGCGAAGGCGATCCACAGCTTGCGGGCCGAGAGGCGTCGGTCGCGGGGACGCACGACCGTACCCACGCCAGGGGCCCCGTCGACCGCCTCTTCCAAAACCCCCGGCCGGTCGGCGGCGGCGATCACCGTCCGCACGCCCGACCACGCCGCCATCTTGGCCGCGGCCAGCTTGGAGGCCATTCCCCCGCTGCCCCGCCTCGAGCCCGCCCCGCCGGCCATGCGCTCGAGCTCGTGGTCGACCTCGACGATCTCAGCGATGAGCGAGGCGTCCTGGTGGAAGCGAGGATCGCGGTCGAGCAGGCCGGGGGTGTCGGTGAGGAGCACGAGCACCTCGGCTCCCACCAGGTTGGCCACCAGGGCGGCCAGACGGTCGTTGTCGCCGAAGCGGATCTCGTCGTCGGCCACGGCGTCGTTCTCGTTGACCACGGGCACCACGCCCAGGTCCAGGAGGCGACGCAGCGTCCCCCGGGCGTGGAGGTACTGGGACCGGTGCACGAAGTCGAGGGGGGCGAGGAGCACCTGGCCGCCGATCAGGCCCCGCCGGGCCAGCAGGTCGTCATAGGTCCGCATGAGGCGGCTCTGGCCCACCGCAGAGACCGCCTGGAGGGTGCCGATGTCGGTGGCGTGCGTACCCGACAGCCCGAGAGCCGGCAGCCCGGCGGCGATGGCGCCCGAGCTGACCACCACGACCCGGTCACCCCGGCCCCGCAGGCCGGCAACCTCGGTGCACAGTTTGTCGATGGCGGCGACGGCGATCTCGCCGTGCTCGTCGGTGATCGACGAGGTGCCGACCTTGACGACGACGATCAACTTCGGCCGCTGCGGCCGGCCTTGCGGGACGCGCTCGTGCGGCGGCGGCCGGGCTCGGCGTCGAGACCACCGCCGGCTCGGTACTCGAAGGACATGGTGCCGATGCGGACCTCGTCGCCCTCGCGTGCCCCGGCGCGGGCCAGGGCCCGGTCGACGCCGGCCCGCTCGAGGCGCTCGTGCACGAAGGCCAGGGCCTCGGCCGAGCTCAGATCGCTGACGGCCACAGCCCGTTCGGCGGAGGTCCCCCGCACCACGTAAGCGCCGTCGTCAGCCCGCTCGACGCGGACCCCCTCGGGCTCGGGACGGTGGACCACGAAGGCGTCACGGGCCGGGCGCGCGGCCCGCGCCTCGCCCACCAGGGCGGCCATGCGGTGCAACAGGTCGGGCAGCCCCTCACCGGTGACGGCCGAGATGCGCATCCCGTCCCAGGGGCCCGCACCCGGGCCGGCCGCGTCCGCCTTGGTGCCTGTTACCACTCTGGGACGGTCGAGGAGCTCGGGACGGTACCGGCCGAGCTCGGTGAGCAAGGTGCGCTCCTGGTCGGCCGGTGCCGTGCCGTCGACGGAGACCAGGTCGACCAACACCACCAGCACCCGGGCCCGCTCGACGTGGCGGAGGAACTGGTGGCCGAGTCCCCTACCCTCGCTGGCCCCCTCGATGAGCCCGGGGATGTCGGCGACGACCAGTTCGGTCTCGTCGACGCGGACCACGCCCAGGTGGGGTTCCAGCGTGGTGAAGGGGTAGTCGGCGATCTTGGGTTTGGCCGCGGAGATGCGCGAGATCAGGGTGCTCTTGCCGGCGTTGGGGAACCCGACGAGGGCGACGTCGGCCATGAGCTTGAGCTCGAGCTGCAGCCATCGTTCCTCGGCCACCTCGGCCTGCTCGGCGAAGGCCGGAGCCCGGCGACGGTTGGACAGGAAGCGGGCGTTGCCCTGACCGCCCCGGCCCCCCCGGGCCGCCAGGTAGGAGTCACCCGCCCCCACCAGGTCGGCTACGACCCGGCCCTCGGGGTCTTTGACCACCGTGCCCTCGGGGACCAGCACCCGCAGGTCGGCTCCACCGGCACCGTGGCGGGCCTTGCCCATCCCGTGGGTGCCCTTGCCGGCCCGGCGGTGGGGGTGGTCGCGGAAGGCCGACAGTGACGCCACTTCGGGATCGGCCACCAGCCACACGTCGCCCCCGGTGCCCCCGTCGCCACCGTCGGGGCCGCCCTTGGGCACATGGGCCTCACGCCGGAAGGACACGGCCCCGGCGCCACCAGTGCCGCCGATGGCGCACAGCGCAGCCTCGTCGACGAAACCGGACATGACCGAGGCGGGCAGTGACAGGGACCGGCGGCGGCCCCGGGGTCGGCCTTGCCCTAGGTTTCGGAGGTGGCCGTGGCGGGGGCGGCCGTGGCGGGGTCGGCCGTGGCGGGGTCGGCCGTGGTGGGGCTGGCCGGGGGCACGACGTTGACGAGCTTGCGACCGCCTCGGCGGCCGAAACGAACGGTGCCGACAGCCAGGGAGAACAGGGTGTCGTCGCCGCCACGGCCCACCAGCTCACCCGGGTGGAAGTGGGTTCCCCGCTGGCGGACGATGATGGTGCCGGCCTGGACCACTCCCCCGTCGAACACCTTCACGCCGAGCCGCTGAGACGCCGAGTCGCGGCCGTTGCGCGTCGAGCCGCCACCTTTGGTCTTGGACATGTGCTCCCCCTCAGGCGCCGGCGGTGATGCCGGTGATCTCGATGGTCGCGTAGTGCTGGCGGTGGCCCCAGTGACGACGGCTGTTGCTCTTGGGCTTGTAGGTGAAGCCGTTGATCTTGGGCCCGGCCTTCTCGCCGACCACCCGAGCGGTGACCACGGCACCGGACAATCCTTCGGAGCCGGCACGGACGGTGTCGCCGTCGACCACCAGGACGGGGGTGAAGGTCACCTCGCCCTCGTTCGCGCCCAGCCGCTCGACATCGAGGCGTTCACCCTGGGCCACTCGGTACTGCTTGCCACCGGTGGCGATCACTGCGTACATGGGCATCAGGTTAGCGCCTCTCAGAGCAACGCCTCGTCGAGGATGAAGCCGCGACCCGCGCACGTGGGGCAGGTGGTCGAGAACGACTCCACCAGGCCCTCCGAGACGCGCTTGCGGGTCATCTCCACCAGACCCAACTCGGAGATCTCGAAAACCTGTGTCCGCGTCTTGTCGCGCGACAGCGCCTCTTTGAACTCCCGTAGCACCTGGTCACGGTTCTTGCGGATCTCCATGTCGATGAAGTCGATGACGATGATGCCGCCGATGTCGCGCAATCTGAGCTGGTGGGCGATCTCGACCGCCGCCTCGAGGTTGTTGCGAAAGACCGTCTCTTCGAGGCTGGACGTTCCCACGTTCTTGCCGGTGTTGACGTCGATGACGGTGAGAGCCTCGGTGCGCTCGATGATCAGCGAGCCGCCCGAGGGCAGCCACACCTTGCGGTCGAGCGCCTTGTGCAGCTGCTCGTGGATGTGCTGGCGCTCGAACAGCGGCAGGGTGGGGTCGTCGTAGAGCTCGATGCGGTCGGCCAGCTCGGGGATGAGGGCGGCGACGTAGTCGTGGACCTCGCCGTGAAGGGCGGGGTCGTCGATCACCACACCTCGGTAGTCCTTGTTGAACTCCTCCCGGATGACCCGCACGGCGAGCGGGGGCTCACGGTAGAGCAGGGCCGGGGCGCCCTTGCGCTTCGACTTCTCCTCGATCTGGGCCCACTGGCGCTGGAGACGCTCGACGTCGCGCCGGAGCTCCTCGGGGGTTGCCCCCTCGGCCGCGGTGCGCACGATGAGGCCGTTGCCCTCGGAGCGGACCTCGTCGAGGATGCGGCGGAGGCGCTTGCGCTCGTCGTCGGCCAGGCGCTTGGAGATGCCGTAGGTGGTGCTGCCCGGGAGCAGCACCATGAACCGCCCGGCCAGCGAGACCTCCTGGGTGAGGCGCGCCCCCTTGGTGCCGATGGGGTTCTTGGTGACCTGGCACAGCACCGTCTGGCCGACCTTCAAGAGGTTCTCGATGCGGGCCGCGCTCGGGTCCTGACCCTTGCCCTTCGGGCCCGTCGCCTCCACGTCTTCGGGGTCGTACTGGACGTCGCCCCGGTAGAGCACGGCGTTCTTGGGCGTGCCGATGTCGACGAAGGCCGCTTCCATCCCGGGCAGCACGTTCTGGACCCTGCCCAGATAGATGTTGCCGTGGATCTGGGTGGCGTCGTCCGCCGGGCGGGCCACGTAGTGCTCGATGAGCGACCGGCCCTCGAGCACGGCGATCTGGGTGGCGTCGGGCCGGCTGTGCACGCACATGAAGTACCGCCCCACGGGACGGCCCTTGCGCTCCCGGCCCCGGCGCCGCTCGAGGGTCTCCTCGTCGAGGGCGACGGGCTCTTCGTGCCCGTTGACGTCGTCGAGGGGCCCGGCCTGGCCCGAACCGCGTCCTCGACCCCCACGTCGACGACGACGGCGGGCACCGGCACCGTCTTCGCCCCGGTCCCCGCCCTCGTCGCCGGCCCGGCCGTCGGCCGACTCCTCGGACGAGAAAGCCCCGTCGTCGGCAGGAGCGGGCCGGGTATCGCCGATCCGTGGTCGGCGGACGGTGGCCCGGTCGCCGGCCTCGGCCGACGGCCGTCCCTCGCCCAGGCGGTCGGGGAGGTCGGGGAGGTCGAGGCGAACACCGTCCGAGCCGGGGCCGTCGGGCGTCGTGACCGTCCCCCTGCGGGCCGCTGCGCCTCGCCCGCGGGCAGGGGTGGGGCCGCCTGTGGCGCCCACCGCGCCCTCGGCGTTCACGGGGCCCCGGGCGGGCCCCTTCCCACCGGGGTCGACGGCCCCGGATCCGGCGGACCGGCCCCCGCCCCGGCCGCCCCGCGATCCCCGCCGGCGAGGACGCGGCGGTTGCCCGTCGCCGCCACCAGCCACCTCGGGCCCGGCACTCCGCTCAGAGGGCCGCTCGGGCCCGGCACTCCGCTCAGAGGGCCGCTCGGGCCCGGCACTCCGCTCAGAGGGCCGCTCGGGCCCGGCACTCCGCTCAGAGGGCCGCTCG
>JBPCNP010000166.1:0-24720 GCA_051001215.1 Acidimicrobiales bacterium
CGAGCGTCGATCGCGTCCATGAGGCCGGGTATCTCCGCATCGAGCGCGCCGGAGCGTATGCGCTCCACGACGTTGGCGATGCTCGGTCCGGTAGTCCGGTCAGGGGTGGGTGACGGGGGTGGGCGCCAAAGTGAGAACCGGAGGCCGTTCTCACCCGAGTCTCCCACTTCCCGCCTTCGGCCCGCATGCATCAAATGGCCCGAATCGCCGCCGGACTCACACGCGGCGGCGAAGGGGCGCTTCGGCCCTCCGCCTACAGTGAGCCCGAGAGGGGAATGAGCCGAGGGCAGCCCGGCCGCGCAGAAAGGCCATCTCGGCGTTCAGGGATGTTCACCGACAGGTCGGCGGCCGTTCACCTGCGTGAGGGAGGCTTGCGCTCACGAGGGTACGACCCGTGGCACCGGACGGCGAGGCCGACCCTGCGCCGTCTGAATCGTGGGCCTCCGGCCGGAGGCGCCCGAGATCTACGTGAACTGGATCGGTATTGCTCTCATCGGCCTGGCCGTGGGGTTCTTGGCCGGGCTCTTCGGCCAAGGGGGGCTCGGCGGTCGCCACGCCACTGCTCCGCTCTATGTAGCCGTGCTGCGTCGACCGCTCAAGGCCGCCTTTGCCTGCTCGCTGGCTGTGGCCGACGCCCGCAACTTCGGGAACACCGTGTCGACCGTGTCGCTCACGGCCGAGGACCGACTGGCCAGCACGGTCGGTGTCGAAGCCGAACACGGTGCTGAAGCCGAAGTCCTTCGACCACACGGCCCGGCAGCTGTTCGCCAGCGCCTGGGCCTCTGGGCGTCGACCGCGGCCGTGCCTTTCCCCGACGTCGTTGCTTCTCCGGCCGTCTCCGGCGGTTCTGTGTACCCATGCGGCCAATCGTCCCACCGCGGTACGGCAACAATCGGGACCTCGGCAGTCGTGCGCCCTCGACTGTCTAGCGGCCTAGACTTGGAGCATGACACCCATGGTCCGCACCGAGGACCTGATCGACGCCCGCACCATCGCGACCCTCCTCGGGCTCAGCCACCCCAACAGCGTGAGCACCTACCTCCATCGCTATCCCGAGATGCCCCGACCCGTTCTCGACCTCGGCCCCGGAAGGCCCCGGCTGTGGCTGCGGCCCCACATCGACGCCTGGATGGCCAAGCGGCCCGGCCGCCTGCCCGCACCTCCCGCCCGATGACCGACGCCGCCACCCTCAAGTCCAACGATCAGTGCTGGTGTGGCAGCGGCCGCAAGTACAAGCGCTGCCACAAGGCCTCCTACGAGCCCCTGCGCCCCCGCACCTTGTCGCCGACCCGAGTGGTGCCGTCATCGATCGGCCGTCCGCCGTACGCCGACACCGGCGTGTCCGAAGCGTGGGCCGAGCCGCTGGTGAGGTCGCCCGAGGTGATCGCCCGACTGCGGCGGGCCGGGCGATCGGCCGCGGAGGTGCTGGAGACCGTCGGCGCCCTCGTGCGCCCCGGCATCACGACCGACGAGCTCGATGCCCGGGCCCACGAGGAGTGCATCGCCCGGGGCGGTTACCCCAGCCCCCTCAACTACAACGGCTTCCCCAAGTCGCTGTGCACGTCGGTCAACGAGGTCATCTGTCACGGCATCCCCGACGACCGCCGACTGGTCGACGGCGACATCGTCAACCTCGACGTCACCATCTACCTCGACGGTGTCCACGGCGACACCAATGCCACCTTCCTCGTCGGCACGGTCGACGAGCAGTCGCGCCGGCTGGTGGAGATCACCCGCGAGTGCATGTACCGGGGCATCGGCGCGGTGCGGGTGGGGCGACCGATCTCCGACATCGGCGCCGCCATCGAGGCCCACGCCCACAGCCACGGCTATGGCGTGGTGCGGTCCTTCGTGGGCCACGGCGTGGCCGAGCAGTTCCACACCGAGCCCCAGGTGCCGCATCACTTCGATTCGACCGCCACCACGGTGATGGAACCGGGCATGACCTTCACCATCGAGCCCATGATCACCCTCGGCACCCACCAGGCCCGGCTGTGGGCCGACGGATGGACCGCAGTCACGGCCGACGGTCGCCGCACGGCACAGTTCGAGCACTCCCTGCTCGTCACCGACGACGGCGCCGAGATCCTGACGACGACCGGGTCGGGCTGACCCGGGGGCTAACCCGAGCGCCATTCCTCCTCGGTCTCGGCGGTGATCGAGAGGGAACGGAAGACCTCGCCCGACGCCACGACCCACTCGGACAGTTCGAGACCGGCCCGGGAGAACCGGCTGACGGCACCGTGCCACATCTCCACCTCGAGCTCGTTGGGTGTGGTGATGTCGACCGCATCGAGCACGGACAGGAGCAGGACACGATGGGCGAGCGGGTGGCGGGTGCCGATGGTGATGCCGGCCCGGATAGCGTCCTCGGCGGTGTGGTGGGCCTCGGTGAACACCACCATGTCGAGCACACCGCCCAGCCGGTCGGTGACGGCCACCCCGTGGCCGTGGGCGAAGCGGTCGGACAGACCGGCAGCCGCAGCCACAGCGTCGGCCAGACCGTTGATGACCAGGAGCGGCACCGGCCGGGGACCGAGCCGGCGACGACGACGACGAGATGACATGGTTCCTCCTCATCCACAGCACTTCGAAGAGGGGGAAGCCGCCCGGCCACGCTATCGCCGGCGACGCCAGTCGTCACGAGCCGGATCGCTCCAGGCCGAGGGTGACGAGCAGGTCCTCGTGCAGCTCCATCCACACGTCGTGATAGGAGCCGCTCAGGGGCTTGGTGAGGGCGTCGCTGTCGCCGGCCCGGACCCGCCCGTACGCGGCATCGAGGCGGTGCCGGTAGGGGCCGAACCGGGCCGTCGCCGCGGCCAGGGCGTCGATGGTGCCAACGGCGTCCACGTGGATGGTGCCCAGCCTCGCCACCACGCCGGCGTCGTAGTCGGCATCGGAATGGTCGTTGACGACGCCAGCGTCGAGATCGCGGATCTGCCACGCCGTGCACACGGCCTTCACCGCCGGGTCGATGGCGACGAAACGCTCGTACCCGGCCCGCACCCGCGCCGTGACAGCCTCGTCGGGCATGGCGGCGGCCAGCGCAGTGGCATGCTCGGCCCGACCCGCGGGCGTGAGATGCCAGCCGCCGATCACCCCCTGGCGGTGGGCGACCAGGCCGGCGACGGACAGGAGGTCGAGCTGTCCGGACACCTGCGACTCGCCCAGGCCGGCGAGCTCGGCCAGCGCCGGGGGCTCGGCGAAGCCCTTCACCCTGAGGCCGTGCAGGACCGCCAGGCGGGACCGGTCAGCGTTGGTCATCTACCGACCTCGTACCGTCTGCGACCGGCGGAGAGGGAGGGATTTGAACCCTCGAAGAGGTTTGACACCCCTTAATCGCTTAGCAGGCGATCACCTTCGGCCACTCGGTCACCTCTCCTGACCCGCCCAAGTCTGGCACAGCCGACCCGGCCCGGCCGCTCCCGAGGGGGTACGCTCCCCGCCAGGTGCGGACCGCCGTGGTCGGCAGGTGGGAGGTGGGCAAGATGTTGTCCTTTCGACGCGTGATCGTCATCGGCTCGGCCGTGGCCGTCGGCCTGGTCGGGCCCGGAGTGGCGGCCGGGCCGGCGCTGGCCAAGACCGCCTGTGGTGCCGTCATCAAGACCAACACCACGCTCGAGACCGATGTCGGCCCCTGTCCCGGCGTGGGCCTGGTCGTCGCTGCCAACAACATCACCGTCAACCTCGGCGGCCACCGCGTGTTCGGGACCAAGGCCGAGGGATCGTCGCCCGGCATCCTGCTCGACCACGTGAGCAAGGTGAAGCTCGAGAACGGCTCGATCGACAACTTCGACGCGGGCGTCCTGGTGTTCCGGGGACAGAAGAACACCCTCACCCGCCTCGACGTGCACGACAACAACTCGGCCCAGTTCGTCGCCGACCACCCCGACGAGGCCCAGCTCGGTGACGGCGTCGTCGTCCTCGGCTCGAGCTTCAACAGGCTGTCGGCCAACGAGGTCCACGACAACGGCCCGTTCTCGGGCATCGCCGTTCTCACCGAGATCGGGCCCAGGGGGGTCAGCGGTCCCCTGCCCTCCGGCAACATCATCGCCGGCAACACCGTGCGCCACAACGATGTCGACGATGCCTGCACGAGTGCCGGGGACTTCTTCGGTGGGCCGTGCCGGCCCGGTGAGGGCGTGTTCAGCGAGGACATCGGCATCCGAATCGAGGGCCCGGGAGCGGATCACACCAACATCTCGGGCAACACGATCGTCGCCAACGGCCGCGAGGGCGTCTCGGTCCTCAACACCCGCAACGCATCGACTCCCCCCGAGATCGACAGCCCCCAGAACACCGACACGCTCATCGTCGGCAACAACATCAATCACAACGGAGTGGCCAGGGTCGTCACTGACCCCCAGGTCGGCCAGCTGGGCGGTGACGGCATCTTCAACCGGTGCTTCAACGGCAGCTTCGTGCCCGGCTGCCCGACCCGCACCACCATCGTGGGCAACCAGGTCAACAACAACCAGAACCACGGCATCGCCGTCGGCAAGTCCCAGGGCAACACCATTATCGGCAACACGGCACTGGGCAACGGCGGTGGCACCACGACTGACTACGCCTCGGACCCGCCCTACACCGACGGGTTCGACCAGAACACCAACCCGCCCTGTGACGCCAACGTCTGGCTGGACAACCACTTCGGCACCGTCAACCAACCCTGCGTGCGCCACCACCCCGGACCGGTGGCAGGCACGCCCTCGCCGCTGGCGGCCGCCGCCTCCCCCGAACCCGACCACCACAGCCCCCAGCCGCCCCGCCCTGGCGGCCGGGCCACCCTGTAGTCCGACATTCGGATCCGACCCCCGCCGCAGTGGCGGCAGTGGCGGCGGGGGTCAGGCCACCTCGTTCAACTTGCCCGTCTTGACGTCGTAGACGAAGCCCCGCACCGAGTCGGTGTGTAGCAGGAAGGGGTAGTTCCGAACCGTCTCGATGGAGTGCCTGACGTCGCCCTCCAGGTCGGCGAACGCCCCCGCTTCGAAGTCGCTGGCACTGGGCCTGGAGCCCACGTTCTCCTCCACCCTGTCGTACAGGTCGTCGTCTTTGAACGTGAGCATCCCGCAGTCGGTGTGGTGGATGAGGATGACCTCGGTGGTGCCGAGCAGGTGCTGGGAGATGACCAGGGAGCGCAGGGCGTCGGTGCTGACGATGCCGCCGGCGTTGCGGATGACGTGGGCGTCACCCTCCTCCAGGCCCAGGACGCCAGACACCTGGAGACGGGCGTCCATGCACGCCACAACGGCCACGCTCTTGCCCGGGGGTATGGGCAGGTCGGCCTTGTCGAACTTCGCGGCATAGCGCTCGTTGTTGGCAAGGAGCTCGTCAGTGACGCTCATGTCCACCTCCAGGAGATGACGACCGGGTGGCCGAGTCCATAATTCTTACCTGATAGGTCGGGTTTTGACAACCGAGCAGCGCCCACCAGCGGTGCTCAGAGGGCAATCAATCGCACCTCGGGGTCGAGCAGTCGGAGATCCTCGGGATCAGAGGTCACGACCTGCTGCTCGCTGCGGCGCGCGCAGATCACGACGTGGGCATCCACGATGTCCGAGGTCCCGCTCGCCGCGAGCAGCCTCCCGACGCTCGTAGCGTCAACACGCTCGAGGGGAACGACGTCAGTGGTTGGCTGGCGAACCAATCGTGCCAAGCGAACTTGCCTCTCGGGTCGGCGGATCGCCTGTGCGAGCGCGCTCGCAGGGACAGTGATGCGCGCACTCGTCTCAGCAGCACGGACGAGCAATACGACAACGCGGCGGTCGTTGCGGTCCAGTGCGATCAACCCGCCTGCGTCGAGGGTCACGCCCGCCATCAGGCGGCGGACTGTTTGTCTCGGCTGGTCAGGCCGAGGACGTCATCGGCCCATGCCCTCTCCTCGTCTGAGAGTGCGCCGCCAGTCTTCGTCAGAGCCTCGGCGAGCAGGGCTCCCCACCCGGCAACGTCATCGAGGGCGACGCTCACGGCGTGCTGGACGAACCCCGACACGCTCGGCGCCGTTCCGGCCCCGACGAGCGCGCGAATCCGATCCAGCTCTGCTTCATCAAGGGTGATCGTCACCTTCTTCGATGCCATACCAAGCACCATACCCGGTTGGATGACCGACTGCCCGGGTCCGAGGCGACGCTGCACGCCAAGAGCCCGGGTTGGTGAACGCACCCTGCCTCTGGCGACGGTTTGAACGTCATGAGTCAAGGCTTCCTGGCGGAGGGAGTGGGATTTGAACCCACGGGACTCTCGTCCAAGGCTGTTCAAGAGCCTCGCATTCGGCCGCTCTGCCATCCCTCCGGGACGAGCCCGATGCTACCGGCGCACCTGGGCCCGCAGCGATGCCACCCACGCGTCGGCCGCCTGCCACGCGGCCTCGGCGTCGCGGCGGATGGTGGGCCCGGCGTCGCCGGCCGCCGGGTAGGAGCCCAGGAACTTCACGTTGGTGAGCTGGGCCCGCAGGTCGCGCAGGCAGTCGGCCACCACCTCGTCGTCGACGTGTCCCTGCAGGTCGATGATGAAGCAGTAGTTGCCCAGGCTGGCCTTTGTGGGCCTCGATTCCAGCCGGGTGAGGTTGAGGTTGCGGGCCGTGAACTGGCCGAGGATCCCGTGCAGGCTCCCGGGGTGGTCGTCGTCCTGGAAGCACACGATGCTCGTCTTGTCATGGCCGGTCGGGGCGGGGATGCCGCTGGGCGCCACCACCACGAAGCGGGTGGCGTTCTCGGGGTGGTCGTCGATACCCGTGGCCACCACCTCGAGGTCGTACAGCTTGGCGGCCAGGGCCGAACCGAGGGCGACCGTGCCCGGCGTGCGGTCGGCGGCCACCGCCTGCACCGCCTCGGCGGTGGAGTTGGAGGCCACCAGCTCCACGCCCGGCAGGCGGCTGGCGAAGAACCGCTGACACTGGCCCAGGGCCTCGGGGATGGAGACCACCCGACGCACCTGGTCGAGCGTGGTCCCCGCGGGGCCGATGAGGTTCTGACGGACGGAGAGCTCGACCTCGCGCTGGATGAGCAGGTCGTGCTCGAACACGAGGCCGTCGATGACCAGGCGGACGGTGCCCTCGATGGAGTTCTCGAAGGCGACGAAGCCGACGTCGACCAGGCCGGAGGACACCGCGGCCAGGATCTCCGGAAACGAGCGCATGGGCTGCAACTGGGCGGTCGCCAGGTCGGGCTGGCTGAGGAGGGCCTCCTCGCTGAACGTTCCGGGAGGGCCCAGGAAGGCGACGCGGAGGTGGGGGTCGACGGTGCTCATCACCGGCGACACTAGGGCAGCGCTCTGTCGGGTGGCATGGCATTTTGCCTGTCGGCGCATAATGACTTCCGTGGACGAGATCACCCTGCGCCGGCTGCTCGACGACGTGCGCTCGGGTGTCCTCGCGCCCGACGACGCTGTCCATCGCCTCCGCCGCCTGCCCTTCGCCGACCTGGGCTTTGCCAAGGTCGATCACCACCGGGTGCTGCGTCAGGGTTTGCCGGAGGCGGTGTACGCGCCGGGCAAGACGCCGCGCCAGTGCGCGGCGATCGTGGCCGAGCTCCTGTCCGAACCCGACGGCGGGCCCGTCCTGCTCACCCGGGCCGACGATGCCCAGGCCCAGGCCGCCCTCGACGTCAACCCCGGTGGTGCGCGCACCGGGGCCACCCTGGCGTGGCGGAGCGGGGCCGAACGCCCGGGCCGGGTGCTGGTGGTCACCGCCGGCACGGCCGATCTCCCCGTCGCCGACGAGTGCACGATCACCCTCACCGCCTACGGTTTCCGCCCCGTCCTGCTGGCCGACGTCGGCGTGGCCGGGATGCACCGCCTGCTGGCCACCGTCGACGACCTGGCCGCGGCCGACATCGTGGTCGTGATCGCCGGCATGGACGGCGCCCTGGCCAGCCTGATCGGTGGCATCACCCCCGCACCGGTGGTGGCCGTGCCCACAAGCGTGGGATACGGCGCCGCCCTGGAAGGGGTCACCGCCCTGTTGAGCATGCTCTCGTCCTGTGCCGCGGGCATGACCGTCGTCGGCATCGACAACGGCTTCGGGGCCGCCTGCGCCGTGGCCCGGCTCCTCCCGTGAGGCCCGTCCCGTGAGCGTCCTCGCCGTGAACCAGCCACTCGGTCCCGAGACGCGGGCGGGCGACACCCGCGTGGCCTGGTTCCACTGCTTCGCCGGCATCGCCGGCGACATGGCCCTGGGCTCGCTCCTCGACGCCGGCGCCGACCTTGCGGAGGTCCGCGCCCTCGTCGGCCGCCTGCCCGTCACCGGATGGTCGCTGGACGTGGAGCAGGTGCTGCGGGGCGGGATCGCCGCCACCCGCGCCGTCGTCCACGCCCCCGAAGACGGCGTGATCCGCACCTATGCCCACATCTCGGGCCTGGTCGACGAGGCCCGTCTGCCCTCCCGGGTGCGCGACCGGGCCCAGGCCACGTTCGCCGCCCTGGCCGAGGTCGAGGGGCGCCTGCACCGGCGGCCCACCGAGCAGGTCCACTTCCACGAGGTCGGAGGCGTCGACGCCATCGTCGACGTGGTCGGTACCTGCGCCGCCCTCGAGGTGCTCGACGTCTCGACCGTGTGCGCCAGCCCGGTGGCCACGGGCATGGGCATGGTGCGCGCCGCCCACGGGGCGTTGTCCAACCCCGCCCCGGCCGTGCTCGAGCTCCTGCGGGGTGCCCCGACCTACGGGCGCGACATCCAGCTGGAGCTGACCACCCCCACCGGCGCGGCGCTGCTGGCGGCCATGGTCACCACGTGGGGGCCACTGCCGGCCCTCGTCGTGGACGCCACCGGTTACGGCGCCGGAACCCGCGACCTCGACGGCCTGCCCAACATGACCCAGGTGGTGCTGGGCCAGCCCGTGGCCGCGTCGCCCAGCGCCGAGCCGGGACGTACCCCCGGCCAACCCGTGGTGTTGCTCGAGGTCAACGTCGACGACACCACGGGCGAGACCCTGGCCCACACGGTGGCCGCTCTCATCGACGCCGGAGCACACGATGCCTGGGTGACCCCCATCGTGATGAAGAAGGGCCGCCCGGCCCACACCGTGAGCGCCCTGTGTGACCCCGCGCTGGCCACCCAGGTCGGGCAGGTGCTGACGGCCCAGACCGGGTCGTTGGGCCTGCGGGGCCAGATGATGGAGCGCTGGCCGTCGGCCCGCCGCCTGCACGAGGTGGAGGTGGAAGGCCTGCCGGTGCGGGTGAAGGTCTCGCCGGGCCGGACCAAGGTCGAACACGACGACGCCGCCCGGGCCGCATCACGCAGCGGCTTGCCCCTCCGCGAGGTGGTCTCCCGGGCCGAGGCCGCCTGGCGCCGCCGTCAGGCTGCCTCCGACACAGGCGATGAACCGGAGCCCGACGACGCCGGCTGACGTGGCGTCAGCCCAGCGTTCCTGGGCGCGCAACGCGCTGCGACTCAGCCCGTTTCGCGCCCGAGAAGCCCGTCGGAAGGAGTCAGGTCTCGTCGAACAGGTCGTCGCCGCGGCGCAGGCGGGCGGCGATGGTCACAACGTGGGGGAGCTCGCGGCGGGTGGGGGTGTGGGCGGCCAGGAAGCGGGCGGTACCGGTGAGGATGAGGGCGCCCTCCTCCGACCCTGCCGGCCAGGCCTGGTACTGGGAGACGGCGGCCTCGACGGTCTGGTACCAGTGGAAGGCGGCGTCCTCGGCCAGCAGGCAGTGGGCCAGGGCCGCTACCAGGGCCCGGGGCTCGCCCCCCGCCCGCAGGTAGCCGTAGGCGATGGTCCCGGCCCGGTCGACCCCGCCCTGGCCGTCCCAACAGGCCTGGAGCTCGGCCAGGTCCCCGCTCTCGGCTGACGGCGGACGGGCTGCGGGCACGTTGAGGAAACGGTCGAGGTAGACGCGCAGGGCGCCGTGGACCACGCCGCGGGTGGCCTCGGGCGACGGGTGTCGGCGCAGGGCCTGGTGCAGGGCGTTGGCCGCGGTGAAGCCGTGGTGGACGGTGTCCCAATCGCCGAAGTCGTTCTGGGTGTGGAACCGGGTGATGCGCAGGGCGGCGGCCAGGGCCAGGGCCCGGCCCAGTTGCTCGGGTGTGGCCCCGGCACCGGCCGCTTCGATGAGCGAGTCGGTCACCTCGACCGGGTCGTCGCCCAGCAGCCGCCACCCGAGGGCGCTGACACCGGCGAGGTCGTCGATGCCCGAACCGCTCGCAGCGGCCAGCGCCGCCAGCAAGCGCTGTTCGGTGTCGCCGACCAGGGCGGCCAGGTCGTGAGGGTGGCGCCAGCTCCCGCTCTCCTCGGCCCGGTTGGCCGCCGCCGTCTGGTCGACGAGGGTGGGGAGCACGTCGGCGGCCAGGCCCCAGCCCAGCAGCTGCAGGGCCTCGAAGGCCTTGTTGGTGAAGTCGATGGTGTGGCCGCCGTCGAGGAACACGTGGTCGGTGGCCGCGGCCAGCATCATGTCGGCCACCTCGGCCTCACTGCGCCCCCCGGCCACGGCCGTGACCAGCGCCCGCTCGGCGGCCGAGCCCGAGCGCGTCTCGATGAATCGCCGGTACCACGACGCCAACCGTGACGGCGGCGGACCCTCGTCGGGCCCAGGGGCATCCGTGCCGAGCGGGGTCAGGGTGAACGCCGGCGCATGGTTGCGAGTGTCGCGCGACACGAAGGCCAAGCCGTGGACCAGGGCCAGGGCCCGGTCGTCGGCATCGAGCCAGGGGAGCAGGTTGGCCATGGCCACCAGCACCGTAAGGCCCGATCCCCACCCCTCGCGCCGGTTGGCGACACCGAAGTCCACCCCTACACGCACGATGTCGGTGGGGTCGACCCCCGCTCCGAGCAGACCGAGCACCGACTTGGCCGTGACCAGGGTGAGGCCCTGTTCCAGGCCTTCCCGGAGCCGGCGCCACAGCGCGTCGGCGCCTCCCTCGGTGGCGGACACAACCAGGAAGACCTCACCGTCAACGACCTCGACGGGGAAGGCCCGGGCGTCGTCGGCGAAGGGGTCGAGCGTGCCGCCGGTGGCCAGGTCGAAGCGGGCGTGGTGCCAGTGGCAGGTGACCAGGCCGTCGGCCACCGAGCCCCGGTGCAGCGGGAAGCCCAGGTGGGGGCAGCGGTCGTCGAGGGCCCATGCCCTGTCGCCGTCCCAGAACACGCAGACACCGTGGCCCCCAGCCTTGGCCAGCAGGTGGCCCCGAGCGACCAGATCGTCCAGCGTCCCCACCCGGATCCGCATCATCCTGTTCCGGTCATGTTCAGGGTCGTCCCCGACGACCCTGAACATGACCAGTATGCCCTTTGCGGGGCTCTAGCGCTCGATGGGGGCGCCCACCAGGTTGCCCCACTCGGTCCACGAGCCGTCGTAGTTGCGAACCGTCGGGTAGCCGAGCAGGTGGTGGAGCACGAACCAGGTGTGGCTCGAGCGCTCACCGATGCGGCAGTACACGACCACGTCGTCGGACTCGGACAGGCCCAGCTCCTTCTCGTAGATGGCCCGCAGCTCGTCGGTGCCCTTGAAGGTGCCGTCGTCGTTGGCCGCGTTCTTCCACGGCTTGGACTTGGCCGTCGGGATGTGGCCTCCCCGCAACGCCCCCTCCTGGGGGTAGTCGGGCATGTGCAGCAGCTCGCCGGAGTACTCGCCGGGCGAGCGCACGTCGATCAGCGGGCCCTTGCCGATGTGGCCGTCCACGTCGTCGCGGTAGGCGCGGATGGGGGCGTCCTCACGCTCGACGACGGGATAGTCGGTCTGCGGCCGGCTGGGGATGTCGGTGGTCATGGGCCGACCCTCGGACACCCATTTCATGCGGCCGCCGTTGACGAGGCGCACGTTTGGGTGCTTGAAGAGGGTGAAGACCCACAGGGCGTAGGCCGCCCACCAGTTGAAGTTGTCGCCGTAGAACACCACGGTGTCGTCGCGGCCGATGCCGTTCTTGGAGCACAGCCGGGCGAAGCCCTCGCCGTCGACGTAATCGCGGGTGATGGGATCGTTGAGGTCGAGGTGCCAGTCGACCTTGATGGCGCCGGGGATGTGACCGGTGTCGTAGAGCAACACGTCCTCGTCGGACTCGACCACCACCAGGCCGGGGTCGTCGAGGTGCTCGGACAGCCACTGGGTGCTCACCAGCAGCTCGGGATGGGCGTACTGGGACAGCTCGGGGGCGGAGTCGTTCTCGACGGCCATAGGAGGACCTCCTGGTTCTCGGGGTTCTCTCCCAGCCTAGGCCCGATTCCCGACCGATGTGGTCACGATTCGGAGCAGGGCCCCGCGGGTGGGATACTTCATGTCGTGAGCACGACCTCCCCCGAGTTGCAGCGCATCGTCGACCTGTTCGCCGGGGCTCCCAAGGAGCTGCGGGCCCAGGCCCTCCTCGAGTATTCGCGCAAGGTGCCGGACCTTCCCGAGCGCCTCGCTGGCCATCGCGACCTGATGGAGGCCGTCCCCGAGTGCCAGACGCCGTTCTTCCTGCTCACCGAGCTCGATGACGAGGGTCACGTCACCCTGCACTTCGACGTTCCCGCCGAGTCGCCCACCACCCGCGGCTTCGCCGGCATCCTGTGGAGCGCCCTCAACGGAGCCCCGGCCGAGACCGTGCTGGCCACGCCCAACGACTTCTACACCAAGATGGGCCTGGCCGAGGTCATCTCCGCCCTGCGCCTGCGGGGGATGCACGCCATCCTGTCCCGACTCAAGCGCCAGGTGCAAGACAAGGTCGCCGCCCGACTCGACCTTGGGAGTGATCGCTCCTAGAATACCTACTCATGCGAATGCGAGTGGAGGACCTGGCCCAGGCGGCCGATGTCTCCGTCGACACCGTGCGCTACTACCAGAAACAGCACCTGCTCCCCCCGCCGGAGCGTGACGGGCGACTGGCCCTCTACACCCGGGAGCACCTCGACCGGCTTGCCCGGGTGAAAGAGCTCCAGCGGCGGGGCTTCACCCTGGCCGTCATCCGCCGCTTCCTGGACGGCGACCTCGACCCCGCCGACGAGCACCTGGCTGCGGCCGTGGCCGAGGCCGGCGACACCGAGGTGGGTGACGCCGGGGCGCCCGAGGAGCTGTTCGGAATCGACGAGCTGGTGGCCCGCTGCGGCATCCCCGCCACCATCCTCGACGCCCTGGTGCGCGAGGGCCTGCTCGTCCCCCGCACCTCCGACGGTGAGCTGCGCTTCGGCCCTGCCGACGTGGGCCTGGTCACCAACGGCCTGCGTCTGGTCGAGGCCGGCCTGCCCATGCCCGAGCTCCTCGACCTGTCCCGCCGCCACCACGCCATGACCCGGGCCGTGGCCACCCAGGCCGTCGAGCTGTTCGACACCCACGTGCGCCAGCCCCTGCGCACCACCGACCTCTCGGAGGCCGAGCGGGCCCAGCGCATGGTGGACGCCTTCCGGGTGCTGCTCCCGGCCGTCACCGACATGGTCGCCCACCACTTCCGGCGCATCCTGCTCCAGGTGGCCCAGGAGCACCTCGAGGCGGTCGGCGAGCCCACCGAGATCGCCGCCGCCATCAACGAGGGGATGCCGAGCGACCCGTCTCCGGCCGCCCTGCGCGCCGTCGAAGCCTGATGAGAAACGACACCCCTCTCCCCCAGGGAGCCGAGAAGGTGGCGGCCGTCGACTCCATGTTCGACACCATCGCCCCCCGCTACGACCTGCTCAACCGGATGCTCACCTTCGGCATGGACATCGGGTGGCGCAAGAAGACGGTGGCGTCGCTGGGCCTGACCCCCGGGTCGGTGGTGGCCGACCTGGCCTGCGGCACCGGCGACCTGTGCCGGGTCCTGGCCGCCGCCGGCCTGCGACCCGTGGGCGTCGACCGCTCCGCCGGAATGCTGGCCGCGGCCAGAACGACGGCGGCGCTCATCCGGGGTGACGGTCTGCACCTGCCCATGCCCGACGGGTCGGTCGACGGTGTGACGTGCGGTTTCGCCCTGCGCAACGTGCTCGACCTGGGGGCCTTCTTCACCGAGTGCGCCCGGGTGCTGCGCCCCGGTGGCCGGGTGGCGCTGCTCGAGGTCTGCGAACCGGCCAACCCGGTGCTTCGGGCCGGCCACTCCGTGTACTTCACCACGGTCGTGCCCCTCGTGGGCGGGCTCGTGTCCGATCGGGCCGCCTACCGCTACCTGCCCAAGTCGTTGGCCTACCTGCCCCCCGGCCCCGACATCCTCGCCCTGCTGGGGGACGGCTTCGTCGACACGCGGCGCCGGATGTTGTCGGTGGGCATCGCCCAGCTCCTCACCGGGACGCGAAGATGACGGCCACCCGACCCGCGGCCGCCGGCTCCGTGCCGCAACGGAGTGGCCGCCTGGTCAGCCGCACGCGCCCGCTCACCGACGTCGGCGACCTCCTCGACGCCCTGGGCCACGACGGAACTGCCTGGCTGCACGACGGTGGTGGCCTGGTCACGTCCGGGGTGGCCGCCCGCATCATGGTCGGGCCGGGCCCCGATCGCTTCCGGCGCGCCGCCGACGACGTGGCCGCGCTGTTCGATGCCATCGATTCCGAGGACCCGCTGGGCCGGCCCGGCACCGGCCCCCTCGCCGTGGGCGCCCTGCCCTTCCACTCGTGGGCCCGGGGGGAGCTCGTCGTGCCCGCCGTGGTGGTGGGCTGCACGGCCCAGGGCACGGGCTGGGTCACCGAAACGGGCTGGGTCACCGACGGGCCCGACGACCCGCCGGTTCCGGCTCACGCCATCCCTGCGTCCCGGCTGTCGATCGCCGGTGCCGGGGGCGACAGGGGCGACGACGGCCGCCAGGCCTGGACGGCGGCGGTGCACGACGCGGTCGCCCGCATCGCACGCGGGCCTCTCGCCAAGGTGGTCCTCGCCCGGGAGGTGGTAGTGGACGCCGACCGGGCCTTCGACCGCCGGCAAATCCTGGCCCGCCTGCGCGGCGGCGACCCGACCAGCTTCACCTACGCCGTCGGCGGTTTCGTCGGTGCCAGCCCCGAGCTTCTCGTGCGCCGGCGGGGGGACCAGGTGCTGTCGAGGCCGATGGCCGGCACCACCACCCGCGGCGTGACGCCCGACGACGACGACCGGATGGTGGCGGCTCTGGCCGCGTCGCCCAAGGAAGCCAGCGAGCACGCCCTCGTTGTGGGTGCGGTACGGGAGGCGCTCGAGCCGGTGTGCGATGCACTGGTGGCCGCCGATCGTCCCGATGCCGTGCGCCTGGCCACCGTCACCCACCTGGCCACCACCGTGACCGGCCACCTGGCCGAACCGGCGCCCTCGGCCCTGGCCCTGGCCGGGCTCCTCCACCCCACGCCGGCCGTCGGTGGCCTACCCCGCGCCGACGCCCTGGCCGCCATCGCCGAGCTGGAAGCGTTCGACCGGGGTCTGTACGCCGGACCCGTCGGATGGGTCGATTCCCGAGGCGACGGCGACTGGGCCGTGGCCCTGCGCTGCGCCCGCCTCGACGGCACCCGGGCCCGCCTGGTGGCCGGCGCCGGCATCATGGCCGACTCCGACCCCGACGCCGAGTGGGCCGAGACCGAAGCCAAGCTGGAACCCATGCTGCGCGCCCTGGCTTCCCCGAGGTAGGTAGGCGCCCGACTAGCGGTCAGCGCCCGCACCGTCGCGGATGGCCGAGGCCAGAGCCGTGGAGGCGGCGGCGAGCGGGTAGTTGTAGTCCTCCGCCGGGTCGAAGACCCGTTCGGGCTGGTTGACGCTCACGAACGCACCGTCTTCGAGGAGGTCGCCCGTCGAGCGGGCGAACCCGGGGCGGGTGCACTTGTCGTCGTCGGTCGAGGTGGGGTCGGTGAAGATCGCCTTCTTGTTCGTCGCCGGGCGGAAGATGTTGGCCTCCGAGGCCAACTGGCCGCCGCACACGCTGGCCGCGGCCGACGACCCCCAGCCGTCCTCCAGGTTGTTGAGCAGATGCACCTTGCCGGAATGGTCACGTGGCGCACGGAAGCCGATGTGGTCGAACCAGTTGTGGTCGAGGGTCAGGGTGTTGTCGAACGCGCACTCGGCATTGAGGAAGTCACCGACCTGGACGGCCTTGTCCGACTGCTGGAAATGTGACCAGGCGATGGTGATGCCCGAGGCGCACCGGATGCCGACCTTCCCACCGATGCGGCGGAAGGTGACATGGTCGACGTCGTAGTCCGTGCCGTCGCTGAACCAGACCGGGTTGGGGAACGGGTGGACGGTGGCGCGGTGCTCCCAGTCACCCCAGTCGCTGAACACCAGGTTGCGCAGGGCGACGTTGCCTTCGGCCAGCACCAGACCCATGTTGGCGTGGCCGGGCCCGCCATTGGTGATGACCGGCCCGGGGCCGGTGATCGTGACCGAATGGGCCACGGCGACGGGACTTTCGAGGGTGATGCTGCCGGCCAGGGCGGGGTCGAAGGTGACAAGGGTCCGGGGCCGGGTGGCGCAGTCGCGCAGGGAGCTCGGCCCGGAATCGGCTCGGGTGGTCACCAGGCACGGCTCTCCTCCCGAGCCACCGTCGGTGTGACGGCCGAAGCCGAGCACCCTGGGCCCGAGCGGCCCCAGGAGCGGGGTGGCGGGCCCGAGCGGCCCCAATCCGCTCGCCGTCCCCGCCGGCGCGACACCGAGGACGATTGCCAACGCGACCGTACCCGCAGTAGTTGCCCTGGAACAAGTCATTGACACTCCCTTTGCCGCCCACGGCCGATGCCCGCCCCGCCCACACCGGCCCCGCGCGCTGTCGTTCCGGCGGCCTGCAAGCGAGGGGACAGCCAGCCCGACCGCCAGCCCCTCTTGGCCGAGCGCTCATGGCGCGCCAGACTCCGGGGATGAGCCGCGTCTACGAGATGCTCGACGAGCGCCTGATCTCCTTCCTGAGCCGCCAGCACGTGTTCTTCGTGGCCACCGCCCCCTTGGCCCGTGACGGCCTCGTCAATCTGTCCCCGAAGGGCCTGGACACCTTCGTGGTCCTCGACCCCCACCGGGTGGCCTACCTCGACCTCACCGGGAGCGGGGTGGAGACCATCGCCCACCTGCGCGAGAACGGACGCATCGTGGTGATGTTCTGTGACTTCGAAGGGGCGCCCCGGATCATCCGCCTGCATGGGCGTGGGCACGTCGTCGTCCCCGGCGAACCCGAGTTCGAGGACCTGTCCGGGCGGTTCCCCTCACGGCCGGGGATCCGCTCGGTGATCGACGTGGACGTCACCCGCATCGCCGACTCGTGTGGCTACGGCGTCCCCCTCATGGCCTTCGAGGGTGAACGAAGCCGGCTCGACGAGTGGGCGGCCAAGCGTGGCCCCGAGGGGCTCGACGACTACCGGGCCACCAAGAACGCCGTGAGCCTCGACGGGCTTCCCGGGCTGCGCGGCCCACCCGCTTCCTGACCACGGCGGGTGCGACAACCAGGCAGGTATCGGCTGCCTACCCCACCTCTCAGGCGAGGCGTTGCGACGCACGTCGCCTGTGCGAGGGAGGCGGGTCGAGACGTGGTGTGGTGATACGGCGGAGCCCGGGGACCGACGGGGTCACCCTGGGGGGCCGCGCCTGGGACGCGGGGGGCTGAGCCGACGCCGGATCAGCCAGCGGTGAGCCCGCGCGATCGACGGCGACCTAGCGTCAGCGCTGGACGGTGAGGACCTGGCTCAGTCCGGTGGCGTCGAGGAGAGGGACGGTGCTGTGGCTCGGCGACCGCAGCACGCGCCGGCGCCCGTGGGGCCGACTGACCTGGGTCACCCTAAGCGTCAGGTCTGACCGGGTCCAGCCAGCCCCGCGCCGCCTGGGTCAGCCGAGCCCGTCGACGGCGGCGGCCACCGCCTCCCAGACGGCGGCGTGGCGGGACACGTTGTCGGCCCGATCGGTGCCCACGATCACGAGACGCACCCCGCCCGCCGCCAACGCCTCCTCGACGGCGCCGCCCACCTGATCGCCCCTCGACACCCTGGCCGCGGGCACGCCGAAGGCGCTGGACACCGCCACCAGGTCGGTGCCGTGGGGCGTGGCGAACAGGCGCTCGAAGTGCTCTGAGGCCCCGGAGACCCCGCTGGCCCCGGCCTGGGGCAGGAACGAGAAGATCCCGCCGCCGTCGTTGTCGACCACGACGAGGGTGGCGTCGATGCCCCGCCGGGTGGCACCGAGCAGGCCACCCACGTCGTGCAGGAAGGTGAGGTCGCCGGCCAGGGCGGCCACCGAGCCGTGGCTCACGGCGGCGGCGCCGAGGACGGTCGAGGTGAAGCCGTCGATGCCACTCGCCCCCCGGTTGGCCACCAGGCGCACCCCACGACGGGGCCGGGCGAAAGACTCCAGGTCGCGCACGGGCATGCTCGACCCCACGACCAGCGTGGCCCCGTCGGGAAGGCACGCGAGGACGTCACGGGCGATGCGGCCCTCGAACGGCGCCTCCCACGAGTCGATGAGGTCGTCGACGGCCGCCCGGGCGGTCGCCTCGGCGGCCAGCCACCCGGCCAACCAGGGCGTCGGGGTCTCGGGCGCGATCAGACGGTCGGCGACCGCCTCGAGGACGGCGGTGGGGTCGGCCACCACCCGTTCGCACGCCGACCGCCCCGGGTCCAGCCAGGCCCGGTCAGGGTCGACGAGCACTTGGCGGACGGCGCCGGGAAGCCAGGTGACCGTGGCGCGCCCGGTGGGGGCGGCCCCGAGACGCACCACCAGGTCGGGGCGGTGACTGTCGGCGAAGGGCGGGTGACGCAAGAGGGCGTCGTAGGTCGAGATGGCGAGGGGCCCGTTGCGCAGTCCGGAAAGGGCGTCAGCCAGCACCGGCCAACCGGCACCGCCGGCGAAGCGCTCCACCGAGTCGGAATCGACATCGGCGCCCCAACCGGCCACCACCAGGCCCCGCGGCGTGCCAGCCACGGCCCGAGCCAAGCGGTCGACATCGCCGGGCTGGGGCACGATCGACGTCGCCCTCGTCACCGTCCAGGGAGCCCCGTCGGCGCGGCCGGGTGCGTCCACGGGGGTGCCCGTGGGCACCAGTGGCTCACGGAAGGCCAGGTTGAGGTGGACGGGGCCGGGCGGCGGGCCCATGGCCTCGGCCACGGCCCGAGTCGCCAGCGACCGCCAGTAGGTGCCGACACCGGGCCGGTCCTCGGGGACCCCGACCTCGGCGAACCAGCGCACAGCGTCGCCGAACAGCTTCAGCTGGTCGATGGCCTGGCTGGCGCCGGTGTCGCGCAGCTCCGGGGGCCGGTCGGCCGTGCACACCATGAGCGGTGTGCGGCTGTGACGGGCTTCGATGACGGCGCCGTACAGCAAGGTGGCGGCCGAACCCGAGGTGGTGACCACCGCCGCAGGGCCGCCGGACGCCTTGGCTGCGCCCAGGGCGAAGGCACCGGCCGAACGCTCGTCGACGAAGACCTCGAACCGGATCCGGCCGTCGCCGGCCAGCGCCAGGGCGAGGGGCGTCGAGCGCGACCCGGGGGCCACGGCGACCATGGCGACGCCCGCTCGGACCCACTCGTCGACCAGGGCCCGGGCGAAGCCAGTGGCGGCATCGGCGCTCATCGACCCACAATCGCCCGGTGCTGCACGTCGTGACCGACGGTCGGGAGGGCGGGCCCCGGGTGGTGCTGGTGCACGGCTTCACCCAGACCCTGCGGTCGTGGACCGCGGTGGCACCGGGGCTGGCCGCTCACCGGGAGGTCGTGAGCGTCGACCTCCCCGGCCACGGCGGCTCGTCGGACGTGCGCCTGGGCTTCGTCGAGGCGGCTTCCGCGGTGGGCCAGGCCGGTGGCCGAGCCTCCTACCTGGGCTACTCGCTGGGCGGGCGCCTCTGCCTGCGCCTGGCCTTGGACCACCCCGGGCTGGTCGACGCCCTCGTGCTCGTGGGGGCATCGCCAGGGCTGGGCGATCCCGCCGAGCGGGCGGAACGGCGACGCGGCGACGAATCGCTGGCCACCCAGATCGAGACCGGTGGGACCTCGGCCTTCGTCGACCAGTGGCTGCGCCAGCCGATGTTCGCCCATCTGCAGCCGTCGCCCGCCGATGTGGCCGCCCGGCGCGCCAACTCGCCCGGCGGTCTGGCCGCCGCCCTTCGCCACCTCGGCACCGGGGCGCAAGAACCGCTGTGGGACCGCCTGGGAGAGCTCACCATGCCGGTGCTGCTGGTGGTGGGTGACCGCGATGCCAAGTTCGGTGCCGTGGCCGAACGCATGGCGTCGGCCATCCCGAAGCCATCCCTGGTCCGCATCCCCGGTGCCGGTCATGCCGCCCATTTGGAACGACCCCATGAGTGGACGGAAACGGTGACGGCGTTCCTCGATGACCATCACGCCTCGTAGCGATCGAGCAGGTCGGGATCGGGCACCGGTCGACGAACCACCAGTTCGCCGCCCACCGGCACCAGGGAGTCGACGACCACGTCGCCGGCCAGGAGGGCGACCGTGCCGAGCCCGCACGCCCAGGGCAGTTCGGGCAGAGCGGCGGCCAGAGCCAGGCCGGCGGCGATTCCCACCGACGTCTCGTAGAGCGACGACACGACGGCGGGGACCCCGGCGGCCTCGACCACGTCCATGGCCGCAGCGACGCCACCGAGGGCCTGCACCTTGACCACGACGGCGTCGGCTGCCCCGGTGCGGGCCAGGCGGCGGGCGTCGACGAGGCCCCGGATGCACTCGTCGGCGGCCACCGGCATCGCCACCCTTCGCCGGACACGGGCCAGGTCGTCGAGGGAGGCAACCGGCTGTTCGGCCAGCTCCAGGTCGTAGACCGCCAGCTGGGCGAGGACGGCGACAGCGGTATCGACGTCCCAGGCCCCGTTGGCGTCGACCCGCAGCCCCACCGCAGCCCCGATGGCGTCGCGCACGGCTGCCACCCGGTCGACGTCGTCCCGGGTGTCGTCGGTTGCCCCGACCTTGACCTTCACGCAGTCGAAGCCAGCCCCCGCCGCTGTCCCGGCCAGCGCTGCTGCCTCATCTGGCGTCATCGCCGGGACGAGGGCGTTGACGGCGACCCGGTCTCGACAGGCGACGGGCCACGCACCCGACGACGCCTCCACGGCGGCCCGACGGGCGGCTCCGGCGTCGACGGGATAGCCGGACGGCGGCGTCGTGCGCTCCCCCCAACCGGAGGGGCCCTCGACCAGGATGGCCGTCACCGCCGTCAGTCCGGCGACCGAGACCCGCAACGGCACCACCACCCGGCGCTCACGGAGCAGGCCGCTGGCGGCAACCGCCACCGTCACAGCCACAGGCCCACGGCCAGCAACACGCTCAGGACCAGTTGGAGACGGGCCGTGGCGACGAGAGCGCCCACCAGGGCGGGAGCCTCTCGACGGCGGGCCACGGTGCGCAACGGCCCGACCGCCAGTGGCACGGCCGCCACCACGAGAAGGGCGCCGGGGGCGACTTCGGCCATGACCACCGCGCTCACCACGGCACCCACGACACACGCCATGAAGAGCAGGCGGGCGCGTGGCGCACCGATGCGAACGGCCAGGGTGCGTTTGCCGACGACGGCGTCGGTGTCGACGTCGCGGAGGTTGTTCACCACCAGGATTGCGCACGCCAGTAGCCCCACGGCCAGTGATCCGCCCACGGCCAGCCACGGCACCCGGTGGATCTGGACATAGGCCGACCCACAGGTGGCCACGAACCCGAAGAACACCAGCACCGACACCTCGCCCAGTCCGGCCGAGGCGTAGGGCCTGGGCCCCCCGCTGTAGAGCGCGGCGGCGCCGATTGCCACCACCCCGACGAGCAACAGCCGCAGGTCGACAGCGACCGCCAAGGCCAACCCGGCGAGACCGGCAACCACAAAGGCGGCAAAGGCGGCGGTCTTGACCGCCCTCGGCGAAGCCAGCCCCGAAGCCGTCAGCCGCACCGGCCCCTTCCGCTCGACATCAACCCCCCGCACCCCATCCGAGTAGTCATTGGCAAAATTCACCCCAACCTGCAGCGCAACGGAGACGATCAGGGCAAGAAGAGCCCGCCACGCGGTGAACGGCCCATACCGCGAGGCAGCCGCAGTCCCAACGAGAACAGGAGCAACCGCAGCCCCGAGCGTCTTGGGCCTTGCGCCAAGGATCCACAGAGAGAAGTTGCCTTTCCCCTCCTCCTCCCTAGCCACGTGCAAAAGCGCGCGCGAGGAGAGGGGAGGTGGGGCGCGGGGGAATTAGCATCAAGGCCGCTTCGGAAATCGCGAAAAGTCAGGCGCCCGCTTTTGCACGTAGGCGTCCCTCCCCTCCTGGGCCTCCTCCGACAGGTAGTAGAGCAACGTGGCGTCCCCCGCCAGCTGCTGGACGCCGGCCAGCCCGTCGGTGTCGGCGTTGAACGACGCCTTGAGCATGCGCAGGGCCAGGGGGCTGTGCTCGAGGATCCGCCGGCACCAGGCGACGGTCTCGACCTCGAGGTCGGCCAGGGGGACGACCCGGTTGACCAGTCCCATGGTCAACGCCTCGGTGGCGTCGTACTGCTCGCACAGGTACCAGATCTCCCGGGCCTTCTTCTGGCCCACGGTGCGGGCCAGCAGGCCGGCGCCGTAGCCGCCGTCGAAGGAGCCCACCCGGGGGCCGGTCTGGCCGAAGCGGGCGTTGTCGGCGGCCACGGTGAGATCGCACACCAGGTGCAGGACGTGGCCTCCCCCGATGGCGTAGCCGGCCACCATGGCGATCACCGGCTTGGGCAGGCGCCGGATCTGGATCTGCAGGTCGAGGACGTTGAGACGGCCCACCCCCTTGGCGTCGCGGTAGCCGTCGTCGCCCCGGACTCTCTGGTCGCCGCCCGAGCAGAATGCCAGTGACCCCTCGCCGGTGAGGATGATCACCCCCACAGCGGGGTCGTCACGGGCCTGCTCGAAGGCGTCGGCCATCTCGAACAGCGTCTGGGGCCGGAAGGCGTTGCGCACCTCGGGACGGCAGATGGTGAGCTTGGCCATGCCCTCGGCCACGTCGTAGCGGATGTCGCCGTAGTCGCCCCGGCTCTCCCACGGCGCTCCCGGTCGAATGGTCTCGTCATTCACGGGTGTCATCATTCACGGGTGTCATTACTCCTAGAGCGATCACTCCTACGAATCCCGCTACCGTAGCGTCCGTGGCCCAACCCGAGAAAGGCTCCCTCACCGCCGTCCCCCTGACCGGCCCCGACGCGGCGGCGGCCATCGTGGGCGAGTGGGAGGAGGGCCGGGCCGTACTGCCCCTCGACCCCAAGGCGCCGGCGGCCGAGCGCCGCCGCATCCTCGATGCCCTTCGCCCCACCCACCAGGTCGGCGAGTTCGGGACACGGGCCCTTCCCGGCGGCACCCCCGTCGCTCCCGAGGTGGCCGCTGTCGTGGCGACGACGGGCACCACCGGTGAGCCGAAAGGGGTGGAGCTCACCTGGGCGGGCCTGGCGGCGTCGGCCCGGTCCAACCGCCAGGCCCTTGCCGCCGTCGCCGTCGCCGTCGCCGTCGCCGAAGAGCGTTCTGGTCACGTTTCAGCGGGCCAGGACCAGTCGAAACGTGACCAGAACAGCGGGGGGTGGCTGTGTTGCCTGCCCCTGTACGGCATCGGCGGGCTCGGCGTGGTGGCCCGGACCTGGTCCACGGGCGTTCCCGTCGAGGTCACCAAGCGGTTCGACCCGGCCGACGTGGCCGCTTCCCAGGCCTCGTTCGTCTCGCTCGTGCCCACCACGCTGAGCCGTTGTCTCGATGCCGGCGTCGACCTGAGCGGGTTCCGGGCGATCCTCGTGGGCGGGGCCCGCCTCGACCCACGACTGCGGTCCCGGGCCACCGAGGCCGGGGCATCGGTGGTGGCCACCTACGGGCTGACCGAGACCTGGGGGGGCGTCGTCTACGACGGACGGCCAGTCGAAGGTGTCGAGGTGCACATCGCTGACGACGACGAGATCGTCGTCCGGGGCCCCATGGTGATGCGGGGCTACCGCCTGCGCCCTGACGACACCGCCGCCGCCCTGTCGCCCGACGGGTGGCTGCGCACCGGCGACGCCGGCGCCTGGGGTCCCGACGGCGCCCTCCAGGTCGTCGACCGCCTGCGCGACCTCATCGTGACCGGCGGCGTCAACGTGAGCCCCACCGAGGTCGAATCGGTCCTGGCCGCCCACCCCGGGGTGGCCGACGTGGGCGTGGCCGGCGCGCCCGACACCGAGTGGGGTGAGCGGGTGGTCGCCCACGTGGTGGCCGCCGATCCCGCCGACCCCCCGACCCTGGCCGACCTGCGGGACTTCGCCGGCGAACGGCTGTCGGCGGCCAAGCTCCCCCGCCACCTGGAGCTGGTGGCCGAGATCCCCCGCACCCCGGGAGGCAAGCCCCTGCGGAGGCTCCTCGGCGGAGTCGAGAACCCAGGATCGTGAAAAGCTACGATCTGGCCATGACCAGCTTCGCCATGCCCAGAGGCAACGACAAGCCGAAGTCCAAGGACGAGGAGGAGGACGAGGAGGAGGCCAAACGCAAAGCCGCG
The DNA here is from genome assembly GCA_051001215.1 of Acidimicrobiales bacterium. Lineage (GTDB taxonomy): Bacteria > Actinomycetota > Acidimicrobiia > Acidimicrobiales > AC-14 > DATAQC01. Next base: position 24,263 of record JBPCNP010000166.1, read on the forward strand.
GAGCTCGACGACGACGACGTCGTCGACGTTGTCGAAGAACGCAAGGCCACCAACACCGACGAGATCCTCGACCGCCTCGACCGCGAGCTGGTCGGCCTGGTCCCGGTCAAGACCCGCATCCGCGAGATCGCCGACCTCCTGGTCGTCGACCGCCTCCGCCGCAAGTTCGGCATCGACTCGAGCCGGCCCACCCTGCACATGTCGTTCACCGGCAGCCCGGGCACGGGCAAGACCACGGTGGCCATCCGCATGGCCGAGCTGCTCAAGTCACTCGGCTACCTCGGCAAGGGTCACCTCACCCAGGTCACCCGTGACGACCTGGTGGGCCAGTACATCGGCCACACCGCCCCCAAGACCAAAGAGGTGCTCAAGCGGGCCATGGGCGGGGTGCTGTTCATCGACGAGGCCTACTACCTGTACCGCAAGGAGAACGAGCGCGACTACGGGCAGGAGACCAT
>JBPCNP010000167.1:0-14952 GCA_051001215.1 Acidimicrobiales bacterium
TCGGCGCGGATGGCTTCGGTGGGTGATACTCGTGCAGTCACGGGTGTAGGTCCTCCTTCGTGAGTTGGTAGCTCTTGGAAGGAACCTACGCCCGTCGACTTTTCCACCAGGGGATGGACGCCACCCACGCTACGGCTTCTGCCTTGGCTTGGTATGCGATCGCCCTCTCTGTCGAGAGCCGAGATGACGTTCCGAATGGCACCGTCGAGGTCGCTTGCGAAAGCGCCCAGAAGACTGTCCGTGTCCCAACGCGCGATCTCATGCTTGTTACGGCTGATGACCAGCACTACTCCATTACCGAGACGGTCCGCCGATTTGGTCCGGTGCCGGCGCTCTGGCAGCTCGCTGTCGTGGTCACCGGCGGCGCGATCCTCGCCCTGCGGCCCCAGCCCGCGTGGCACGAATCAGCCTGAGACCCCCAAAGGGCTACTTCGACGCGCCCGGACCCAGACCAGCGACACCCCCGATGAAGACGCGTGACCCGATCTCGTGTTCATGCATCGTGTCGCCGTCATCTCCATCCAGCGTGTCGGGCAACACCCGGGCCACCTCCCGGCTCTCGGACCTCCGGAGGCCTGCGAACTCTTCTCTGAAACGACGCCGAGCGGCACGCCTGGCTTAGAGATGTTAGCGATCGGCGAGTTGCTCAAGGGCACACATCGCGAGGAGCGGAACCACGGCATAGGTCCACCACATGTTGCTAGAGGATAGATGCGAGCGCCATGACCGTTGCAGCCCTTGATCTCCGCGGCACGATCGGATCCAGCTCATGCGGTTTGGCTTTACGGACAGCCCGTAGCTGCGCTCCGAGGTGGTCCCCCAACAGGGCGTGGCGCTGGGTACGGTGAACGGGCATCGCCTTCGATGGCATGGACTCGGGCAGTCCGGCTTCGGTCAAGATCATCTGGCGGTCCTTGGCCGGGATCGAATCCGAGCTCGCTCCGGCCGGAGCGGTGGGGGTCTTGCCCAGCGGTGAGGTGGCACCGTGGCGCCAGTTCCGCTGGCATCGCGGTCAGGCGCACTACTCGGGTTTGTACTGGTCGGCGACGACCGGGGGCCATGTTGCCTACGAGAGCCGTCTCGAGCTGGCCCGGGTGCTCATGGCCGATTTCGCACCCCAGGTCGGCTGGATCGTCGCCCAGCCGTTCCTGGTCGAGGCGGTGGTCGCCGGCAAGCTCCGGCGTCACGTTCCCGAGGTTGCCCTCATCGACCACGAAGGTGCCGTCACGATCGTGAACGTGAAGCCCCACGATCGCCTCGGCGACCCGAAGGTGGCGGCGACCTTCGAGTGGGCGGGACGAGCCTTTGGTGAACGCGGGTGGCGGCACGAGATATGGACCGGCGCCGACGAGGCGCTGTTGGCCAACCTCCGATTCCTGGCCGGCTACCGGCGCGCTGACCGCTTCGACGCCGACCTCGTCGGCGCCGTGGCACCGCTGGTCGCCGACGGTGACACAATCGCCGATCTCGAGCGGCGCTGCCAGGGGATCGGGGCACCGGAGAGGGTGCGACCGGCGCTGCTGCACCTGCTGTGGTCGGGCCGCCTGCGCGCCGACCTGACCGCGGTCCTATCCGAACAGAGCGCTTTGGGGCGTGTCCGATGACGACGCGGACGACAACCCTGGCCGTCGGGGCCCGGATCCGCCACCACAGCGTGGCGCACACGATGACGGCCATCGCGGGGTCGTTGGTGACGTTGCGTTCGGAGCGCGGCCGGGTGTGGGTAACCGACGCCCGCGAGCTCCTCGCCGACGAGGTGACGGTCGTGGGCGCCGACCCGGGCTCAGAGGCCGCCCCTGAGGGTGTCGGGGAGCTGTTCGCCAACCTGGGCGCCGGCGGCGGCGACGAGATCGCCGGGCGGGTCGCCCTCCTAAATGAGGTGCTGACCGGCTACCGATCCGGCTCCGCCGATCTCGCCGCGCCCGGCGAGCCGCGGGCAGCGTTTCGCCCCGAGCTGGCGATGTCGGAGCGCCAGCGGTCAAAGGCCGACGAGCTCGGGGTCGGGGTGCGCACGTTGCAGCGTTGGCTGGCGGCATTCCAGATCGATGGTCCCGCCGGGTTGGCCGATGGCCGACACCTTCGCCAGACGGATCCGCTGCGGGGCCTGGACCAGCGCTGGATCGACACCTGCCGGTCGGTGCTGGACGAGCATCTCGATGCCAGCCGTCCCTCCCGCAAGCCTCTTCCTGGAACGGGTCACGGCCCGTGTGGAGCTGGCCTACGACGCCGGCGTCGTCCCCGTCCCCGGTCGGACACACGCCTACGAGGCACTGGTCGAGCTGATCCGAGGCACCAACGCCTTCAGCGGAGCCACCAAGCACAAGCGCTCGATCGCCAGGCGCCCGCTCGGCTTCAGCCAACAAGGCGGAGGCTGGATCGGGTACGCCCGAACACCAACCGCCTCGTCTACCCCCATGGAGGACTTGGCGCCTTTCCTGCCCTTCTTGTCTGGGTGGGCCTGGTCATCGTCTGGGCTGTCGCGTCGTTGTGGCTTCTTGGTCTCTCAACAACGGCTCAACCGGTCGGGAGAACGAATCCGAGAAGTGACGGATCGGACGTGCGGCTTGGCCGCCGGCAGCTCGGATCAGACCCATGGCGGGGGTGGGCCGCCGATAAAGGGAGTCGTCTCCGGTCGCGGTCCGGTCGCAGGAAATGTCAGTCCAATGGCGTAGAGCAGGCGCTCGGTCAACGCTCGGTCGGCCTTGTAGCAGGGGTCGTTGCGCAGATGCCACAGGAAGTGAGCGACGCAGAACAGACGGCTATCACCAGCGCCGCACCCCTCGATCCTTCGGACCCACCGCCGCTCGTTGTCATCACGGAGCCCTTTCAACAGTGTGGCAAGCTCCTCGTCGAGCGCTGGTCCAGGACTCTTGACCTTGTCGTCGGCCCCGCAGACCAGGCAGTCCTTCACCTGCTGGTTCCGCGTCATCGTCTCCCACCGAAGCGGACCACGCCGTCCCGGCCTACCTTGCCCGACGAGCCGACGTCCGCATCGCGGGCAGTGCCAAGCACCCGTCGGCCATGGCACCGGAATTGTGGGAGACCACAGGGTGCACAAGAGGCGCGAAATTCTCCGCATCGTGAAAGGCCTACCACCACCGCCGGACATCGACGGCGAGAGCCATCCCTCTCGACAGGCTCCCCTCGCGCTTGGCTCCGGTATGGCGCCACCCCCGGGTGAGAACCCCCGGTAGGCGAGTCGGTACCACGAAGGTTCGGGACACCCGGCGGCCAGCGGACCGCCCAGCGGGATCAGGTTGCCTAGACGTTCAGGGTGTACTCGAGCGACGACCCGGTGGGGTCGTGCAGGACGCTCCCGTTCTCATCGAGTATCGGCACCTGGCCGGGACCGTGGACACCGACGACGCCTCGCGTCCATCGGCACTCCCGGAGATGCCGGTCGCGAGTGACCACGTACTTCTCCAGTAGCTCCACCGGCGGGTTGAAGACGTTGACCCAGTCGCCTCCTCCACTGCCGGTGCTGGTCCATTCGCCACCCTCATCCAAGACCAGGTGTTCGGTCTCGTCCTCGTAATCGTCCCCAGGTATGTCGACTCTCCAGCCTCCTGTCGGTGGACGTAGAGAACCGCCGCGTGCCGGTTGCCTTGCCGGGTAGCGACAGGAAAGGTAGTCCCTGGGGCGGATCTCGGTGGCCGGTAGCGCCGGTAGGCGGTCCCGAAGGATGTCCTCCGGCTGGAACTCACCGTATGGGTCGCTCTCCTCAACCGGATGCGCCTGGCACCACGCTGCGGTCGGACCGCCGATCGACCAAAGCGACTCGGTCCCCCGTCGATGACCTCGACGCCCCAACGGGACCCACAGACGCTGCAGCGAATGGTCGCTCGTTCCCGCCATTCGGTGTCGGCAAGGGGTTCGCCGCAATCGCAGGCCGGCGGCGTCCGTGGGGCTTGTCCACAGCGGTTCCTCCGGGTTCATCGTCGGCAGCAACGGCGACCAACCCCTACCGAGCTCTCGTACGAGGGCCCTGGGGGACCCGATTGTCGTGTCGAGATCAGCCGGCGCGGGCAGCGTATTCGTCGTGCCAGTTCCACCACGCGTACGGCGGGGTCTGGGGATAGCCCTCGGGCGAGTCCTCCCACTCCTCCTGGCGCCCCAGCGCCGTCAGGTCCAGGTAGCTCCAGGTGCTCCCCATCGCCTCGTCGCCACGGCTGTTGACGAAGTAGGTCCGGAACACTTCGTCTCCATTGCGGATGAACGCGTTCGTGCCGTGCCATTCGTCCACGCCGAAGTCGGTGTCGAACCGGTTGGTCATGGTGTACCAGGGCATCGTCCAGCCCATCCGGTCCTTCATACGGGCGATGTCGGGCTGCGGCGAGCGCGAGGCGAAGGCGAGGGTCGTGTCGCGGGCGTTCAGGTGGGACACGTGGGCGACCTGATCGGCCACGAGGGAACAGCCGGGGCAGGCGTGGTCGGGCCAGCCGGTCACGCCCGGCTCGAAGAAGGCGCGGTACACGATCAGCTGACGCCGGCCCTCGAACAGGTCGACCAGGCTCGTCGTTCCCCCGGGTCCGTCGAAGGTGTAGTCCTTCTCGACCGCCAGCCACGGCATCCGCCGCCGCTCAGCGGCCAGCGCGTCCCGGGCACGGGTCAGCTCCTTCTCCTTCACCAGCAGCTGCTGGAGCGCTGCCTCCCACTCGTGCGGTGTGACGATCTTGGGGGTCTTCATCATGGCGTGCCCCTTTCAGTTCGGTCTCGGGCTTTTCGTGGATGGAGTTGTCGCGGTCCTGCGGGCGGACCGGTCGATGTGGTCTTTCAACGTGTCGAGCGGGCCGTCCCAGTCGCGGGCCAGCACTGCCAGGAACTGCTGTGCCACCTGCATCGGCGCGGAGCGCAGCCGGTAGCGCACCCGGCGCCGCTCTCCGGGCTCGGACTTCACCAGACCGACCTCGGCCAGGAACGCCAGATGTTTGGCGATCGCCTGCCGGGTGATGGGCAGGCGATCGGCCAGGTCGGTGGCCGTGGCCGGTCCCCCTGCCGCCAGCGCGGCCAGGATGGCGCGCCGGCTGGGGTCGGCCAGGGCAACGAAGACCTGTTCGGCGATGGCCTCGATGTCAGGCGGCATCGAGGTAGTCGACCAGTTCGCCCAGCTCGCTGGCCCAACCACGGGTGTTGCCGTCGTAGGCCGTGCGGTAGGCGTCCTCAGGCAGCTGGGCGAAACCGGTCTCGACCACCGACAGTCGCGTGCCGGCACCGACCGGTTCGAGCGTGAACTCGACGTAGGTGCGCCGAGGATCGTCATCGGGCAGTCCGTAGATGTGCCAGGTGAAGCCGAAGACCGCCGGCTCCTCGACCCGTTCGATGCGAATGTCGGCCTTGTGGCCGCCGGTCCAGGTCATCTGCGCCGATCCGCCGGGACGCAGATCGATCGTCGCCTCGTTGCCGAACCAGGTGCCCAGACCCTCGGCGGTGGTGAGCGCCGCCCACACGGTGCCTGGCGGATGAGCGATCTCCACCGTGCGCTCGACGCGATCGGGAAAACTCATGGCGACCTCCAGGTAGTAGCAACTGAACGGTTGCCATACTATAGCAACCGTCAGATTGCGTCAACCGGGTGTAGTCCGGGAGGTTCTGCTGGTGGGGCGTGTCTCAGAGTGGTGACAGTGACGCTTCCGGGAGGGTCGGCTGGAGGAGCTCGACGGGGTTGCCGGAAGGGGTCTTCGACCAGGATCTGCCTGCCGCCCATGGCGGACACGATGTCTTTGAACCGGGCGCCGAGTGCGTCGGCACCGCCGTTGCATGGGGCGCTCGTCCCCCGGGGGGACCGCCGCACTCATCCCGTGGACCGATGACAGCGTTCCCTTCGTTCGGTACGGTCGCCAGGTGCAGCGAGGTGTGTGGACCAGCCAGGGCGACCCCTGGCCAGCCTGGGCGGTGGTCGTGGGCGGCGCCATCGGCATCGCCGGCGTCGCCGCCGCCCACGGAATTGGCGCCCGCCTGGAGGTGGCTGCCCTCACTGTCGTGACCCTGGCCGGGTTCGTGGCCAAGAGCCGGTGGCCCGGCATGCCGACGGCGCTGCTTGTGGCCTGGACCTTCACCCCGGCGATCGTCCTCAACCTGCAGGAACGGGGCGAGGGGACCATGTTCTTGCTCGTCGTCGCCCTCTGTTACCTGGTGCTGGTGACGCCTGACCGGCTCACCCGCATCGCCGCCGGGACCGCTGCCGTGCTCGCCCCCCCGGTCGTGCAACTGCTCAGTCCCACCGACTGGGGATGGCCCTTCTGGATGATGGGCATCGCCTTCGGATGGCTGTCGGGCGAGCAGATGCGCCGGTACCGTGACCTCGTCACCGAGCTGGCCGCCACCAGGGGACTGCTGGCCGAACAGGCGGTACACGTCGAGCGCCGGCGCATCGCCGCCGAGCTGCACGACCTGGTGGGCCACTCGCTCACCGTGGTGCTGCTCAGTGTCACCGGGGCCCGCCGGTTGGTGCGCGACGACCCCGACGCCGCCGCCGCCGCTCTCCTGGAGGCCGAGACCGTCGGCCGGGCCAGCCTGGCCGAGATCCGCGGCAACGTCCGTGCCTTGCGCGACGACCAGCAAGGCTCGGGGACGGCGCCCACCCCTGCGGCCAGCGACGTCCCCGACCTCATCGAGACGATGGCCGCTGCCGGTTCCTCGGTGGACCTCGCCGTCACCGGTGACATGGCCGACGTCGAGCCGGTCACCGGTCTGGTCGTCTACCGGGTGGTGCAGGAATCGCTCAACAACACCGTCCGCCATGCGCCGGGCGCCGTCGCCCGGGTGTCGGTGGCGGTGGCCGACGACGCCGTCGACGTCGACGTGATCGACGCCGGAGGGTCCCCGACTGCGGGAGCGACCCCGGCCGCCGCCGGGCCGCCCGGTGTCGGTCTCATCGGGATGCGCGAGCGGGTGGAGGCCGTCGGGGGCACCCTCCGCGCCGGCCCCGTGGACGGAGGATGGCGGGTGTATGCCCACGTGCCGCGGACCGTGTCGCCGGTCGACGCGCCTCCGACCATGTCGCCGGTCGACGCGCCTCCGACCATGTCGCCGGTCGATCCGCCTCCGACCATGTCGCCGCCGTCGACGTGATCGCCGTCGTCCTGGTCGACGACCAGCCGCTGGTGCGGGCCGGGCTGCAGCGCATCCTGTCGGAGGACGACGGCTTCACCGTGATCGCCGAGTGCGGCGACGGGGCTGCCGCCGTCGACACCGTCGGGTCGGTGGCCGCCGACGTGGTGCTGATGGACATCCGCATGCGGGGAATGGACGGCATCGAGGCGACCCGCCGCATCCGTGACCTGGACGGGCCACCGGTGCTCGTGCTCACCACCTTCGACGACGACGACGTGCTGTGGGGCGCCATCGATGCCGGCGCCGCCGGCTTCGTGCTCAAGGAGGCGTCCGCCGAGGACCTGATCGCCGCCACCCGGATGGTGGCGTCGGGTGGGTCGTGGCTCGACCCGGCCGTCACCGCCCGGGTGCTGGCCGTGACCCGCTCCACGGGCTTGCCCCGGCAGCGCCAGGCCGACAAGGCCAAGCAGCTGACCGACCGTGAGCTCGACGTGCTGGGCCACATGGCCACCGGCGCCACCAACAGTGAGATCGCTGGCGCCCTGTTCGTCAGTGAGGCCACGGTGAAGACCCACGTGGGCAGCATCTTCTCCAAGCTCGGGGTGCGCGACCGGGCCGGGGCCATCGTGTTCGCCTACCAGCACGGCATCGCCCCCGGCTGAGCCTCTCCACCCCTGGGGGGAGGCCGGATACCTCCCTGGGCCCGATGTGGTTCGAGGCCCTTTCCGTCATCGTGCAACGGTCGGTCGGATCGTCCGCCGACGGGAGGGATGGCAGACCATGGGCCCAGTGGTGGAGGTGCGAGAGCTGTGCAAACGCTATGGCGACCGGCTGGTGGTCGACCATGTCGACCTGGACGTCCACGAAGGTGAGATCGTCGGCCTGCTCGGGACCAACGGCGCCGGCAAGACGACCACCGTCGAGTGCATCAGCGGCCTGCGCCGCCCCTACGCAGGCTCGGTGCGGGTGCTGGGCCTCGATCCCCAGGTCGACGGGCCCCGGCTGCGGGGGTTGATCGGCAGCCAGCTTCAGGAGTCGGCCCTTCCCGACCGTCTGCGGGTGGGCGAGGCCATCGAGTTGTTCCGGGGGCCGCGGGCCATGCCCGTCGACGGGCTGCTCGAGGCATTCGGGCTGGCCCAGCACCGCCGCCAGGCCTTTTCGGTGCTGAGCGGTGGCCAGCGTCAACGCCTGCTCCTGGTGCTGGCCCTGTTGAACCGGCCCAGCCTGGTCATTCTCGACGAGCTGACCCAGGGCCTCGACCCCGCCGCCCGGCGCGACGTCTGGGATGCCATCCGCGCACTGCGCGACGCGGGGACCACGGTGGTCTTGGTCACCCACTACATGGACGAGGCCGAGGCCCTGTGTGACCGGGTGGTGGTGATGGACGGCGGTCGGGTGGTCGATTCGGGGTCGCCCGTGGATCTGGTCGACCGCCATGCGCCGTGGGCCATCGTGCGCTTCGACGGCGGGGTGAACGGGGTCCGCCTCGACAGCCTGGACATCCTTCCCGGCGTGACCCAGGTGCGGCGCGCCGGCACCGCCATCGAGGTGCGTGGCGACCGTCGCATGATCGCCCACGTGTGCGCCTATCTCGTGGGGTTCGGCCACGTCCCCGATGACCTGGCCGTGGTCATGCCCGATCTGGAAGAGGCGGTGATCGCCCTGCTCGCTCAGGTTGGCGACCGCCAGCTCGAGTTGAACGGAGGACGTCGATGAACATGATCGCCAAACTGGTCCGCACCGAGCTCCGGCTGGTGCTGCGCGAGCCGCTCGTGCTCGCCTTCGTGTTCGCCTTTCCCATCGTGACCGTCCTGGTCATCGCCGGGTCCTTCGGCGCCGACGATGCCCACTCGTTCGCCTACGTCGACCCGTCCCAGTGGTACGTCGCCTCGTACCTGGCCGTCGTCATCGGCGCCATCGGTCTGGTCATGGTGCCTGTCCACTTGGCCGGGTACCGCGAGCGGGGCGTGCTCCGGCGCTTCGCCGCCGCCGGGTTTCCCCGTTGGTCCTTCGCCGTCGCCCAACTGACGGTCGGCGTCATCCTCACTCTGGTGGCCTCCGCCGTGCTGTTGGCGGTGGCCGCCCCGATCTACGGCCTGCCCCCGGTGGAGTCGCCGTTTGCCACCCTGGCCGCGGTGGTCCTGGGAGCGGTGACGTTCACCAGCCTCGGCCTGGTGCTGGGCGCCGTCGTGCCCACCGCCCGGGCCGCCCAGGGCATCGGCCTGCTGGTGTTCTTCCCCTCGTTCCTGCTCGGCGGCGGCGGTCCTCCGCCCGACGCCATGAGCGGGGCCATGCAGCGCATCGCCCGGTTCCTGCCCTTGACCCACGTCACCGACTCCATCCGCCAGCCGTGGTTGGGCCTGGGCCCCGCCACGTGGGACCTGACCGTGGTGGCCGCCGTCCTCGTCGCCTCGGCGCTGTGCTGGCGGCGGGCGGTGCGGCTCTGATCGGTGGGCTCTCACTTGACAGGTGACTAATTGGTCACGTATTCTGCGGGCGTGGACGAGGTGTTCAAGGCCCTGGCCGACCCCACCCGGAGGAGCCTGCTCGACGAGCTGTTCCGTGCCGACGGCCAGACGCTGAGCGAGCTCGAGGAGCGCTTCGCCATGACGCGCTTCGGGGTCATGAAGCACCTGAGGCAGCTCGAGGAAGCGGGCCTGGTGGTCACGAGGCGGCGGGGCCGGGAGAAGCTCCATTTCTTGAACCCGGTCCCGATCAGGCTCGTCCACGACCGATGGGTGACCAAGTTCGCCGAGCCCTGGGCCGCCGCGCTCAGTGACATCAAGCACAGACTGGAGAGTTCGATGGAAAAGGTGTTCGAGATCTACATCCGCACGACCCCGGAGCGCCTGTGGGAGGCGATCACCGACAGCGAGATCAGGAGCAAGTACAACTTCGGCGCCCGGATCACCTCGGACTGGACGCCCGGCTCACGCATGGAGATGGCCACCCCCGACGGGAGCATGGTCCTGGGCGAGGGGGAAAACCTGGAGGTCGACCCGCCACGGCGGCTGGTCCAGACCATGGTCGCCCTGTGGAGCGACGAGGTGAAGAGCGAGGGCACCTCCCGGGTCATCTGGGAGATCGAGCCCGTCGGCGACTCGTGCCGCCTCCTCGTCACCCACGACCAGTTGCGCGAGGGTGCCAACGAACAGCTCTACGGCGGCTGGCCGATGATCCTGTCCGGCCTGAAGACCTGGTTGGAGACCGGCAAGCTGCTCACCACCCCCGGCTCGTTGATGTACAGCCGAGGCTGACCCCGCCTCGCCCGCCGCGCCGTCCGTTCCGCCACCACCGCCACGGCGACGATGGCAGCGAGGACCACCAGGGCCAGGCTCTTGGCCTGGCCCTGGCACTGGTCTTTGTCGGCGGCAAACGACCCCGGCGCAACGGAGCCGGCCTCCTCATCCCTTAGAGTACCCGGCCATGACGGGGGTCTCCATCGACGATGTGCGCCTCGCCGCCGAGCACCTCCGTCACGTCGTCGTGCGTTCGCCGCTCGAGCGCAACGAGCGGCTCTCGCAGGTGACCGGGGCCGATGTCTGGTTGAAGCGGGAGGACCTGCAGCCCGTCCGGTCGTACAAGCTGCGGGGCGCCTACAACTTCATCATCTCGCTCACCGCAGCCGAGCAGGCGACCGGGGTCGTGTGCGCCAGCGCCGGCAACCACGGCCAGGGCGTGGCCTACACCTGCCGGCGGCTGGGCGTGCGATGCCGGGTCGTCCTCCCCCGGACGACGCCCCGCCAGAAGCGTGAGCAGATCGCCGCCCTGGGCGGCGCCGAGACCACCGTCATCGTCGCCGGCCACACCTACGACGAAGCCCACGATGCGGCGGTGGTGCTGGCCGACAACGAGGGGGCGGTCCTGGTGCCCCCGTTCGACGACCCCCGGGTCATCGCCGGCCAGGGCACCGTGGCCCTCGAGATCGTCGAGCAACTCGGCGGCCCGCCCGATCTGTTGCTGGTGCCGGTCGGGGGCGGAGGCCTGCTGGCCGGCTGCGCAGTGGTGGCCGAGGGGACCACGCCCCCGATGCGCGTGGTCGGGGTCGAGCCCGCCGGCGCCCCGAGCATGCGCGCTGCCCTGGACGCGGCCGAGCCGGTCACTCTCGGCTCCATCGACAGCTTCGTCGACGGCGCCGCTGTCCGCCGGGTCGGCGCCCACACCTTCGAGCTGGTGCAGTCACTGGTCGACGAGGTGGTGACGGTCCCCGAGGGCCGGGTGTGCACCACCATGCTCGAGCTCTACCAGCGGGACGGCATCATCGCCGAGCCGGCCGGCGCCCTCGCCGTCGCCGCCCTGAGCGAGGGGCTGGCGGTGGCCCCCGGGTCGTCGGTGGTGGCCATCCTGTCCGGTGGCAACAACGACGTGAGCCGCTACGGGGAGATCGTCGAGCGCTCCCTCGTGCACCAGGGGCTCAAGCACTACTTCCTGGTGGAGTTCCCCCAAGAGCCGGGGGCGCTGCGGGGCTTTCTGGACAACGTCCTCGGGGCTTCCGACGACATCACCTTGTTCGAGTACGTGAAGAAGAACAACCGCGAGATCGGCCCGGCCCTGGTCGGTATCGAGCTCCTCACCACCGGTGACTTGGCCCCGCTCCTGGCCCGGATGGAGTCGAGCGGCCTCCAGATCGAGCGCCTCTCGGCCGATTCCCCGGCCTTCCGCTTCCTCGTCTGAACCCGCTCTGGACCCCTCCAGCTCTCCCTCGAGGAAGGCCCGGCGGCGAGAACGGCGGCGGGATGGGATCGATGCTTCCCCCGGATGGATGCCTACCTGGCAGGAGTGCCTCGGCGAGGCGCAGGCGCTCGAGCTCTGGCCGACCGTGCATGAGCGGTACGCGGAGGCCTTCCACGTTGATCCCGAACTTGGCCGGAAGGCGTTTCGCCAGCACCCACTGACGACCGACGCGTAGTCCCCGCGCATCGGTAGCCTGGGCATGTGGAACCGCCCGTCGACCCACCCGAGGACCCGACGTCCGACGAGGACACCGACGACCAACCCCCGATCGAGCGCCGGCGTCAGACCGCTCGGTCCGGGGTTGCTGCGTCCGGGGTCGCCGCCGCCTTTGCCCTCGGCCTCCAACAGGTGTTCGACCCGCGTCCGGTCGACACCGTGGGCATCGAGCAGGAGGCGCCCGCCAACCCCGTCGATCGCGACAAGCTCGAGCTGCGCTTCGACCCCATGAGTTCGGCCAACACCGTGGTCGTGGTCCGCCGCCCCGACGACTCCTGATCGGGCCGTGTCGCCGCCTGCTACAGGCGGTTGTGGACTTTCTCGGCCAGGTTCGAGGCCGACGCTTGGAGAGCGGCGGCGTCCTTCTCACCCGTGAGCAGGACGACCACCGCAGCGTTGTTCCAGCAGGCGAGGAGGTGGCCCTGCCTGATCGTCGTCAACTCCTCGACCACCCACACGGCCGAGTCACCCACCCCCGAGACCGGCGCTTTGGCCACGCCCTTGGGCAGGGTGTTGCGCTGGTCCCTGCAGGCCTCGGCGGCGGCACCGGAGGCGATCTTCACGACGGTGAGGTCAACGCTCGTCCCGCCATCGACGGCGGTGCCCCAGGTGCAGTTGGAGGCCTCGGCCTGCGTCGGCGCCTGGACCGGGTTGCCGATGGCGGCGGCGATGTCGTCACCGGTGAGGAACTCGCACGCCGGCTTGGGGAGCGGCACGGTGGCGTTCACCGCGCCCGCCCCGGGTGTCTGCCCGGGCAAGACGGTCGTGGACGCCGGGGCCGCCTTCTTGGACGAGCCACCGCCGCACCCGGCGACGACCATGATGCCGGCCCCCGCCAAGGCGGCGATCTTGACCACCAGTCTGCTCATGCCAACCTCATCGCGGTGATTCGGCAGCCGAGAACATCGACCACGCCACGAGCTGTCACCGTAGTCGGCCTTTGCCTTGTACGGGTTCAGGCCGGCGGTGTCGCTCCCGCCCCTGTCTTCAAGGAGTGCGCCTGGCCAGTGTCGTGCCCACGACCACCACCAGGTCGGCGGCGTCGGCTTTCACCGCGGGATCGAGGGGCGCTCTCACACCGGCGTCGAGCCCGAGTGCGACGGCGAGGGCTCGGGCCTCGTTGTCGTATCCGGTCCGGTACATGATCACCGTGGCGTCCTGGGTCTTGCGGTCGGCGCCGGGTGCCTTCAGATCCCATCCCTGCGACTTGATGGCGGCGCCGACCCGGGTGGCCGACCCTGCGACTCCGGAGGCGTTGAGGACCATGACCCGCACATCGCCAACCGGGCGGACCGGCGGGGGCGGGGAGGTCGTCGGCGCCGCGGTGAGGGCCCTGACGACAGACGTGGAGGTGGAGGTGGCCTCGGGTTGAACCCTGATCGGGGTATCGTGGGCCCGGGACGGGAACCCGGTCAGCACCAGGCCCAGCAGGCCTCCGACCACGACGATTACGATCGGCACCCAGCGACGACCCACTGTCCGAGCGTAGGTGACGACGAGCGTCGCTCCCTGGACCATAGGGTCGTTGGCCAGATGACCACGGGGCGAAGCAGCGACGAATGACGGGTGCGATCGGGCCACCGGAGCAGACGCCGCCCGACACCGGGCCGTTCGACACCGCGCCGTTCCACACCGCGACGTCCGACACCTCGACGTCCGACACCTCGAAGTCCGACACCTCGACGTCGGCGGTGACGCCGGGCGCGGGAGCGGCGTTCGCCCTCGCCGCCGTCATGGCGGCGGCGGGCCTCAGCCACTTCCTCGTCCCTCGGTCCTACGAGCAGATCGTCCCTCATGTCCTGGGCGCTCCGGGGGCCTGGGTCAGGGCCAGTGGAGGGGTCGAGCTCGGGTGCGCGGCCCTGCTCGTGTGCGGGCGCACCCGTCGCATCGGAGGGTGGTTGACCGCAGCCGTGCTGGTGGCCGTGTTCCCCGCCAACGTGCAGATGGCGCGTGACGGGGGGCTGGTGGGCCACGGGTTCCCCCTCGGGTCCCCGGTCGTGGCCTGGCTCCGGCTCCCCCTGCAGCTGCCCCTGGTGGTGTGGGCCCGAGCCGTAGCGCTTCGTGCCGGGGAATAGTCCTGCCCTGTCAGATCACGGTGTGGGTCACGGCGCGCGACTCCCGACCGAGAACGACTCCTCGCGAGGGGTTCGGCTTGCGGGAGAGCATCACGCCAGGTCGAAGGCGGAACGGATCGCGTCGGGCTGGATGAACTCGTAATCGACGAGCTCAACAGCTTCCCCGTCCTCTTCGCCGATGCGTCGACCGCTCTCGCGGATGCCGGCCTTCTCCATGACCCGACGGCTGGCTCCGTGGTTCACCATCGTCTCGGTTACGATCCGATCCACATCCTGTCGGACTGCTAGTTCACGCAGGAGAGTTCTGAGCGCCTCCGTGGCATCTCTTTGCTCAATCGCTTCACCGACCGCACCGACGGTTCACGGCTCGCGATCGAGGAAGCAGCCGACGCGCTGACCGGGCTCGCCCAGAGCGAGATCAGCAGCTCGGGTGGACAACGCCGCCACTCGGCAGGTAGCGCTGGTTGATCGTCACCGACGCCTCGGTGCTCGTCAACGCGCTGACGCAGACCCAAGGGGTGACGGGAGGTCCGCAGCCGGAACCAGGACGTTTGGGCTCGTTGGCGACTCTTGCGGGTCAATGCCGAGCCCGCCGGATCGTCCCCACGCCCCGCACGTCCCGAAATCAGATGGGTGCGGCGCTCCAGGAGTGACGGCCTCGGACCCTGTGACCAGGCTGTTCGTTGATGAGGTCGCTCACGGCATCTCGCTGACGTGCCTGGAGCCGTGCGGATCCCTCTGTCACAGCAGCTATGCGCCTCGGCGAGGTGAGCGAGGGCGGGGAGCAGCAGGCATCGGCGAGGCAGCGGGGGTCGGCTTGGTGGGCTTGTCGGACTGCTCGAGCTCGAGGGTGTGCAGAGAGGCGACCTCGAGC
>JBPCNP010000168.1:0-14560 GCA_051001215.1 Acidimicrobiales bacterium
TCGCCACGTCAGGAAGCGTTCAGGCACCTCACAACCGCAGCCGGCGTCTGTCCGGCATTCGTCGTGAGCCGTTCACACTGCGGCAACAGCGCCCACACAGCCTTCCGCTTGGATGGCGGTGTGGACGAGACAAGCATGAGCGAACCCGGTGTGAGCGGGCAGAGCGACGACAACCCCGATCGGCGAACCCTGGTCGTCGTGGGTAACGGCATGGTCGGCCACAAGTTCCTCGAGATCCTCGCCGAGCGCGGGGCGACCGCCGAGTGGGACCTGGTGACGTTCTGCGAGGAGCCTCGCCTGGCCTACGACCGGGTGGGACTGAGCTCGTTCTTCTCGGGCGCCACCGCCGAAGACCTGTCCCTGGTCGCGCCGGGGTTCTTCGAGCAGGTGGGCCTTCAGGTCCACGTCGGCGACGCCGTCGCCTCCATCGACACGGCGGCGGCCGAAGTGGTGTCGGTCAAGGGCGTCCGTATCGCCTACGACGCGCTCGTGCTGGCCACCGGTTCGTACCCCTTCGTGCCGCCGATCGACGGGCGGGATGCCGCCGGGTGCTTCGTCTACCGCACCATCGACGACCTCGAGGCCATCGCCGCCTACGCGGCCGACGCCAAGGTGGGCTCGGTGGTGGGCGGCGGCCTGCTGGGCCTGGAGGCGGCCAACGCCCTTCGCACCCTCGGCCTGGAGACCCATGTGGTCGAGTTCGCCCCCCGGCTGATGCCGGTGCAGGTCGACGACGGGGGCGGCATGGCCCTTCGTCGGCGCATCGAGGATCTCGGCGTCACGGTCCACACCGCCACCGCCACCGCCGAGGTCCTGGCCGGCGACAGCGGTCAGGTGACGGCCATGCGCTTCGCCCCCCAGGCCGACGTGCAGCCCGACGACCTGGCCACCGACCTGGTGGTGTTCTCCGCCGGCATCCGCCCCCGCGACGATCTGGCCCGGGCCGCCGGCCTCGACGTCGGTGAGCGTGGGGGCATCGTGGTCGACGAGGCCTGCCGCACGTCGGACCCACGCATCTTCGCCATCGGCGAGTGTGCCGTCGCCGCCGGCCGGGTGTGGGGCCTGGTGGCCCCGGGGTACCAGATGGCCCGCGTCGTGGCCGACCGCATCCTGGGCGGCGACGCCACCTTCGGCGGTGCCGACATGTCCACCAAGTTGAAGTTGATGGGCATCGACGTGGCCAGCTTCGGCGACGCCTTCGCCACTTCGCCGGGGGCCGAAGCCATCACCTTCGCCGACCCGGTGACCAACGTCTACAAGCGCCTGGTCGTGGGGCCCGCCACCGTCGGCGCCTCCGCCTCGGTCCCGCCCATCCGTCCTCTCATCGGCGGCGTGCTCGTCGGCGACGCGTCCCTCTATCAGACCCTCGTCCAGATGACCCGGGGCGAGATGCCCACCCCGGCCCACCTCGAGGAGCTGATCTTCCCGGGCGCGGCCAACGCCACCACGGCCACCGTGGGCGTGGGGGCTCTGGCCGACACGGCCACGGTGTGCTCGTGCAACACCGTCACCAAAGGGGCCATCTGCGCCGCCATCGCCACCGACGGGGTCACCGACATCGCCGCCATCAAGGCCGCCACCAGGGCCGGTACCGGCTGCGGGGGTTGCGTGCCTCTCGTGACCGAGCTCCTCCGCGACGAGCTCGAGAAGGCCGGCGTCAAGGTGGGAAACAACCTGTGCGAGCACTTCGCCTACTCCCGCCAGGAGCTGTTCGACATCGTGCGGATACACCGCATCGACACCTTCTCCCAGCTCCTCGCCGCCCACGGCACCGGCCGGGGTTGCGAGATCTGCAAGCCGGCAGTGGCGTCGATGCTGGCGTCGCTGGGCAACGGCTACATCCTCGAAGCCGGCCAGGCCGCCCTCCAGGACACCAACGACCACTTCCTGGCCAACCTTCAGCGCGACGGCACCTACTCGGTCGTCCCCAGGGTGCCGGGCGGCGAGATCACCCCCGACCAGCTGATCGCCCTCGGCAGCATCGCCAAGCAGTTCGGGCTGTACACCAAGATCACCGGTGCCCAGCGAATCGACCTCTTCGGCGCCCGGGTCGACCAGCTCCCCCTGATCTGGCGCCAACTGGTCGACGTGGGCATGGAATCGGGCCACGCCTACGGCAAGGCCCTACGCACGGTGAAGTCGTGCGTGGGCAAGACATGGTGCCGCTTCGGGGTCCAGGACTCGACCACGCTGGCCATCGACCTCGAGCTGCGCTACCGGGGCCTGCGGGCCCCCCACAAGATCAAGGGGGCGGTGTCGGGCTGCACCCGGGAGTGCGCCGAGGCCCAGAGCAAGGATTTCGGGGTCATCGCCACCGAGAAGGGCTGGAACGTCTTCGTCTGCGGCAACGGCGGCATGAAGCCCCAGCACGGCGTGCTGCTGGCCACCGACGTCGACACCGCGACCGTCTTCCGCTATCTCGACCGCTTCCTCATGTTCTACGTGCGCACCGCCGACCGCCTGGAGCGCACTGCGGTGTGGCTGAACAAGCTCGACGGTGGCATCGACTACCTGCGCAGTGTCGTCATCGACGACGCCCTCGGGATCTGCGCCGACCTCGAGGCCGACATGGCCCACCACGTGGCCACCTACGAGTGCGAGTGGAAGGCCACCATCGAAGACCCCGAGCAGGTGGCGCGCTTCCGTACCTTCGTCAACTCCGACGACACCGACCCCAACGTTGTCTTCGTCCCCGAACGCAACCAGCACAGGCCCGCCTACCTGCACGAGAAGCCCGACCCCGCACTGTCCACCATTGCCTTCGGTCCACCCAGACCCACCAGCAGCCCTCGGAAAGGAACGTCATGACCCTCACCGTCGAAGCCCCCGCCCGCAGCTGGGTAGACATCTGCCCGCTCGACAGGCTCATCGTCGACCGCGGCGTGGCGGCCAAGGTCGGACCGAACCAGGTTGCCGTCTTCCGCGTCGGCCATGGCCGGTGCGACGAAGGGGCCTCAGCGCCCGACGACGGTGAGGTCGACGAGGTGTTCGCCCTGTCCAACTACGACCCGTTCTCGATGACCAACGTGTTGTCGCGGGGCATCGTCGGTTGCAAGGGAGGGCGATTGAAGGTTGCATCACCCGTGTACAAGCAGAGCTTCGACCTCACCACCGGCGAGTGCCTCGACGACCCCTCGGTGTCGGTCCCCACCTTCGAGGTGCGGGTGCTCGACGGTCACGTCCAAGTCGCTCTGCCCACGTGACGCTCGTCTCCCAGCCGGTCTCGTCCGGGCCGGTCTCGTCGGAGCCGGTCTCGTCGGGGCCGGTCTCGGCCGAGCCGATTGCCTTCACCCCGACCCGCCGCCGTCCCGTCCACGGGGTCACCGAGCGGGGCCCCGACCTGCTCCCCCTGCAGGCCGGCGAGCAGTACCGGTTCAGCTTCGCCATGGACGCATGTGTCGGCTGTCACTCCTGTGAGGTGGCCTGCGCGGAGCAGAACGACACGCCCGTCGACCAGGCCTGGCGACGCGTCGGCGAGCTCGAGGGTGGCTCGTTCCCCGACACGCGACGGTTCAGCCTGTCGATGGCCTGCAACCACTGCGTCGAGCCCACCTGCCTGTCCGGGTGCCCGTCGAGTGCCTACGAGAAGCTCGGCAACGGGATCGTCGTCCACCACCCCGACGACTGCATCGGCTGCCAGTACTGCATCTGGAACTGCCCCTACGAGGTGCCCGTCTTCAACCCGGTCAACAAGATCGTCTCCAAGTGCGACATGTGCCGTCCCCGCATCGACGAGGGCCAGAGCCCGGCGTGTGTGCTGGCCTGCCCCACGCATGCCATCGGCGTGGAGAAGGTGGACGTCGCCGCCTGGCGTGGCGACCACGCGTCCGCCGACGCTCCCGGGCTGCCGCCCGCCGACATCACGCTGTCGACCACCCGCATCTCTCGACCCGACGACGTGCCCGCCGACACCAGGCCGGCAAACGAGCATCGCGTCCGCCGCGAGGATCCGCACTGGCCTCTCGTGGTGCTCACCCTGTTGACCCAACTCTCACTTGGGACGGTCGCCACGACGGTGGCCCTCGAGGTTGGCGGCGCCGGTGCCACCTTCTCCCGCGCCGAAGGACGCGGGTTGGCGGGGCCCGCCGTCGGCGCCTTCCTGGCCGGCCTGGTCGCCCTCACCGCCTCCTTGTTGCACCTCGGCCGCCCGAGCAGGGCCCTCAAGGCGCTGCGAAACCTTCGCACGTCGTGGCTGAGTCGCGAGGTCGCTGCCTTCTCCGCCTTCTCCTTGCTGTCGTGCGGCTACGCCGCCGCGTGGGCGCTCGGGGGCGCCGAAGGCCGCGCCCCGACCTTGGCCCTCGGCGTGGCCGCGGTGCTCGTGGGGGTGGCCGGCGTCTACGCCAGCGCCCGGCTGTACCTGGTGCCGGCCCGCCCGGTGTGGAACTCGCGCCGCACACCCGTTGCCTTCTTCGCCACCGCGATGTCCACCGGCCCACTCGTGGCCCTGCTCAGCCTCGACCGGTCCACCATGCGACCCGAGTGGATCGCCGCCCTCATCGTCGTGGCCGCAACCGGGACAGTGGCCCAGATGGCCGTCCAGGCCCGCCTGTACGCGGTCGTGCGCCGGCGCCCCGACCAGCAGCACCGGGGCACGGCAGCGCTCCTCGACGGCGAGTTGCACAGCCTGTTCCGCGGCCGCATCGCCGCCGCCCTGATCGGGCTCGGGCTGTTGATCTCGGCCACGACCGTCCCACTGGGCCGTGCCGCAGCAGGGGGTCGACTGGGCGTCGCCCTCGTCGTGGTCGCCGTGGGCGAGCTGGCCGGGCGTTACCTGTTCTACGTCAGCGTCGTGCCCTACCGCATGGCGGACGGCTTCTTCGGGAGCCGGTGATTGGTCCGCCCGAAGGGGGCCGGCATTGGCGGGTTCCTGGGTCTTGGGACCAGGGCCGGCGACCCGGGGTACGAATCCGACGAACGGGCCGGGGTCATGAACGCGTCCCGACGGCCCGACCGGTGGGTGCGCACCACGTGCGGCTACTGCGCCGTCGGCTGCGGGATGTTCGTGGGCGTGCGGGGTGACCGGGCCGTCAGCGTGATGGGTGACCCCGACCACCCGGTGAACGAGGGGCGGTTGTGCCCCAAGGGTCTTTCCGAGCACCACACCCTGGCTGCCGAAGGGCGCCTCACCGCGCCGATGATCCGTCGGCCCGGCCGTGGGCAGGAGCCGGCCACCTGGGACGAGGCCGTGGGTTCGGTGGTCGACGGCTTCGGTCATCTCCTGCGCGAGCACGGGCCCGACTCGGTGGCCGTGCTGTCGACCGGCCAACTGGTCACCGAGGAGTTCTACGCCCTGGGCAAGCTGGTCCGACTGGGGTTCGGCCTGCGCCACTACGACGGGAACACCACGCTGTGCATGTCCAGCGCGGTGTCGGGCTACAAGGCCAGTTTCGGCAGTGACGGTCCCCCGGGCGCCTACGAAGACCTCGAGCAGGCCGACTGCATCCTGTTGGTGGGAGCCAACATCGCCGACAATCACCCCCTCCTCGCTCCCCGCGTGCTGGCCAACGACGGGGCCACGCTCATCGTGGTCGACCCGAGAGTGACCAAGACGGCGACGGTGGCCGACATCCATCTGGCCGTGCGGCCCCGCAGCGACATCACCCTGCTCAACGGCATGTTGAAGCTGCTCATCGACGAGGGCCTGGTGGACCACGAGTACGTGGCCGCCCACACCGAGGGTTTCGCCGAGCTGGCGGCCCATGTGGCGTCCTACGACCTCGACCGGGTGGCGGCCGAGTGCGGCGTCGACGCCGAGGCCATCCGCCGGGCCACCCTCGCATTCGGGCGGGCAGCGCGGGCCTTCATCGGCTGGACCATGGGCGTGAACCACTCGGTGCAGGGCACCCAGACCGTCACCATGCTGAACACCTTGTGCCTGATCACCGGCAATGTGGGGCGGGCCGGGTCGGCGCCGTTCTCCATCACCGGCCAGTGCAACGCCATGGGGACTCGGGAGGCGGGGTTCACGGCGTCGATGCCCGGCTACCGGGCCTTCGACCGTCCCGGCGACCGAGCCGAGCTGGCCGAGCTGTGGGACGTGGGTACCGAGCGCCTCCCCACCGAGCGGGGCCGGGCCTACCCCGACATCATCGACGGAGTCCTCGACGGCACGATCAAAGGTCTGTGGATCATCGCCACCAACCCACCGGTCTCGTTCCCCAACCGGGCTCGCCTCGAGCGGGCTCTGGCCAGCCTGGATCTCCTCGTGGTGCAGGACGGCTTCGCGACCCCGACCACGGCGCTGGCCGACGTGGTGCTGCCCGCCGCCATCTGGGGTGAGAAGGACGGCACCTACACCAACGCCGAGCGACGTGTCTCGCGGGTTCGCAAAGCCGTCGATCCACCGGGTGAGGCCCTGGCCGACTTCGACATCTTCCTGACCGTCGCCGACGCCCTCGGCGTGCGCGACGAGATCTACCCCGGCTGGAAGGTCCCCGAGGACGCCTTCGCGGAGTGGGCCCGGGTGTCGGCCGGCCGGTTGTGCGACTACAGCGGCATCACGTGGGCGCGCATCGACGCCGCCGGTGGGGTCCAGTGGCCATGCCCCACCGGCGCTGCGGCGCCGGGGGGCTCGCCCCGCCTGTACACCGACGGGGTGTTCCCCACACCGTCGGGCCGCGCCCGGTTGCTGTGCGTGACGCCGGAGCCCTTCTCCGACGCCCCGAACGAGCGGTTCCCCTTCGTGCTCAACACCGGTCGTACCGTGGAGCACTGGCACACCCGCACCAAGACGGGCCGGGTCGACATCCTCGAGCAGCTGGCGCCCGAGGGTTGGGTCGAGGTCAACCCCGGCGACGCCGCCCGCCTCGGTGTGCTCCCGGGCGACCGCGTGCGCATGAGGTCCAAGCGCGGCCTGGTGGAGGGCGTGGCCGTCCGGGTCACGGCCACCGTGCGGGAGGGCGAGGTGTTCATGCCCTTCCACTACGACGAGCTGTGCGTCAACCGCCTTACCGTCGACGAGTTCGACCCGGTTTCGCGCGAGCCCAACTACAAGCAGTCGGCCGTCCACATCGAACGCCTGTAGGGCGCTGCGTCTCGGGTGGGTCGCCGTCGGGTAGAACTGCCCCATGGAGATCATTCGCAACCCCGACGGCACCCTCGTCGTCCCCGTGCCCCCCGAACGCCCACGCGCCACCGATGACGGCGCAGACGGGTCTGGTGCCGACGAGGCCGACGAGGAGGCGGCGGTCGATTCGGCACCGACGACGCGCGTGCTTCATCCCGGCGAAGGCGGCTACGACGAGGCGCTCGTCGAGTGGGACCTACAGCAGAACCCCGACCGCCAGCCGGTTGTCTCGACGGCCTCGGGCCGCCAGGACGCCATGGCCGTCGTCCACGCAGTGGCCACGTCACCCGACCATGCCGTCGCGCCGGCAGTGGAGGCCCTCGACGACCCGGAGGCCAGTGGCGAGGCGTTGCGCCACGTGCTCGTCGGCGGCGTGCACTCGGTCGAGGACTTTGCCGCCGAAGTCGCCGAGGCCGAGGGGGGCGACCCCCTCCCCGCCCACGAGGCCACCAAGATCATCGGCGAGGTCCTGACCGAGCTCGACGACTGACCGTCTGGCCGGGGGCCTTCGCTGTGGCCCATCTCGGGCGACGACCAACCGCTCACCAACAGACGGCGTTTGAGTGGCTGTACCCAACGCGTGCCACATTGTGTTCAGGAACCTCACAGTGACGGCGGGCGTGGCGTGCGTGGGTCGTCACCGTTGGTTCATCGGGCGGCAACAGCGCCAACATCGGCCTCGTCTTTACTTCCTGGTGTGAGCCGCTCGATGGCAGCGGCGCCAGGAAGGTGACACGTCAATGAGCACGACGATCGGCACGACCCGCACTCTCCCGGCACCGGAACCCGAATCGACCGAGGCGCCTCGCAGAAGTCATTGGATCGACCATTGGGAGCCCGAGGACCCGACGTTCTGGGAGACCAAGGGCAAGAAGATCGCCAGAAAGAACCTGGGCTGGTCGATCTTCGCCGAGAACATCGGGTTCAGTATCTGGGTGCTGTGGACCATCGTCGTCATCAACCTGGCGAACATCGGCATCGTCATGTCGGTGCCCGAGCTGTTCTGGCTGACGGCGGTCCCGAACCTCGTGGGGTCGATCCTGCGCATTCCCTACACGTTCGCCGTCCCCAGGATCGGCGGTCGAACCTGGACGATCGTGAGCGCGTCACTCCTGTTCATTCCCACCCTGCTACTGGCCATCGTCGTGCCCAGCGGCTGGTTGGCCGGACTGAGCCACAATGCCCAGTTCTGGGTGTTGCTCGCGTGCGCGGCCACGGCCGGTTTCGGCGGTGGCAACTTCTCGTCGTCGATGGCCAACATCTCGTTCTTCTACCCGGAGGGCAAGAAGGGCTTCGCCCTGGGGCTCAACGCCGCGGGCGGCAACCTCGGCGTTGCCTCGGCCCAGCTCTTCGTCCCCCTCGTGGTGATCATCGGCGTGTCGGCCGCCGCCGTGAAACTGCCGAAGCACCAGGTGCACATGGCTTACGCCGGGCTCATGTGGCTGCCGTTCATCGCCCTGGCCGCCTTCGGTGCCTGGCGGTTCATGAACAGCCTCACCCAGGCCAAGGCCGACACGTCGTCGTACAAGAAGGCGCTGGGCAACAGCCACACCTGGATCATGTCGTTCCTCTATATCGGCACCTTCGGATCGTTCATCGGCTTCTCATTCGCCCTGCCCCTGGTCATCAAGACGACCTTCCCCGAGTTCCTCGCCGCACATACCTTCATCGCCGCCTACCTGGCCGGCCTCGGCTTCATCGGAGCCCTGATCGGCTCGGTCTCCCGCCCGGTCGGCGGGTGGCTGTCCGACAAGGTCGGGGGGGCGAAAGTCACTCTGGTCGTGTTCATCGGCATGGCCATCTTCACGGCGACGGCGATCATGGGCGTCCAGAACCGCAGCTTCGCCACCTTCTTCACCTCCTACATGGTCATCTTCTTCCTGGCGGGCATGGGGAACGGGTCGACGTACAAGATGATCCCGTCGATCTTCGCCACCCTCGGCCGCCACGAAGCCACCGAGGAGGGCCTCGACCTCAAGGAAACGACCATCGAGTACAAGCGCAGGGCGGCGGCGGTCATCGGCATCGCCGGTGCCATCGGTGCCTTTGGCGGCTTCCTGATCCAGGTGGTCCTCCGCCAGGCCAATCTGGGAGTCTCGGCCCTGATCAAAGCAGCCAAGACCCCGGCCCAGAAGGTGGCCATCGCCGCCGCCCACTCCGACTGGTCGGTGCCCGCCCTGTGGGTGTTCCTGGGCTCCTACCTGGTGTTCGCCGCCGTCACCTGGGCTGTCTACATGCGCAAGAGCTCGGCCGACGAGACGGGCAAGAGCCTGGGGCACACCTCGGTCTGAGGGTGCCGGGTGCGAGCGCCGCTCGCGACCTGGCACCGCCTCAGCGCTTGGAGGCGCAGTCGATGCAGTCGCGGGCGGCGGGCTTGGCCTCGAGACGGGCCGGGGTGATGGGCTTGCCGCAGCTCTCGCAAGTGCCGTACGTGCCGGCGTCGAGCTTGTCGAGCGCCTCGGCCACCTCGTCCAACGTGTCCTGCAGCGAGGTGGCCAGAGCTTCGACCTCTCCCCGCTCCGCGGTGACCTGGCTCGAGTCGGCGAAGTTCTGGTCGAACGACATGCGGCCGGCCGGGCCATAGCCCAGATCGGCGAGCTGCTGGGTGAGGTGGGCCCTCTCCTGCTCCAGCTGGGAGCGCGGACCGCCAAGAGCTGCATCGTTGGGCACCGCTCCACCCTACCTGGGCTTTTCATCTCCGGCGCGCGGATGAGCGGACCGGTAGGCCCGCCGGAGGCGGTCGGTGGAGCCGCGAGTGTACGCCTGGGTCGACGACATGGAGGCATGTCCCAGCAGTTCCTGCACCACCCGGATGTCGGCGCCGTGGTCGATCATGTGAGTGGCACAGGAGTGCCGCAGCACGTGAGGCGTGAGCCTGCCGGCCAAGCCCACCTTCTCGCCGTAGTGGTTGACGATGCGCCACGCCCCCTGCCGGGACAACCTTCCCCCCCGGGCATTGAGGAACACGGCGTCGGCGTCGCCCCTCCGGGCCCACCGCACCGGGGCCAGCGCACCCCGCCCCGATGGCGACAACCAGGCGACCAGGGCGGCCGCGGCCGGTCCCTCGACGGGTACGACCCGCTCCCGGCCGCGGGCCGCGGCCGGTCCGTCCCCGCCACCGACCCGGAGCAGGCCGCCGTCGAGGTCGACATCGCCGAGGGACAGTCCCACCAGCTCCGACACCCGTAGGCCACAGGCGTAGAGCACCTCGACGATGGCCCGGTCACGGCGGGTGGTGGCATCGTCGCCGACGACCGCTTCGAGCAGGCGGGATGCCTCTTGCTCGGACAGAGCCCAGGGCGGACCGGCCGCGACCCTGGGTGGGCCCACGTGGCCGGCGGGATTGCCGGTGGCCCGGCCCTCGGTCTCCAGGAAGCGATGAAGGGCCCGCACCGACACCAGAGCCCGGGCCACCGACGCTGGTGCTCGCCCGGTGGCGCGCAATACGCCCAGGTAGTCCTCCACCACGGTTTCGGTCACTTCGGCCGGGGCCAGGCCCCGTCCCGAAAGGAACCGGCCGTAGGCGGCCAGGTCGCGCCGGTAGGCGGCGACGGTGTTGGCCGACCTCCCCTTTTCACCCGCCAACCACGACAGCAGCTCCTCGGCTCCTGCCGGCTGCGGGCCCGGACGCACTGCCGGCTGCGTGCCCGAACGCACTGCCGGCTGCGGGCCCGGATGCGATGGCCCCTGCGTGCCCGGCGCCACCTCAGCCGGCGAGACAGGCGAGAGGATCGGCCGCCCGCATGCCGAGGGCTTCGGCCACGGCAGGGTTGGTGAGGCGGCCGGCCACGGTCGTGACTCCCCGCAGAAGGGCCGGGTCTCGGCTCACCGCTTCGGCCACACCCAGGCCGGCCAGCTCCACCACGTAGGGCAGCGTGGCGCTGGTGAGGGCGTAGGTCGAGGTGTGTGGGACGGCACCTGGGACGTTGCCCACCGCGTAATGGATGACGTCGTGGACGACGTAGGTGGGGTGGGCGTGGGTCGTCTCGTGAATCGTCTCGACGCAGCCACCCTGGTCGACGGCCACGTCGACGATCACCGCCCCCGGCTTCATGGCGGCCACCATGTCGTCGGTGACGAGCACAGGGGCCCGCCCTCCGGGGACCAGCACCG
This sequence comes from Acidimicrobiales bacterium, assembly GCA_051001215.1. Classification (GTDB taxonomy): domain Bacteria; phylum Actinomycetota; class Acidimicrobiia; order Acidimicrobiales; family AC-14; genus DATAQC01. The sequence continues at coordinate 11,180 of JBPCNP010000168.1, forward strand.
CCCCGATCACCAGGTCGGCCTCGGTCACCGACCGCTCGATGACGCCGCGGTTCGACGCCAGGGTCATGATGCGACCCCGGTGGATCTGGTCGACCCAGCGCAGACGCTCGAGGTTCCTGTCCAGCAGCAGGACCTCGGCCTCCATGCCCTGGGCGATCCACGCCGCGTTCCATCCCACGTTGCCGGCGCCGAGCACGACGACACGCGCCGGGCGCACGCCGGGTGCCCCGCCCAGGAGCACCCCCCGCCCCCCGGCGTCGCGCTCGAGATGGTGAGCACCGATCTGGGGCGCCATGCGGCCCGCCACCTCGCTCATCGGGGCGAGAAGCGGGAGCCCGCCGTCGGCCGTCTGGACCGTCTCGTACGCCAAGGCCGTGGTGCCGGCGTCGAGGAGCGCCTGTGCCACGGTCGGATAGGCGGCCAGGTGCAGGTAGGTGAACAGCACCGCGTCGGACCGCAGATGAGCGAGCTCGCCAAGCTGTGGTTCTTTGACCTTCACCACCAGACCGGCGCCCCATGCCGCCGAGACGTCCACCAGGTCGGCCCCGGCGGCGGCGTACTCGCGGTCGTGGATCGACGAATCGTCGCCGGCGCCCCGCTCGACCAGCACCCGGTGGCCATGGGCCACCAGCTCCTGGGCCCCGTCAGGCGTGAGGGCGACCCGGTGCTCTCCTTCTTTGGTCTCCCGGGGAACGCCGACGTTCACAGCCACCGAGGGTAGGGCGTCGGGAGCAGGAAGCAAACGACGTAGGGGATCGCCACCCCGATCGACGGTCAGGCGATGAGCTCGAAGTCGATGTCGAGCGCCTCGTAGACCCGGGCGCCGCGCGCCAGCACCTCGGCCGCCCCCTCGTGGCCTCGGTGCGACGAAGCAATGCCCGCCCACCACGACGCTCGTGTCGACGGCGTTCACCGCCGGGTGCGTTCCAGGGTCTCCCTGACGATGTCGTCGGTGAGGGGAGGGAGCTCCCGGGTGCTGGTTGCGACGAGAGCTCCACCGACCTCGACGAGGTGTACCGATACCTCGGCAGGCGCGATCTCGACGCGACCTTCGTGCTCAGCGATGTCGACGACCGGTCCCAGGCCCGAGCCCGAGGTGTCACGGATCGGCTTCGGTATCACCACCCGGCCCCACCGTCGATGGGAGATCTCATGGCAGCAAACTACGATTGCATGGTACTGAGGGCCTCCCGGGCCAGGGACAGGCCGATGATCGACTTGGCGTCGACCAGCTCCCCGCGGGCGACCAGACCGGGCACGTCGGCCAGGGCGATCTCTTCGACGGTCATGTGTTGCTCCTCGACGCCCTGGGCCGAGGAATCCACGGTCTCGAGGTCGGTGGCCAGGTAAACGATCGAGTGCTCGTCGCAGAAGCCCGGGGAGTTGTAGAACTCGGCCAGCTTCCGCAGCGACCCGGCCCGCCGCCCGATCTCTTCTTGAAGCTCCCTGGCGGCGGTGAGCTCGGGTGCCTCGCCGTCGACGTCGCGCTTGCCGGCGGGGATCTCGAGCAGCACCCGGTCGACGGCGGCCCGGTACTGGCGCACGAGCAGCGCCGTCCGCCCGTCGTCGACCACGGGCACGACCGACACCGCTCCGGGGTGACGCACCACGTCACGCTCGAAGGTGTCGCCCGAGGGATCGGCGAAGGTGGCCTGCACGGTGGTGATCAGATGGCCGGCGAACACGACCCGCTCGTCGAGCTTGGAAAAGCCGCTCCCGTCGATGGGCACTACCCGCTCTGGCGGACGAACCCAGCGGTCGGTTCAGGCTCAGGAACGAGGGTCTCCGCCGCCAGGATGGCCCCGTCGACCTCCAACCGGCTCGAGGCCCGCTCGGCGGCCGCCCCCACGAAGGCCCGGAACAGCGGGTGGGGCCGATCGGGTCGGCTCTTGAACTCGGGGTGGGCCTGGGTGCCGACCCAGAACGGATGGCCGGCGAGCTCCACGAACTCGACCAGGCGGTCGTCGGGTGAGGTGCCCACGCTCAGCAGACCGGCGTTCTCCAGGCGTCGTCGATAGCGGGAGTTGAACTCCCAACGGTGGCGATGTCGCTCGTAGACGATCGTGTCGCCATAGGCATCGGCCACCGCCGAGCCGGGCCGCAGGCGGGCCGGGTACACGCCCAATCGCATGGTGCCGCCGTAGTTCACGACTTCGCGCTGGTCCTCCATGAGATCGATCACCGGGTGAGGTGTCTCGCCGTCGAACTCCGAGGAGTTGGCCCGCTCCAGCCCGCACACGCTGCGGGCGAAGTCGATCACCATGGTCTGCATGCCCAGGCACAGGCCCAGGCACGGGATGGCGTGCTCGCGGGCGTAGCCGGCGGCGGCGATCTTGCCCTCGATGCCCCGGGGACCGAACCCCCCGGGGATCACCAGCCCGTCGAGGTCGCGCAGGCGACCCTCGGCCAGCAGACCCTCCACGTCCTCGGCCTGGATCCAGTCGAGGTCGACCCGGGCGCCGTGGTCGTAGCCCCCGTGGCGAAGGGCCTCGACCACCGACAGATAGGCGTCGGGGAGCACCACGTACTTGCCGATGAGCCCGATGCGTACCGGTGTGGTCGCCGCCTCCACCCGCCTGACCAGGCCCTGCCACGACGTCAGGTCGGGGATGTACTCCGGTCCGTCGAAGCGGAGGAGCTGGCACACGTAGTCGTCGAGACCCTCGTCGTGGAGGACGAGCGGGATCTCGTAGAGATTGTCGGCGTCGACGGCACTGACCACGGCCGCCTCGGGAACGTCGGACAGCAGGGAGATCTTGCGCTTGAGGCCCTCGGTGAGCGGACGGTCGCTGCGGCACACGATGGCGTCGGGCTGGATGCCCCGGGCCCGCAGCTCGGTCACCGAGTGCTGGGTGGGCTTGGTCTTCTGCTCGCCCGATGGCCCGATGAACGGCACCAGGGTGACGTGGACGTAGCAGACGTTGTCTCGCCCCACGTCGTTGCGGAACTGGCGGATGGCCTCGAGGAACGGGAGGATCTCGATGTCGCCGACGGTTCCCCCCACCTCGGTGATCACCACATCGACGTCGTCACCCGCGACCCGCAGGACGCGCGCCTTGATCTCGTTGGTGATGTGGGGGATCACCTGCACGGTGACGCCCAGGTAGTCGCCCCGCCGTTCCTTGGCCAGCACCGACTGGTAGATCGAACCGGTGGTGGCGTTGGACTCGCGGTTGAGGTTCTCGTCGATGAAGCGCTCGTAGTGGCCCAGGTCGAGGTCGGTCTCACCACCGTCCTCGGTGACGAAGACCTCGCCGTGCTGGAACGGGTTCATGGTGCCCGGGTCGACGTTGATGTAGGGGTCGAGCTTCTGCATCGTCACCCGCAGACCCCGGCTCTTGAGCAGCCGGCCCAGCGACGAGGCGGTGAGTCCCTTGCCGA
>JBPCNP010000169.1:0-16914 GCA_051001215.1 Acidimicrobiales bacterium
TGAACCTGGGCACGGCCCGCACCACCCTGTTCGAGGACGGCTGGACGGTGCTGACCGCCGACGGGCGTATCTCGGCCCACTTCGAGCATTCCATCGCCGTCACCGACAACGGCCCCGAGGTCCTCACTCTGCCCTGACAGCTACGCACCTGCACCTCGGTGTGGGCGGCAGGGTCTGATGGCCCGAATAGCTGGCACGCTAGTGCTGTTCTAGTCAGGTGCGAGTGGTCACGGTGACCGAGGCCAAGAACGGGCTGAGTGCCTTGATCGACGCCGTCCAGGGCGGTGAGACGATCGTCATAATCGACAGGGGTCGTCCCGTCGCGAGGCTCGACACGGCGATCTCCACGTCGACCGAGGACCCCGAAGGCAGGATGGCCCGGCTCCAACGATCCGGGATCGTCCGCCCGTCATCGGCCGTTCCGGCGGTGCTGGCGGGGAAGCCCCCGAGACCGAGGAGCGGGGAAAGCGCTCTCAGCATCCTCGTCGACGAGCGCCTGACGGGGCGGTGAGATTCTGGGACAGCTCGGCGGTGGTACCCCTTCTGGTCGCCGAGGCCACCACCGAACTGGTCGAAGCCGCTTTCCAGACCGACCCGGTGATGCTGGTGTGGTGGTCGACCGAGGTCGAGTAAGCATCGACGCTGTTTCGGCTGGAGCACTCCGAGGCTCTGGGTAGCCGGGAGACCGACCACGCCATGGCCCGGCTGGAACAACTGGCAGGAGCGTGGCACGAGGTGCAGCCGGTCGAGAGTGTCCGTCGGGTGGCCCACCGGCTCCTCCGGACCCATTCCCTGAGAGCGGCCGACTCCCTCCAACTGGCCGCCGCTGTGGTCGCCTCCGAAGGCGTTCCCCGCTCGATGGAGTTCGTCTGTCTCGACCGCCGGCTGGTTGGAGCCGCCCGGCGTGAGGGCCTGGCCGTGGCGGTCACCGATGGACAGCACCAGGCCGGTGGCGGGCCTCCTGGCTGATGCGATCCGAGTCTGGCTTCCCGACTACCGGCCAGCGCAAGCTCGGCTCAATCCTCTGCAGGCTCTTCGAGTAGCAGCGAGCCGGCCGTCGGCAGAGGTTCTCGCTCCTGGTAGCATGAATGTCTGTCCCCGGGCAGCTCGACGGTTTCGGCCGCGCGCTCGGGGCTCGTGCACGTCTCCCGGAGGTCCACCTGCCTAAGCCCAAAGAGGACGCGATCGTGCTGGAAGGTACGGTTGTCGAGCCGTTGCCCAACGCCATGTTCCGCGTCGAGTTGGAAAACGGCCACAAGGTACTCGCCCATATCTCGGGCAAGATGCGGATGCACTACATCCGGATCCTCCCGGGTGACCGGGTGCAGGTGGAGCTCACGCCCTACGACCTCAGCCGGGGTCGGATCACGTACCGTTACAAATGACAGTCAGAGGCTCTGGATGAAGGTTCGCCCCAGCGTGAAGAAGATCTGTGAGAAGTGCAAGGTGATCCGTCGGGAAGGCACCGTCATGATCATCTGCTCCAACCCCCGCCACAAGCAGCGGCAGGGATGAGTCGCGTGAGCGAAGCGAACGAGACGTGGCCCGAGCGGCCCTCTGAGCGGGAGGTATAGCGGCACATGGCACGTATCGCAGGCGTCGACATCCCCCGCGAGAAGCGGTTGGAGATCTCCCTCACCTACATCCTCGGGATCGGCCGCACCACGGCGGGCACGATCTGCGCCCAGACCGACATCAACCCCGACACGCGGGTCCGTGACCTCACCGACGACGAGGTGGCCCAGCTCCGCACCTGGATCGACGACAACCTCAAGGTCGAGGGCGATTTGCGCCGCAACACGGCCCAGGACATCAAACGCAAGATCGAGATCAGCTGCTACCAGGGCATCCGCCACCGCCGCGGACTGCCCGTTCGGGGCCAGCGAACACATACGAACGCCCGGACCCGCAAGGGCCCCAAGAAGACCGTTGCCGGAAAGAAAAAGGTGAGGAAGTAACGATGCCCGAAGTAGCCAAGGTGGCAGTCACCCGTGCCTAAGCCCAAGCCGGGCGGTCGTCGGCCGCGCAAGAAGGAACGCAAGAACGTCGCCTTCGGTGTCGCGCACATCAAGAGCTCGTTCAACAACACCATCGTCTCCATCTCCGACCCCGAGGGCAACGTCCTGGCGTGGGCGTCGGCGGGAAACGTCGGCTTCAAGGGGTCACGGAAGTCGACCCCCTTCGCCGCCCAGCTGGCGGCCGAGACGTGTGCCCGCCGAGCCATGGAGCACGGCGTGCGCCGCGTCGAGGTGGTCGTGAAGGGCCCGGGATCGGGCCGCGAGACCGCCATCCGGTCGTTGACGGCGGCAGGCATCGAGGTGGCCGGCATCAAGGACCTCACGCCCATCCCTCATAACGGCTGCCGTCCCCCGAAGCGGAGGCGTGTCTGATGGCCCGCTACACCGGACCAGTGTGTCGGCTCTGCCGGCGCGAACGCATGAAGCTCTTCCTGAAGGGCCCCAAGTGCGACTCGATGAAGTGCCCGATCGAGCGCCGTCCCTATCCCCCGGGCGAGCACGGTCGAGGACGCATCCGCGAGTCCGAGTACCTGCTCCAGCTCCGTGAGAAGCAGAAGGCCCGTCGCATCTACGGCGTGCTCGAGAAGCAGTTCCGCCTCATGTACAAAGAGGCCAACCGCCAGGGCGGGATCACCGGCGAGAACCTCCTGCGCATGCTCGAGCAGCGCCTCGACAACGTGGTCTTCCGCGCCGGCTGGGGCGCCAGTCGCAACCAGGCCCGCCAGTTCGTGCGCCACGGCCACGTCCAGGTCAACGGGCGCCGGGTCACCATTCCCAGTTTCCAGGTTCGCAAGGGTGACGTGATCGCCCTTCGCCAGAAGTCGCAGGCGCTCATCGTGATCCGCCACAACCTCGACACCCTCGACCGGGCCATGCCGCCCTGGTTGGAGACGGCCGAAGAACCCATGTCGGTTCGCGTCCGCGACCTTCCGTTGCGTCAGCAGATCGACGTGCCCGTTCGCGAGTCCCTGATCGTCGAGCTGTACTCCAAGTAACCCACCCGTTCGGGCCTGTCGGCCCCGGCGGCGCCGTCAACAGGCAGTGGGCCGGTCCGCCCGGCCCCGGCCACCGCAACCACCACCCCGTAGGAGCAGGCTGATGCTGATTATCCAGCGCCCCACCGTCGAAGCCCTGGGCGAGGCCGAGGGCAACCGCCAGCGGTTCGCCATCTCGCCCCTCGAGCCCGGCTTCGGCCATACCCTCGGCAACTCGTTGCGCCGCACGTTGTTGTCGTCGATCCCGGGGGCAGCCGCCACCCAGGTGCGCTTCGACGACTCCCTCCACGAGTTCGCCACCATCCCCGGCGTGAAAGAGGACGTGACCGACCTCATCCTCAACCTCAAGGACCTGGTCCTGCGGGTGGAGTCCGACGAGCCCGTGAACCTCCGCCTCGACGCCCGGGGCCCGGGCGAGGTCACCGCCGGCGACCTCCAGCCCCACGCCGACGTAGAGATCCTGAACCCCGAGCTGCACATTGCCACCCTGGCGCCCAAGGGCCGCCTGGCCCTCGACATCACCGTCGAGCGGGGACGGGGCTACGTGTCGGCCGAGCGCAACAAGCACAGCGTGGTCATCGGGGTCATCCCCGTCGACTCCATCTTCTCGCCCGTGCGGCGGGTGGCCTTCAACGTCGAGCCCACCCGGGTCGAGCAGGCCACCAACTACGACCGCCTCACCCTCGACATCGATACCGACGGCTCGATCTCGCCCCGGGAGGCACTGGCCTCGGCGGGAGGCACGTTGCGGGCCCTGGTCTCGCTCGTGGCCGAGATGAGCGACGCTCCCCAGGCCCTGGAGCTGGGGGAGACGGGCTCGATCGGCAGCGGGTCGCCGGACCTCGATCTGGCCATCGAGGAGCTCGACTTGTCCGAGCGGCCCCGGAACTGTCTCAAGCGGGCCCAGGTCAACACCGTCGGCGAACTGGTGACCAAGAGTGAGGACGACCTCCTGGCCATCACCAACTTCGGGCAGAAGTCTCTCGACGAGGTGCTGGTCAAGCTCGACGAACGCGGGCTGGCCCTGCGCGCCTCGGCGCCCAGGGAGGTCTGAGCCATGCCCGGTACTCCCACCAAAGGCAGGCGGTTCGGCGGTAGCGCCGCCCACCAGAAGGCCATGATGGCCAACCTGGTGGCCTCGCTCATCGCCGCCGAGGCCGTGGTCACCACCGAGGCCAAGGCCAAGGCCCTGCGTCCCGTGGCCGAGAAGATGATCACCAAGGCCCGCAAGGGCGGCGTGCACCGTCACCGCCAGGTCGTGTCGTTCATCCGGGACAAGGACATGGCTCACAAGCTGTTCGACGAGATCGGCCCGCGCTACGAGGACCGGCCCGGCGGCTATACCCGCATCTTGAAGTTGGGCCCCCGCCACGGTGACAACGCACCGATGGCCCGCATCGAACTGGTGTGACCCCGACCCCGGCGGGGGGCCCGGCGGCCCTCCCCCAGGGCCAGCTCTCCGTGGTGGGCCCCGACCTGGCGGCGGCCCCACCCGACGACGTGGCCGCGACTGAGACGTCCTCGGCGCCCGCCGAGCCTGCCGAACCCGGCCCCATGGTGCGGGTGCGGATGACGGTGGCCTACAACGGCCAGGGATTCCACGGCTTTGCCGCTCAGCCCGGTGACCTGCCCACCGTGGCCGGCACCCTCTCGGCTGTCCTGTCCCGCCGCCTGGGCCACCCGGTGACCCTGGTGGCCGCCGGGCGCACTGATGCCGGGGTGCACGCGCGCGGCCAGGTCGTGAGCTTCGACGCCGCCGCCGACCGCTTCGAGCCCATCGGCCTGCAAAAGTCGGTCAACCGGTCCCTGTCCCCGGCCGTGGTGGTGCGAGCCCTCGAAGCCGCCCCCGAAGGCTTCGACGCCCGGCGCTGGGCCCGCAGCCGCAGCTACCGCTACACGATCCTCAACGGCGCTCTTCCCGACCCCTTCCTGGCCGCGACCGCCTGGCACGTGCCAGACCCCCTCGACATCGGAGCCATGCGACTGGCCTGCGACCCTCTCGTCGGCGAGCACGACTTCACCTCGTTCTGCCGGGTACCCCGCCGGATGTTCGTCGAGGCCAACATGGTGCGCCGGGTCCTCGACGCCCGCTGGGTGCGCGCCGACGACGATGTGGTGCGCTTCGAGATCCGGGCCAGTGCGTTCTGCCACCAGATGGTGCGTTCCATCGTCGGCTTCATGGTGGCCATCGGCACCGGTCGCCGCCGTGCCGGGGAGGTGGCAGCCGCCCTGCGGGCGTGCCGGCGCTCCTCGTCCCCCAACCTCGCTCCCGCCCACGGCCTGTGCCTGTGGGAAGTGGGGTATTGACCGGTCGTCGAACGGATTAGGCTCACGCCATGGCCAACAAGGCGCCGCCGTCGGGGCAGAACAAGAAGCAGGGCAAGAGCCTGCTCGAGAAGCGGGCGGCCAAGAAGACCAAGAAGGCTGAGAAGTCGAAGCGGGGCAGCACCTAGCACCTGGCCCCCTTGCCGGCCCGTGGGTAACGGCAGAGCGGGTGTCCTGATTGGTGGTACCTGCCGTGTGACTAGACTGATCCGGCTCAGCGCGCCGATGTGTGGAAGGAACCCGCGTGCGTACGTACTCACCAAAACCTGCCGACATCCAGCGCGCCTGGCACGTCATCGACGCCGATGGCCTCGTCCTCGGCCGGATGTCCACCGAAGTTGCCACCCTCCTGCGCGGCAAGCACAAGCCCATGTACGCCCGTCACCTCGACACCGGTGACCACGTGATCGTCATCAATGCCGCCAAGGTGGTGCTCACCGCCGACAAGGCCTCGAAGAAGGAGGCCATCCGCCACACCGGCTACCCGGGCGGGATCCGCCGGCGCGGCTACGAGGAGATCCTGGCCACCCGGCCCCAGGACGCCGTGCGACACGCCGTCAAGGGCATGCTGCCCAAGGGCCCACTTGGCCAGCAGATGCTGCGCAAGCTCAAGATCTATGCCGGGCCCACCCATCCCCACGCCGCCCAGATGCCCGAGGCACGCCCGGTGGACCACGCCCGGCACCTCGCCCCGTAGGAGACCCCCCAAGATGCCCAAGCCTCTCGTGCAGTCAACCGGTCGTCGCAAGCAGGCGGTCGCCCGTGTGCGCCTCCGTCCGGGGACGGGCACCATCACGGTCAACAAGCGGACCCTCGAGAACTACTTCCCGTCTGAGACCTATCGGATGGTGGTCACCGAGCCGTTGCGGCTCACCACCACAGAAGAGGTCTACGACGTCGATGCCACCATTGACGGCGGTGGCATCTCCGGCCAGGCCGGGGCGCTTCGCCTGGGCATCGCCCGGGGCCTGCTCGAGCTCGACGAGGAGCGGCGGACCCCCCTCAAACGGGCCGGCTTCCTCACGCGCGATTCCCGCAAGAAGGAGAGCAAGAAGTACGGGTTGAAGAAGGCTCGTAAGGCGCCTCAGTACTCCAAGCGCTAGCCCGATGTCGGCCGGCGAACGGCGGGAAGACAGGGACGACCGATGACACCCCGACGGTTCGGCACCGACGGGCTCCGCGGCGTGGCCAACGTCGATCTCACCCCGGAGCTCTTGGTGGCCCTCGGTCGGGCGGCGGCGCGTACCCTCGGCACCGACCGGTTCCTCGTGGGGCGTGACACCCGGGTCTCCGGGCCCATGCTGTTGGCTGCCCTCTGCGCCGGCCTCACCGCCGAAGGAGCCGACGTCACCGATCTCGGCGTGCTGCCCACGCCCGGCGTGGCCTGGGCGTCGGCCCACGAGCACCTCCCGGCGGCCATGATCTCGGCGTCGCACAACCCCTTTCCGGACAACGGGATCAAGTTCTTCGCGCCGGGTGGCCGAAAGCTGTCGGACGAGGTCGAGGACTGCCTCGCGGCCGAGCTCGAGCGCCTCCTCGCCGGCTCCGTGCCCGAACGGAATGCCGGCTCCGTGCCCGAACGGAATGCCGGCTCCGTGCCCGAACGGAATGCCGGCTCCGTGCCCGAACGGAATGCCGGCTCCGTGCCCGAACGGAATGCCGGCTCCGTGCGGCGAGCGCCCACCGGGGCCGGGGTGGGGCGGGTGGACCACCGGGACGGCCGGCCCGGCTACATCGAGGCCCTCGCCGCCACGCTCGACGGTCGCCGACTCGATGGCCTTTCCGTCGTCGCCGACTGCGCCCACGGCGCCGCCCACGCCGTGGGCCCCGAGGTCCTGGCCGCCCTGGGGGCCGACGTCATCGCCATCAACGACCGCCCCGACGGCATCAACATCAACGACGGTGCCGGATCGAACCACCCGGCCGGGCTGGCCGAGGTGGTCGTGGCCAGGGGCGCAGACGCGGGCCTGGCCTTCGACGGCGACGCCGACCGGGTCGTGGCCGTCGACGCCGCCGGGCGGGTGGTCGACGGCGACCACCTCCTGGCCCTGTGTGCCGTCGACCGTCGCGACCGCGGGCTGCTGGCGGGCGACACCGTGGTGGCGACGGTGATGGCCAATCTCGGGTTCCGTCAGGCCATGGCCGACCACGGGATCACCGTGGTCGAGACCACGGTGGGGGACCGCTACGTCCTCGACGCCCTGGAGCAGGGCGGCTGGTCGCTCGGCGGGGAGCAGTCCGGTCATGTGATCTTCCGCGACCTGGCCACCACCGGTGACGGCGTGCTGTCGGGTATCCAGGTCCTCGACGTCATGACCCGCACGGGTCGGTCGCTGGCCGAGCTGGCCCGGGTCATGACCCGCCTGCCCCAGGTGCTGCGAAACGTGCCCGTGGCCGATCGGGCCGGCCTGCCCGGTGCCGACGAGTTCTGGTCCGACCTGGAAGCGGTGCGCCTCCGGCTGGGCGAGGATGGCCGGGTGCTGGTGCGTCCGAGCGGCACCGAGCCGGTGGTGCGGGTGATGGTCGAGGCGACGACGGCCGAGGCGGCCGAGTCCGCCTGTTCGGAGCTCTGCGCCGCCCTCGTGCGCGCCCTCGGATCGGTCGACCCCGTCTCCCATTGACGACATCTCGTCCTGGTCAGGTTCAGGGTCGCCAGGACCACCCCGAGCCTGACCGGAACCCGGGGGTCGCAAGTGGCCTAGCCTGAAAACCATGTGTGGCATCGTCGGCGTGACGGGGAGCGAACCCGCCCTGCCCCTCATCCTCGAAGCGCTCTCCCGACTCGAGTACCGGGGCTATGACTCCGCCGGGGTGGCTCTGCAGGCCGACGGCCAGGTGTGGCGGCGGCGGCGGCCGGGCAAGCTGGCCGAGCTGGCCGGGGCCGTCGACGATGCGCCGCGGGGCTCCAACACCGGCATCGGCCACACCCGGTGGGCCACCCATGGGCCGCCGATCGAGCGAAACGCCCATCCCCACACCGACTGCGGCGGCCGGCTGGCCATCACCCACAACGGCATCATCGAGAACTACGTCGAGCTGTCCGACGAGTTGGTGGGGCGCGGCCACGAGATGCGGTCCGACACCGACACCGAGGTGCTGGCCCATGTGATTGAGGAGATGCTGGCGTCGGGCCTGCCTCTCGCCGACTCGGTGCGAGCGGGGCTGCGAAGGGTGAAGGGCTCGTTCGCCCTGGCTGCCGTCCACGCCGACGAACCCGGCCTGATCGTCGCCGCCCGCCGGGGCTCGCCCCTCATCGCCGGGCGTACCGAGCGCTCGGCCCTGGTGGCCTCGGACATTCCCGCCATCCTCCCGCTCACGAGGGAGATCTATGTCATCGACGACGATCAGGTCGTCGAGATCCGGCCAGGATCCCTGTTGGTCACCACCCTCGACGGTGTGGAGGTCACTCCCGCCCGTCGCCACGTCGACTACGACCTGGCCGCGGCCGAGAAGGGTGGCTTTCCCGACTTCATGCTCAAGGAGATCCACGAGCAGCCGTCCGCCGTGCGCGACACGCTCCGGGGCCACGTCCGGGCCGGCCGCCTCGTCCTCGACGAGCTCCACCTCACCGACGATCAGCTGCGGGCCGTCGACAAGGTCTTCATCGTGGGTTGCGGCACCAGCTTCTATTCGGGCCTGGTGGCCAAGTACGCCATCGAGCATTGGGCCCGGCTCCCCGTCGAGATCGACGTGGCCAGCGAGTTCCGCTACCGCGACCCCGTGCTCGACGCCAACTCCCTGGTGATCGGCGTGAGCCAGTCGGGCGAGAGCCTCGACACAATGGAGGCGTGCCGGTTCGCCGGCTCGGCGGTGAACAAGGCCCTGGTGCTGGCGGTGAGCAACGTGGTCGACTCCTCGATGGCACGCGACGCCGATGCCGTGCTCTACACCCGGGCCGGGCCAGAGGTGGGGGTTGCCGCGACCAAGACCCACGTGGCCCAGATCGTGGCCATGGAGCTGCTGGCCCTGCACCTCGGCGTGCTCCGAGGCACGCTCTACCCCGATGAGATGAGCAGGCTGGTCGAAGCGCTCCACCAGGTGCCCGAGCGCATCGCTGCCGTCCTCGAGCGGTCCGACGAGATCTGCGAGGTCGGCCGTCGGTTCGCCGAGACCCGCGACTTCTTCTTCCTGGGGCGCGGGGTGGGCTACCCGGTGGCCCTCGAGGGGGCGCTCAAGCTCAAGGAGATCTCCTACGCCCGGGCCGAGGGATACCCGGCGGGCGAGATGAAGCACGGCCCGATTGCCCTCATCGAGCCGGGCACCGTCGTGGTGGCGGTTGCCACCAAAGGGCGCCTGCACGCCAAGGTGATGGCCAACATCGAAGAGATGCGGGCTCGGGGGGCGACGGTGATCGCCGTTGCGACCGCCGGCGATACGGCCACCGCGGCGCGGGCCGACGAGGTCCTGTGGGTGCCGCCCACGCCCCTCGGGGCCGAGCTGCTGGCGCCCGCCGTCGACGTCGTCGCCCTCCAGCTGTTCGCCTACGCCCTGGCCAAGGCCCGGGGGCGTGACGTCGACAAGCCCCGCAACCTGGCCAAGACGGTCACCGTCGAATAGCCGGTCGACGGGAGAGCTGATGATCGGCATCGGTATCGACGCAGTCGAGATCGACCGCTTCCGGGTCGCTCTCGCCCGTCGCCCCCGCCTGGCCGGGCGCCTGTTCACCGACGCCGAGCGGGCCTACGGAGCCCGCTCTGCCGACCCTGCGCCTCGATTGGCGGCCCGGTGGGCGGCCAAGGAGGCGGTGATGAAGGCCCTCGGGGTCGGTCTCGGAGCCTTCGCCTTCTGCGATGTCGAGGTGGTATCGGCACCGTCGGGTGCCCCGTCGCTCGCCCTCCGCGGGGGAGCGGCAGCCCTGGCCGAGGCCCGGGGCGTCACCGCCTGGCGTCTGTCGCTCACCCATACCAACACACTGGCCGGCGCCGTCGCCGTCGCGCTTTGAGCGCCGTCACCCCGTGATCCCCGTCGTCACTCCCGACGAGATGGGCGAGATCGACCGGGCCGCGCCGGAGACGACCGAGGTGCTCGTGGGCCGGGCCGGGGCGGCGGTGGTCCGAGAGGCTGTCCGGATGCTGGGCGGCAGCTACGGCCGACGAGTCGTCGTGGTCGCCGGCAAGGGGAACAACGGTGCCGATGGCCGGGCGGCGGCCGTCGGCCTGCGGCGTCTTGGGGTCCGGGTCCACGTGGTGGACGCCGCTGACGAGCCTGGGCGTGTCCCCGTGTGCGACCTGGTGGTGGACGCCGCCTACGGCACAGGGTTTCGCGGCGAGTACCGGGCGCCGGACCCGAGAGGAGCTCCCGTCCTGGCCGTCGACATCCCCTCCGGGGTGGACGGACGCACGGGCGCCTCCGGTGACGAGGCCGTGTGGGCCGCCCATACCGTCACCTTCGCCGCTCTCAAGCCCGGTCTTCTGCTCCACCCCGGCGCCGAGCGTGCCGGTGACGTCGCCGTGGCCGACATCGGCCTCGACACCTCGGGTGCGGCTGCTCATCTGGTCGAGGCCCATGACGTGTCGGCCTGGTTTCCCGAGCGGCCATCCGAGACTCACAAGTGGAAGACGGCGGTCTGGGTGGTGGCGGGATCGCCGGGCATGGTGGGCGCCGCCCACCTGTGCTCCCGGGCGGCCATGCGGGCCGGGGCGGGGACGGTCCGCCTCGGCATCCCCGGCAGCGATCCCGACCCCGGTTCGCTCGAAGTGGTGGGCCGGGCTCTCCCCGCCGAGGGGTGGGAGACGGCGGTGGTCGACGACTCGACCCGGGCCCGCGCCCTCGTCATCGGGCCCGGGCTGCCCCGCACCGATGCCACCCGCGACGCCGTCCGCCGATTGCTGGCCGCCTCACCGTTGCCGGCCATCGTCGACGCCGACGGCCTCTACGCCCTCGGTGGCCGTGACGAGGCCGCCCGGGTGCTCGGCGACCGGCGCCCACCGACGGTGCTCACCCCCCACGACGGCGAGCTGGCCCGGCTCCGCGGCTCGGCACCGGGGCCCGACCGCCTGGGCGAGGTGCGTGAGCTGGCGGCGGCCCTGGGGGCCACGGTGTTGCTCAAGGGCTCCACCACCGTCGTCGCCGACCCTGGCGGTGAGGTGCTGATCACCATCTGCGGCGACTCGCGCCTGGCGACGGCGGGAACCGGCGACGTGCTGTCGGGTGTGGTGGGCGCTCTCCTGGCCCAGGGCCTCGACGGCCTGCGAGCGGCCGCCGTCGCCGCGTTCGTGCACGGGCGCGCCGCCCGACTGGGCTGGCGGCGGGGACTGGTGGCCGGAGACCTGGTCGACCTCCTGCCCGCCGCCATCGCCGGGCTCACGTAGGGTTCGCGGGCCATGGCCAGTGCCGACTCCGCCGAGCGGCGTCGGGCGTGGGCCGAGATCGACCTGGGTGCGATCCGCCACAACGCCGCCATCCTGGGCAGCCTCGCCGCGCCCGCCGCTCTCTGCGCCGTGGTGAAGGCGAACGGCTACGGGCACGGGTCGGCTCAGGCGGCGCGGGCTGCGCTCGACGGAGGGGCCTCGTCGCTCGGCGTGGCCCTCGTGGAAGAGGGAGCTGAACTGCGCCGGGAAGGCGTCTCCGCCCCCATCCTCGTGTTGTCCGAGCCGCCCTGCGACGCCATGGCCGACGTCCACGCCCTGGGCCTCACGCCCACGCTCTACACCACCGCGGCCGTGGCCGCCGCAGCCAAGGCTGTCGCCTCCTCGCCCGATCGGACGCCGATGGCCGTGCACGTGAAGGTCGACACCGGCATGCACCGGGTGGGGGCCTCACCAGCCGTCGCCGTCGCCGTGGCCCTGGCCGTCGACCGGTGCGCCGAGCTGGTCCTCGACGGGCTCTGGACCCACTTTGCTCTTGCCGACGAACCAGCCCTTGCTTTCACGTCCGTCCAGGACGCCCGGTTCGGCGACGTCGCCTCCGAGCTGGATGCCCGAGGTGTCCGCCCCCGGCTCCTGCACGCGTCGAACTCGGCCGGTTGCCTGGCCCATCCCTTCGCCCACCACGACATGGTTCGGTGCGGGATCGCCCTGTACGGCCTGGCTCCGAGTCCCGCCCTGGTCGGGCGGGCCGACCTCCGGCCCGCCCTGTCGCTTCGGGCCCGGGTGTCGTTCGTGAAGCGGGTGGACGCCGGGGAGGGCATCTCCTACGGGCTGCGTCACCGGTTGGCCCGGCCCTCGGTGGTGGCGACGGTGCCCATCGGGTACGCCGACGGCGTCCCCTGGCGTCTGGGCGCGACCGGGGGCGACGTGCTGATCGGGGGCAGGCGGCGGTCGATCGCCGGCAGCGTCACCATGGACCAGATCACCGTCGACTGCGGTGACGATCCTGAGGTGTCTCCGGGCGACGAGGTTGTGCTTCTCGGGCGCCAGGGCGACGAGTGTGTCGATGCGTGGGAGTGGGCCCGCCTGGTCGACACCATCGCCTACGAGATCGTCTGCCGCATCGGTCCGCGTGTCCCCCGGACCTATCTCCCGGGCTGAGCCAGGCTGAGCCCGACTCGGCGGCAGGGAGCCCGGCCATGGGCCGGCGGTACAATCGACTGATGCCGTCGTTGGCCGAGGTGGAGCGGGAGGCTTCGCTGTGCACCCGCTGCACCCTTGCCGGAGGACGCACCCAGGTCGTGTTCGGCGTGGGTGACCCCGAGGCCGACCTCATGTTCGTGGGGGAAGGGCCAGGCGCCCAGGAGGACCTCCAGGGTGAGCCTTTCGTCGGGCGTTCGGGACAGCTCCTCGACCGGCTGGTGTTCGAGGAGATGGGCCTCACCCGTGACCGCTTCTACATCGCCAACGCGGTGAAGTGCCTCAGGCACAACGCCATGGTCCAGCTGGGCGATCGGTCCTGGGAACGCATCGGGCACTTGGTGCGGTCGAAATACAACGGGACAGTCATGTCGGTGAACGACAAGGGGCATCTGGTTCCCGGCCGCGTGAGCGGTTGGCACACGTCCCCGTTGGGTGGGCGTCGTCTGTTCGACATGACCTCTCGATCAGGGAAGTGGGCCGGCACCTGGCAGGTGGGCGTCCAGCTCACGGGCGACCATCCGGTGCTGACGGAGACCGGCTACGTCCCGGTAGAGGAGTTGGAACCCGGCGCCCGGGTGGCAACCGGCCAGGGTCTGAGTGCGGTGGCGAGTCCGGGTCCACCTGAGGTCATCTACGACGAGGTCATCTACGACGAGGTCATTCTGCGAGAGGTCACCGACGATGTCCGTTCCGACACGACATTCTTTTGTATCGACGTCGACGAGACACACAACTTCGTCACCGCTGGCGGTGTCGTTCACAACTGTCGCCCTCCGGGCAACCGTGATCCACAGCCCGCCGAGATCGCGACCTGTCGGCCGTGGCTCGAGTCCCAGATCGAGCTCATCGATCCCAGAGTCGTCGTGACCCTCGGCAACTTCGCCACCAAGCTCCTACTCGACACCACCGAGGGCATCACCCGCATGCGGGGCCGGGCGTACCCGTTCCGCAACGGCATGGTCGTGCCCACCTTCCACCCCGCCGCCGCCCTACGCTCGGGGGCGGTGACGGTGGCGAACATGCGCGCCGATCTGGTGCGGGCCAAGCAGCTTCTCGAGGGAGCGCCGCGATCTGGAGGGCCGAGCGAGTGATCGTCTGTGTCACCAAATCGGTCGACGACACCAAGGCCCTGGCCAACGAGGTGGCCGGGTTCGTGCGGGCGGGAGACCTGATCGTCCTGGCCGGCGACCTGGGCGCGGGCAAGACGGCCTTCACCCAGGGATTGGCCCGGGGGTTCGGTGTGACCGATGCCGTCACCAGCCCGGCCTTCGTGCTGGTGCGGAGCTACGCCGGCCGCCTGGCCCTGACCCACATCGACGTCTACCGCCTCGACCATCTCCAGGAGGTGTTCGACCTGGGGATCGCCGAGATCGTCGACAGCGGCGGCGTCACGGTGGTGGAGTGGGGTGACGTGGTCACGCCCGCCCTGCCTGGCGACCTCCTGGAGGTGCGACTCGACCATGGCGACGCCGACGACGAGCGCCACCTGACGTTCGACATCGTCGGCGCCTCGTGGGCCCCCCGCATGGCCGCGCTGGGCGCGGCGCTGAGCCGGTGGGCGACAGACACGTGAGATCGGGGCACCGGTGTTGATCCTGGGCATCGAGACGGCCACCGCGCAGGTGGGCTGTGCCATCGGGGACCACGACGGGGTCCGGGCCAGCTTCCACGCCGCCCATGGCCGCCGCCACCTCGAGACCCTCGTCCCTGCCATCGGCTTCGCGTGCCGCCACGCCGGCGTCGAGCTCGGCGACATCGCCGTCGTGGCCGTCGACGTGGGACCGGGCCTGTTCAGCGGTCTCCGGGTGGGCGTGGCCGCCGCCAAGGCCGTGGCCCAGGCCCTGCGGGTGCCGGTGATCGGCGTGACGAGCCTCGACCTGCTGGCGTTCCCGGTTCGCCACAGTGGTCGCCTCATCGTGGCGGCGGTCGACGCTCGGCGAGGCGAGCTCTTCTACGCCTTCTACCGCCAGGTGCCCGGTGGCGTCCAGCGCCTGTCCGGCTACAACGTCGGCTCCCCGCAGGTACTGGCCTCGGAGCTGGAAGCGACGGCTGAGGAGTGTCTCTTCGTCGGCGACGGCGCCCTGCGCTATCCCGATCTGGTCACCGAGGGAGGACGCAGCGAGTGCGGTGGCCCAGCCTCGGCCTACCCTTCGGCCGCCGCCCTGGTCGAGCTGGCGCACCCGGCCGCCATCCGTGAGGAGTTCGTCCAACCCTGGGAACTCGAACCAATGTACCTGCGCCGGTCCGACGCCGAGATCAACTGGGAGCGACGGACGCCTCCTGGCTGGGCGGTGACGGCATAGTGGCCAAGGTCGAGGACGAGCGCCTCCACGAGCAGGATCTGGTCGTGCACATGGTGGCGATGCGGCGGCGCCACCTGAGGTCGGTGCTGCGGATCGAAGCCCAGGTCTACCCGCGGCCCTGGTCGTTGAGCCTGTTCATCAGCGAACTGGCCCTGCGCAACAGCCGGGCCTACTGGGTGGCCAGGGTCGACGGCATCGTCGTGGGCTACTGCGGGCTGATGGTGAGCGTCGACGACGGGCACGTGACCACCCTGGCCGTCGACCCGGCCTGGCACCGGCGCAGCATCGGCTCCCGCCTCCTGCTCACGCTGGCCCGGGAGGCTATCGATCGAGGGGCCACCGGTCTCACCCTGGAAGTGCGCATGGGCAACCGGGGCGCTCAGGAGCTCTACCGGCGGTTCGGGTTCCGGCCTGCGGGCGTACGGAAGAACTACTATGTCGAGACCAACGAGGACGCCCTGGTGATGTGGGCCGACGACGTCACCGCCCCGGACTACGCCGAACGCCTGGCCGCCATCGAACGCTTCCTCCCGGGCACCACCCTCGTCGAGGAGTCACCCCGGTGACTGGGCCCGAGCGGCCCCCTGAGCGGGGTACTGGGCCCGAGCGGGGTACCCGACCCTTCTACGTGCTCGGTATCGAGACGTCGTGCGACGAGACGGCGGCGGCGGTCGTGGCCGACGGTTCCACGGTCCTCTCGTCGGTGGTCGCCACCCAGGTCGACCTGCACGCACGCTACGGCGGTGTGGTCCCCGAGATCGCCAGCCGAGCCCATGTGCGGCTCCTCACGCCGGCGATCGCCGAGGCCCTCGTCGAGGCCGGGATCGAGGACGACCGGATCGACGCGGTCGCCGCCACCGTGGGGCCGGGACTGGCCAGTGCCCTGCTCGTGGGCGTCAGCGTGGCCAAGAGCCTGGCCCTGGTATGGGGCGTCCCCTTCATCGGGGTCAACCACATGGAGGGCCACCTCTACGCCTGTTTCCTCCACGAACCCGACCTCGAACTGCCCGCGGTCGCCCTGCTGGTGTCGGGTGGCCACACCCTGCTCGTGCTCATGAAAGGTCACGGCGATTACCGCATCCTCGGCTCCACCGTCGACGACGCCGTGGGCGAGGCCTTCGACAAGGTCGCCCGCTTCCTGGGCCTTGGTTACCCCGGCGGCCCGGCCATCGACCGCATCGCCACCGTGGGCGACCCCGGTGCCGTCGCCTTCCCGAGGGCCATGGAGCGGGAGGGCTACGACTTCTCGTTCAGCGGGCTCAAGACATCGGTGACCCGCTATGCCAAGGCCCACCCCGACGCCGAGGTGGCCGACCTGGCCGCGTCGTTCCAGCACGCGGCCATCGAGGTGCTGGTCACCAAGGCCCGCCGGGCCGTCGCCGACACCGGGGCCCGCACGCTGTGCATCGGGGGTGGGGTGGCGTCGAACTCCCTGCTGCGCCGCCGGATCGCCGAGGCCTGCGCCGAAGACGGTGTGGCTGCGGTGATCCCCACCCCGGAGCTGTGCACCGACAACGCAGCCATGATCGGCGCCGCCGGCTGGCGCCGCCTGCGGGCCGACGGCCCCACGTCGCTGGAGATCGGAGTGTCCCCATCGCTGGCGATCAGCTAGCGGCAGGCCCCTCTTTTGGTACAGGGCCGGGAGGCTGCTATCGTTAGCACTCTTACACGGAGAGTGCTAACGGAGGTCTACACCGCAATGAACCTCAGGCCCCTCGAAGACCGCATCGTCGTCCGCCCCAGCGAGGCTGAGGAGACCACG
>JBPCNP010000170.1:0-20359 GCA_051001215.1 Acidimicrobiales bacterium
AACTCGCACGACGAGTCGGTGCGAATGGTCGCCGGGCGCCTCAACGATCGGGGGGCAGCAGTGACCACGATCGACCGATCGGCCACCGGCGACATTCGCGACGACGACCTGGTCGTCATGGCCATCGGTCTCACCGACCAGCTGCCGAGCGGGCTCCGGGCCAGCAGCGTGACTATGGTTCACTGAGGGGCATGGTGGATGGTGTGAGGGAGAGCCTGGGTGGCGCTCCCGGTATCGATTCCGGTGACTCTCGCGCCTCGGCGCGGGGGCCGAGTGTGCCGACCGGGGACGAACTGGGCACCACCAGCCCGGGGCGGTCGCGTCGCTATCTCCCGGGCCTGGACGGCCTGCGGGCGGTCTCGGTGATCGCCGTGCTGCTCTATCACGCCGACCTTCCTTGGATCCCGGGCGGCTTCGTCGGCGTCGAGGTCTTCTTCGTGATCAGCGGCTATCTGATCACCCCACCTGCTCGTCGCCGAGCACGCCCGGACGGGTTCGATCGGGCTGCGTCGGTTCTGGACCCGCCGGGCCCGTCGACTCCTCCCGGCGCTCTACCTCGTGCTGGCCGTGGTCGCTTTCGCCGCCGCGGTGTTCTACCGGGGAGATGCCGCGGGCCTGCGGGCTCAGCTCCTGGCCGCGCTGACCTACTCGACGAACTGGTTCCAGATCGTGGTGCGCAAGTCCTACTTCTCGACGGTCGGGCGGCCGTCGCCTCTCCTCCACCTCTGGTCGCTGGCCATCGAGGAGCAGTTCTACCTGGTGTGGCCCCTCGTGCTGCTCGGCCTGCTCCAGGTCTTCGCCCCCAGCCGGTCCGACCGACCTGGCCCCGATCGGAACAGGCGGGCATGGATCGCCGTCGTGGTCGGGTGCGGCGCCGTCGCCTCGGCGGTGCTCATGGCCTCGCTGTTCCGCCCGGCGATGGACCCAAGCCGCGTCTACTACGGCACCGACACCCGCGCCCAGGGCCTGTTGTTCGGTGCCGTGCTGGCCCTGCTGTGGCAGCCGGCCTCCCGTCGCGGGGGGGCCGGCGACAGGTGGTCGTCGATCGAGAACCGCATCGGCCTCATCGGCCTGGCCGGGCTGTTCCTGGTCTTCGTCCGCCTGAGGGACTCCGACCGGTTCGTGTTCCGCGGCGGTCTCACCCTGGTGTCGCTCCTGTCGGTGATGGTGATCGTTGCCGCGGTGGACCCCTCCACCTGGCTCGCACGCCGTGGGCTGGGCAACACGACGCTCGCTGCCATCGGCAAACGGGCCTACGGGCTCTACCTCTGGAGCTGGCCGATCTACGTGTTCACCCGGCCCGGCATCGACCTGCCCCTGGGCACCTACCAGACACTCGCGCTTCGCCTGGCGCTCACCGCAGTGACCACTGAGGTCTCGTACCGCTACGTCGAGACCCCGATCCGCAACGGGGCCATCGGGCGGTGGCTGGGTGCGCTGCGCAGCCCCGATCCGGCCCGCCGGGCCCATCGCCGGCGAGGTGTCAGGACGGTCCTCGTGGGGGCGGCGTTGTTCGTCGTCCCCGTCGGGCTGAGCCTGGCCATCGCCTCCCGGCCCATGGGCACGACGGAGCGAGCCGTGCTTCTCGGTGGCAAGGCCGACCCGGGTCGCCCGGTGGTCGCTCCCACCACGCTCGTCTCGCCGCCGACGACGACGGTGAGCCCACTGGCGCCGAGTGTGCCGTCGGCGGCACTCGAGAACCGCAAGGTGACCGTTTTGGCCGATTCGGTGCTCCTCAGCGCCAAGCAGGCGATCATCTCCAACCTGGACGCTGCCGGTTGGGACGTCGAATACCGCGGTCGGCCGGCGCTCATGGTGAAGCAGATGGATGCCGAGTTGGTAGCCAAGTCGGTGCCGGTCGGGTCCACCGTCATCGTCGGTCTCGGCTACAACTCGCTGTGGGAGCACGACCGGGCCAATTTCACCCGCTGGAGCAATCTCTTTGACAGCGGGGCCGAGAAGCTGCTCGACACCCTCACCCGGCTGGGTGCCGAACGGGTCATCTGGGTCACGCTCCGGGAGCCCTCCAAAGAGGTGATCCCGCCCGAGGGCATGGACCAGTACAAGAGGTACGTCTGGTACTTCCCCTACGTGAACGAGCGCCTGCACGCCCTCCGGGACCGCCACCCGAACGTCGGGCTCGCCGATTGGGCGGCGGTGTCGAACAATCAGGGGCTCACCTACGACGCCATCCACGTGAATTCGGCCGGCACGCCGGTGATGATCGCAGCCATCAGGTCCGTCCTGGACCCTTGAGATGTCGCATCAGTCCGTGTCCCGCCGAGGCCGATGGTCGGCCGGTCATCTCGGCTCTATGGGCTGATGCCCGTCGTTTCAATCGGGGATGGCCGGGTTCCCGGTCGGGCCGGGGCATACTGATCGGCGATGGCGCCCTTTTCACCGTCTGTTCCACCGCTGTCCCGGCGGCCCGGTGACGAGGGTCGGGGTCGGGCGTCCACTGTTCGCGTCCTCGGAAGGGGCGCTCCTCCGGCCTCGGCGCGCGACAGAACCGCTGCGCCCCCGCCGGCCCCGGTCGCGCGACCCTCGGCCACCAAGGCCCGGCCCTCCCGCTGGCCACGGGGGCCGGCCGGCAAGGGGTCGGCCTATTTCCCGGCCCTGGACGGCCTGCGGGCCCTCGCCGTGGGAGCGGTGGTCGCCTACCACGCCAACCTGACCTGGGCCAAGGGTGGCTTTCTCGGTGTCGACATCTTCTTCGTGCTGAGCGGGTTCCTCATCACCGGGCTCCTGCTCGCCGACGTCGAACGCACCGGCCACCTCCGACTGCGCCGCTTCTGGAAGCGGCGGGCACGACGCCTGCTGCCCGCGGTGGGTGTCCTACTGGTGGCCGTGGCCCTGCTCGTGCCCCTGCTGGCTCCCGACCAGGGGTACCGCCTGGGCGGGGACCTCCTCGCCTCCGCCGCTTACGTCACCAACTGGCGATTGATCTTCCAGCACCAGTCGTACTTCGAGGCCATCGGGCGCCCGCCACTGCTCCAGCACCTGTGGAGCCTGGCCGTCGAGGAGCAGTTCTACCTGCTGTGGCCCCTGATGCTGGCCGTGGCGTTGCGCTGGAACCGCCGGCGCGAGCTGCTCGGGGTCTGGGTCGTCGGCCTGGCCGCCCTGTCGACGGTGCTGATGATCGTGCTCTTCGACCCCGGAGTTGACCCGTCGAGGGTCTATTACGGCACCGACACCAGGGCCGCCGCCCTGTTCGTGGGTGCGGCCCTGGCCTGCGGTCAGGTGTGGGCCAGGCGACACTGGATCGTCGGCCCCAAGGCCCGGATGCGCCTGGAGATCGCCGGGGCGCTCAGCATCGGCTTCCTCGCCTGGTGTGTGGTCAGCGTGAGCCAGTTCGACCCGCGCCTCTACCGCGGGGGCTTCCTGGCCGTGGCCGTGGCCGCAGCCGTCATCGTCGGCGTGGCCTCCGACCGCCAACGGACCGCGGTGACGCGCGCGCTCGGCATGCGCCCGTTGGTGTGGGTCGGCAAGAGGTCCTACGCCATCTATCTGTGGTTCTGGCCGGTGCTCATGCTCACCCGGTCCCATGCCGACATCGACCTGAGCGGCAACACCCTGCTCGCCTTCCAGCTGGCCATCATCGTGACCCTGGCTTCGCTCTCGTACCACTTCGTCGAGGTCCCCTGTCGCTCCGGAGCCCTGGGCCGGGCATGGGAGCGGTGGCGGGCGGGCACCCTTCCGCCACAGACGCGGCGGACCACGGCGCGGGTGGCCGGCGCCCTGGCGGCCGTCGCCGTGGTCGGCGCCGTCGTGTACGACCCACCCAAGCCCGTTCACATCCAGGCGGCCGCAGGCGTCCAGGAGTTCATCCAGCCGACCACCACGGCGCCCCCGGCGGCGATGGTGACCACCTTCGGTCCCTCCCCGCTGGCCGCCGGCGTGACCACCACGCTGGTGCCGACGGTGGCGGCACCTCCGGTGGTCCAGGGCAAGGTGGCGGCCATCGGTGACTCGGTGCTGCTCGAAACTCGGGATCGGCTCGCCTCCAGGATTGCCCATCTGGTCTTCGACGCCGACGTGGCCCGTCAGACGGCGAGCACCCTGGCTGCGGCTCGGGCCCTGCGGGCGTCAGGCCGGTTGGGCGACGAGGTGATCCTCCAGGTCGGCAACAACGGCCCGGTCACCAAGGGCCAGTTCGACCAGTTCATGGAGGCGTTCGCCGGGGTGCGCCGGGTGGTGGTCGTCAACATCAGAGTGCCCCGTCCCTGGGAGGGACCGAACAACGAAGTCCTGACCGATGGCGTGCAGAGCCACCCCAACGCCGTGCTCGTCGATTGGCACAAGCTGGGCATCACCCACCCGGACGTCTTCACCTCCGACAGCGTGCACCTGACGACCTCGGGGATCCAGCTCCTCACCGACGCCATCGTGGCCCAGCTCTGATTGCTACTCCCCGCTCGGAGGGCCGCTCGGGCCCGGTCGCGGGGTTCTACGAGGCCGTGTCGTCGTCGGCCGTCGACCGTCCGTAGGAGAGCCACTCGGCCTGGATCGACCGGCCTGACGGCCCCTCCGTCGAAGCGGCCGGAGCCGAGGCCGGCGGGGGCGGGGGAGCCGGGGGCGGGGGGGCCGCCTGGGTCTTGGGGGGCCGGGGCGGGGGAGCCGCCTTGGCCCGGGGCGGTGGCGGCGGTGGTGGTGGGGCCGGGGCTTGAGGGGGTGGCGGTGCCTGGGGGGATGGCGGGGCATGAGGGGGTGGCGGTGCCTGGGGGGGTGGCGGTGGCGGAGCGGGGGGCGGGGCGACCGCCTCGTTGCGGGCGGCCCCCGGTCGAGGGCTCCCGTCCTCCGGCAGGAGATGGGGCCCGGCCGCGGTGGCGTCGGCGGTGCGGGCCGTCCGGCGGCGCCGGCCGCCCGTGCGCTCCCGCCGTTCGATGTCGCCTTGGCGCTCGAGCTCGGCGTTGAGCTCGGCGCCGAGGATGACGGCCAGGGCGGACAGGTAGAGCCACAGCAGCAGGGCGACCACGCCGCTGAGCGGCCCGTACTTGGTGGCCAGATCGCCGACGCTTCCTACGTAGATGGAGAACACGAGAGAAGCGACGAGCCAGACGACGGTGGCCACGATGCCGCCGGGGCTGACCCAGGTCCAGCGCGGTGTCTCCCGGTTGGGCCCCAGCGAATAGTAGCCGGCGAACAAGGCGGACAGGGCAGCCAGGCCGAGCACCCAGCGGGCGACGGTCCACAAGATGTTGAAGGCACCGCTGCCGAAGGGCAGGTGGCCCTCGATGCCGTAGCCGATCGGCGCACCGAAGATGATGAGCCCGGTGGCCACGCCGCCGAGGGCGATGGTGAGCAGAATGAGGAGCAGGGCCCGGACCCGGGCCGACACCAGCTTCCGCTCCTCCTCCACGTCGTAGGCCACGTCGAGGCCCCGTTGCAGGGCCACCATGCCGGCCGAGGCACCCCAGATGGCCAAAACCAGCCCGAAGATGGTGGCCAGCAGCGACCCGTCGCCGCCCTTGGTGTTGTTGACGATGTCCTGCAGGGTCTTGGCCGCCTGGCCGTGCACGGTCGTCCCGATGGCCTTGTTGATGCTGTCGATGGTCTCGGGGCCGACGTTGGTCAGGCCCAGGACACCGACGGCGGCGATGATGGCCGGGAACACGGCGAGGAACCAGTAGAAGGCCATGCCCGCCGAGATCAGCGAGCCGCGGTCGACTTTGAACTCCTTCACTGCCCGCTGGAGGCTCACCTTGAGCCCGGGAGGGCCGAGCTCGGTGGGCGAGGTCGGTGGGCCGCTGTCGTCGGTCTGGGACGGCACCGGTTTCGTGTCGGCCTGGTCGCTCACGACGGAAGGCGCGGCGAGGGGCTGCGGCGGGCGGGCACGGTGGTGGACCTACCCCACCGGGACGGGTGGAAACGAGGCCGCGGATCACCGTCGGCCCCGGACGGGATCGTCTCGTAGGCTTGCCTCTCGTGGACGACCGGGTTCTCAGCGAGCGCTACCGCATCGTCCGCCATCTGGCCCGGGGGGGCATGGCCGAGGTGTACCTCGCCCACGACCAACTCCTCGACCGTCCCGTGGCCGTCAAGGTCTTGTTCCCCGAGCTGGCACATGACGTCAACTTCGTGGAGCGCTTCCGTCGTGAGGCCCGGGCTGCGGCCGGCCTCAACCATCACAACATCGTCTCCGTCTATGACTTCGGCGAGGACGAGGGGTCGTACTTCATCGTCATGGAGTATGTGGACGGCACGACCCTGCGCGAGGTCATCCGCACGGAGGGGCCGCTGGAGCTGCCCCGGATCGTGGAGATCGGCTCCGAGGTGGCGGCCGCTTTGGCCATCGCCCACGCCAGCGGCATCGTCCATCGCGACGTCAAGCCGGGCAACGTTTTGATCTCGTCCACGGTGCCCGCGGCGCGCCTCAGCGACGTGCCCGAGGCGCGCCTGAGCGAGGTGAAGGTGGCCGACTTCGGCATCGCCCGGGCCGGCGACGCCCTCGAGAGCCTCACCCAGACCGGTGCGGTGATGGGGACGGCCACCTACCTGTCGCCGGAGCAGGCCAAGGGGGCCGACATCGACCTGCGCAGCGACGTGTACTCGCTCGGCGTCGTGCTCTACGAGATGGCCACGGGTCGCCCGCCTTTCGCCGGGTCGAGCCCGGTGGCCATCGCCTACCAGCACCTGAACGAGCCACCGGTGCCACCGTCGACCCAGAACCCCGCCCTTCCCCCCGCCTTCGACGCCATCGTGCTCGAGGCCCTGGCCAAGGACCCTGCCGACCGTCAGGCCTCGGCGGGTGAGTTGCGGGCCGAGCTGCTGGCCATGACGATGGGCCCGCCCGAACTCGAGTCCACGATGATCGAGGCCCCGGCAGCGGTGGCGGGGACCTCGACCGAAGTGCTGGCGCCCGTCGCCGCACCCGTCCCACCAGCGGGGTACGGGCCGCCCCCTGTGGGGCCACCGGCCTCCACACCCGCGGCCGTCTACCGCCGTCGACGGCTCGTGCTCCTCGGGCTCCTGGGGCTCCTGGCCGTGGGCCTGGTGGCCATCGTCGTGGCCATGACCTCTGGGGGCGGGAGCGGGGGCACGGCCACGGTTCCGCGCGTCATCGACCTCAGCGTCCCCGACGCCACCGCAGCCGTGACCAAGGCCGGCCTCACGTCGACGGTCGACCAGCAGCCGGGGCGCAGCGGCGATCCCACCAGGGTGGTCGACCAGAACCCCGCTCCCGGATCCGAGGTGAAGTCGACGACGGTCGTGACTCTCGTGGTGCCCGGCACCACCACGACCACGGTGCCCACCACGACTCGAACGGTCACGACGCCGGCCACCACTGCCACCACAGCCGCACCGACGACCAGCGTGGCCCCACCGACGACCGTGGCGCCCACAACCGTGGCTCGCACCACCGTCGTTCCCACCACCGCGGCCAGGCCGAAGACGACGCGCTGAGGCGACGGCGGCGCCCGGCCGTCGGGGCCTAACGTGCGCTCGATGTCCCCACCCGACAGCCCGAGGGGGCCCTCCGACGCCCGGACGGCCGCCGACATCGACCTGGGCGGGCTGGTGCTCGGCGATGCCCGAACCGGCGAGACCTTCGACCTGGGGGCGGCGATCCCCCTCGTCGTGCTCGCCGTCATTCGCCACCGCCACTGACTTTCGTGCCAGAAGCATCTCGTGGAGATGCAGGAACACCGACCCGCCTTCGAGGCCCTGGGCGCCACGGTGGTGGCCGTGGGGTTCAGCCCCGGTCCTGCACTGGCCGCCCTGGCTGACCAGTTGGGGTGGCCGTGGGCGTTCCTGGCCGACCCCGAGCGGGTGCTCTACGGGCGCCTGGGCCTGGAGCGGGCCTCACTTCGCCAGGTCTTCGCCCCGGCGGCCGTGCGCCGCTACCGGGAGGCCGCCGCCCAGGGCTACGAAGTGAGCCGCCCGGTGGAGGACCCGCGCCAATTGGGCGCCGACGTCATCGCCGTCGACGGCCGAGTCGTCTGGCTCCGCCGGCAGGTGAGCTCCGACGACCGGCCACCGGTGGCAACGGTCCTGGAGGTTGCGGCCGGCTTCGCGTTGCCCGGAGCGGCCCCGAGCTGACCGGCCCCGACCTGACCCGTTGCCGCCCGGGAAACGCCATCGGGGCGCGGTAACGTTCGGGCGTGAATGCGATCAGATCGCACCTACCGCGGCGGACGTGAGACTGCGACCGGTCTGGGTGCTGGCCGTGGCGGTTGCGGTGTTGGCTGGATGTGGGAGTGCCGCCTCGGCGCCCCGGGCCACACGTGGCGATGTGGCCGACGCCAGCGCCAACGGCGACAAGGCCACGGCCGCTGCCATCCGCAGGGATGCCTCGTTCCGGTGCCCCGATGCGGCCGCCAGGGCGGGCAGGAGCTCGGCTCCGCTCCCGGCCGGCCGCAAGCTGAAGGTGGCCACAACCGTGGCTCCCATCACCTCGATCGTGGCCGCGGTGGCGGGCGACCGGGCCGAGGTCGACGGCGTCATTCCCGAGGGCTCCGACAGTCACACCTACGAGCCCAAGCCCAGCGTGGCCGAGCTGTTCACCACCGCCGACGTGGTGTTCGTCAACGGCTTGTCACTGGAGGACCCCACCAGGGACCTGGCCCGCAAGAACATCGGCTCGGGCGCCCAGATCGTCGAGCTCGGGCCCACCGTTTTGGCCCCCGACCAGTACATCTACGACTTCTCGTTCCCCCGCGACGGGAAGAAGCCCAACCCCCACCTGTGGACCAACCCCCCAATGGCCCGGTGTTACGCCGTCGTCGCCGCCAGCGTGCTGGCCACGGCCGATCCTGCCAATACCGACGTGTACGGGGCCAACGCGGCGGCGTTCGAGGCCAAGGTCGACGACCTCGACACCCGGTTCCGAGCGGCGTCGAACACGGTTGCTCCCCACAACCGGGAGCTGCTCACCTACCACGACGCCTACGCCTACTTCGCCGCCTGGTACGGCTGGAAGATCATCGGGGCCATCCAGGTCTCGAGCTTCGAGGACCCCACCCCGCGTGACGTCGCCGATCTCATCGCCCAGATCAAGGCCGAGAAGGTGCCCGCCATCTTCGGCTCCGAGGTGTTCCCCAGCCCCGTCCTGGCCCAGATCGGCAAGGAGGCCGGCGTGAAATACGTCGACAAGCTCCGCGACGACGACCTGCCGGGCGGTCCCGGCGATCCCGACCACTCCTACCTCGGGCTCATGAAGGCCGACTTCGTGACCATGGTGTCCAACCTGGGGGGCGACGCCTCGGGTCTGGTGGCCTTCAACCCCTCGGCCGCCGTCGCCGACACCGCCGGCTACCCGCAATGAGCGACGCTCCGTTCCTGCGTCTCGAGGGTGTCACCCACACCTACGGCGAGCAGGCGGTGCTGGCCGATGTCGACCTGGACGTGGCCGCCGGTGATGTCTTGGGCATCGTCGGCCCGTCGGGCTCGGGCAAGACCACCCTGCTGCGGATCCTGCTGGGAGCCGTCGAGCCGACACGAGGCCGGGTCCAGCGGCGACCGTCCCTGCGCGCCGGCTACGTCCCCCAGGTCGAGACCGTCAACTGGCAGTTCCCGGTGACGGTGGCCGAGGTCGTGCTGATGGCCCGCACCGAGGGTCGGCGATGGCCCTGGCCCAGCCGAGAGGAGCGGGCGGAGGTGGCCGAGGTGCTCGAGCGCCTCGGCATCGGGGCCCTGGGCCACCGCCACATCCGCGAGCTGTCGGGCGGCCAGCAGCAGCGGGTGTTCATCGCCCGGGCCCTGCTCGGCCGACCCGACGTCCTGTTTCTCGACGAGCCCACGTCGGGAGTCGACGTGCGCACCCGCCACGAGGTTCTCCACCTGCTGGCCGAGCTGCACACCGACGGCCTGGCCATCGTCCTCAGCACCCACGACCTCAACGGCATCGCCGCCCACCTGCCCAAGCTCCTGTGCCTCAACGTGCGCGTCGCAGGCATCGGAGCGCCGCGCGACGTGCTCACGCCCGACGTCCTCGAACGGGTCTACGGCGCGCCGATGGACGTGCTCGAGCATGCCGGCATGCCGTTGGTGGTCGACCGCACCGACGGTGCGGTCATCGACATGCGCCGCCGAGCCTGATGCAGCTGCTCCTGGAGCCCTTCCAGCTCGGCTTCCTCCGCCACGCCATGGTCGTGTGCACCGTGGCCGGCGCCCTGTGCGGCCTGCTCGGGGTGTTCGTGACCCTGCGGGGCATGAGCTACATCGGCCACGGTCTCAGCCACGCCATCTTCGGCGGCGCGGCCATCTGTGCGGCGGTCTCGGTGAACTACTTCGTCGGCGCCGGGCTGTGGGGCCTGGCCTCGGCCCTGGCCATCGGCCGGGTGACCCAACGTCGCATCATCGGCTCCGACGCCGCCATCGGCGTCATCACCACGGCCAGCTTCGCCTTCGGGATCGCCCTGCTCGGTATGTACAGCCGGGTCAGGCAGAGCATCGAGGCGACCGTGTTCGGCAGCGTCCTCGGCGTCTCCGTCGCCGACGTGTGGCTGGTGATCGGCGTGGCCGTGTTCACCGCCGTGGTGGTCGTGGCCACCTACCGGAAGCTGCTGTTCACCACGTTCGACCCCGAGGTGGCCGACGTGTCGGGTGTCAACACGGCACGGGTCGACGCCCTGCTCATGCTCCTCCTCAGTGTCGCCATCCTGGCGTCCATGAAGGTGCTCGGCGTCACCCTCATCGCCGCCGCCATCGTGGTCCCCGCCGTCATCGCCCGCATGCTCACCAACAGCTTCGCCCGGATGCTGTGGCTGTCGAGCCTCATCGGAGGCCTGTCCGGCCTCGTCGGGATGTACCTCAGCTACCACCTCGACGTGTCCTCCGGGGCCACGATCGTGCTCGTCGGGTTCGTGGCCTTCGCCGTCGTCTTCGCCGTCACCGGACGCCGGGGGCTGCGGCGGGTGGCCGGCCTCGACGATCACGCCTCGGGCGGGGGACCGCTCATCGCCGTCGCCGACGCAGGCGAGGTGTGAAGGGCACGGGCTAGCGCTAGCCAGGCTTGTGCCGGCACCAGACGCAGCATCGCTCGGTGTTGACGAAGCGCCCTCCGAGCTGGATCTGACGGCCCCCCTCGATCTGGTGACGGCCGAAATGGCACTGCAGCCGATGCCAGAGCTCGCCGGGATGCACCTCTTGGCCCGCCCACCAGGTGCACAGGCGGGCCCAGACGCCGTCGGCGGTGGACTCAGGAGCCACCCGCGGGGCCGACCGGCGCTTCGCCACCGGCGGCCTCGCCACCGGCGGCCTCGCTATCGGCCCGCCGCCCTGTCGCCCGCCGCCCTGTCGCCCGCCGTCCCTGGCCAGGTCGAGCTCGCCGGCCACGCCGAAGCGATGGGCCCGATTGCCGATCGGGCGTACCGGGGTCAGTGCCGATGACGTGTTGCTCACCGGTGCCTCGGGCCATCTGTTGGGCCAGATGTCGGGGGTTTCTGGCATTCTTCTCCGCTCGGGCGGGCCGCTCGGGCCGGCGTCCGCCTCTTCCGCGACTCACCGTGCCACGACCGCCGCCGGCCCGCAATGGGTGACCTGAACACCTACCCCACCACCCCCGGGCGAACTGGTCAGGTTCAGGGCCGCCAGGGGGGACCTCGAACCTGCCCAGAACGGCAGTGGGGGCTGCACCGGGTCAGCTCGGCGTTCGGCGCAGGGCGCGGATGAGCTGGTGATCGGCGGTGAAGAGCCGCCCCACCGTGAGCCGGCCCGCCACCAGGGCGGCGAAGGCGTTCCCGGCCAGCAGCATGTACATGACCACCAGCTGCAGTCGGATGGCCGCGCTGGGAGAGGCGCCGGCGAGGAGCATGCCGGTCATGGCGCCGGGTAGGGCCACCAGGCCCACCACCTTGGTGTTGTCGATGACCGGCAGCATGCCGGTGCGCAAGGCCGAGCGGTGCCACGGTCCGGAGGCGACGGTCGAGGTCTGTCCCAGGCTGAGGCGGGCCTCCACCTCCCGGCGGTGGGCGGCCAGGTCGTCGCGCAGGCGGGTCATCACCAGCGACGTGGTGTTCATGGCGTTGGAGATGATCATCGACCCGAGGGGGATGACGGCCCGGGGCAGTGACGGGATGATGCGCAGGACCAGGAGCAGCCCGATGGTGCCCGCCGAGGCCACGGTGAGGGCGGCGGCCGCGATCCATCGTGCCCCCGGCACCCGCCGGGCCCGTGAGCCCGAGGTGAGGGTGGCCGTGACGATCATCACGGCGATGACCACGGGGGTGAGCCCGCCGTGGCTGGCGAAGACGTAGTCGAGCACCAGGCCCACGGCCAGGAGCTGGGTGAACGACCGGGCCGTGGCCACCACGATGTCGGTTTCCAGGTCGGCGTGGCGCACCCGGGAGACAACCACGGCCACGGCCACCAGGCACAGCGACAGGGCCACATCGGCGAACGAGATCTGCCCGGCCAGATCGTTCACCGGGCACCCCCGGCCAGGCCGACCTCGATGATGCGGTCGGCGATCTCGGTGGCCTGCCGGGGCTCGTGGGTCACCATGACGACGGTGAGGCCGTCGTCGGCGAGGGAGCGCACCAGGCGTTCGACCTCGCCCTTGGAGGCGGTATCGAGGGCGGAGGTGGGCTCGTCGAGCAACAGGCAGTCGGGGTTGCGGGCCAGGGCCCGGGCCAGGCACATGCGCTGGGCCTCTCCCACCGACAACACGTCCGCCAGGCGAGTGCCCACCGAAGCGTCGAGATGGACTCGGGGCAGCAGGTCGTGCCAGCCGTCGCCCACGTTGTCGGCCACGGTCCCGGGGAAGGTCACCGGCACCTGGCCGACGTGTTGCACCCGCCGCCGCAGCTCGAGCACGTCGTAGCTGCGCACGTCGCGCCCGTCGAACAGGATCTCGCCGGCGTCGGGGTCGTCGAGGCGGTTGAGAAGGCGCAGCAGGGTGGTCTTGCCCGAACCCGACGGCCCCACCACCGCGGTCAGGCCGTCGACCGGGATGCGGGCCGAGAACCCGTCGATGATGGGCCCGTCGTCGCCGTCGACCCGGATGTCGCGCAGCTCGAAGCGATCACCCACCGTCCAATACTCCCACCGGCCCCGCTCAGAGGGCCGCTCGGGCCCACCGGACCTCGGCCCGGCCGCCAGTAGTGTCACTCAGGTCATGAGCACCAACACACCGGCACCCGAGATCGAGGTCACCCTTCCCGACGGGTCGTCCCGCCGCCTCCCTCGGGGGGCGACAGCGGCCGACCTCGCCGCGTCGATCGGTCGCCGTCTGGCCGCTGCCGCAGTGGTGGCGTGCGTCGACGGGGCCGAGGTCGATCTCGACGTCGCCCTGCCCGATGGCGCCCAGGTGGGCATCGTCACCGTCGACACCGACGAGGGGCGCGCCGTCCTCCGCCACTCGACCGCCCACGTGCTGGCCCAGGCCGTGTGCGACCTGTTCCCGGGCGCCCGCTACGCCATCGGTCCTCCCGTCGCCGACGGCTTCTACTACGACTTCGAGCTCCCCGGTGACGCCCGTTTCACCGACGACGACCTGGGGCGCATCGAAGCCCGGATGCGCGAGATCGTGGCCGCGGACCAGGCTTTCGTCCGCGAGGAGCTGTCGGTCGACGAGGGCCTGGCCCGGTTCCGCGACCAGCCCTTCAAGGTGGAGATCATCGAGGGAGTCGACGCCGGCGAGGGGGCCGAGGGTGCCGTCGTCAGCACGTACAGCAACGACGGCTGGGTCGACCTGTGCCGTGGCCCCCACGTGGCGTCCACCTCCCGGCTCGGCGCCTTCAAGCTGATGAGGGTGGCCGGGGCCTACTGGCGGGGCGACGAGACCCGTCCCATGTTGCAACGCATCTATGGCACGGCGTGGGAATCGCCGAAGATGCTGGCCGAGCATCTCCACCGCCTGGAGGAGGCCGAGCGTCGCGACCACCGGCGCCTCGGTCCCGAGCTCGACCTGTTCTCGTTCCCCGAGGAGCTGGGGGCGGGCCTGGCCGTGTGGCACCCCCACGGGGCCATGGTTCGGCGCATCATGGAGGAGTTCTCCCGGGTCGAGCACGAGACCGGCGGGTACCAGCTCGTCTACAGCCCCCACCTGGCCCGCTCCACCCTGTGGGAGACGAGCGGCCACCTCGGCTTCTACGCCGAGGCCATGTACCCGCCCATGGAGCTGGAAGGGGCCCGGTACTACCCCAAACCCATGAACTGC
Organism: Acidimicrobiales bacterium; assembly: GCA_051001215.1. Lineage (GTDB taxonomy): Bacteria > Actinomycetota > Acidimicrobiia > Acidimicrobiales > AC-14 > DATAQC01. Next base: position 14,102 of record JBPCNP010000170.1, read on the forward strand.
CCCTTCCATCTGCTCGTCTACCGCAGCTCGCTGCGGTCCTACCGCGAGCTGCCGTTGCGACTCTTCGAGCTCGGCACGGTGTACCGCTTCGAGCGCTCGGGGGTTCTCCACGGCCTGCTGCGCACCCGGGGCTTCACCCAGGACGACAGCCACATCTTCTGCACGCCCGAGCAGATCGTGCCTGAGCTCACCTCGCTGCTCGAGTTCGTGGTGCGCATGCTGCGGACGTTCGGGTTCGAAAAGTTCACGGCCGAGATCTCGACCCGGCCGGTGGAGAAGTCGGTGGGATCCGACGACGACTGGGCTCAGGCCACCGACGCTCTCTTCGAAGCCATCCGGGCCTCGGGCCTCGACTACCGGGTGGCCGAAGGCGAAGGTGCCTTCTACGGGCCCAAGATCGACATCCACGTGACCGACGCCATCGGTCGGCCCTGGCAGCTGTCGACCCTCCAGGTCGATTTCCAGATGGGCCGGCTCTTCGAGCTCGACTACGTGGGTGCCGACAACACCCGGCACCAGCCGATCATGATCCACCGGGCCCTGTTCGGCTCGGTCGAGCGGTTCTTCGGCATCCTCGTCGAGCACTACGCCGGCGCCTTCCCGGCGTGGCTGGCGCCGGTGCAGGTGCGGGTTCTCGGGGTGAAGGCCGACCACGACCCGTACGTCGCCGAGGTGGCCGCCAAGCTGCGGGCCGAGGGCTTCCGAGTCGACTCGATGGAAGCCGACGAGCCCCTGGGCGGGCGTATCCGCCGGGCCAAGCTCGACAAGTTGCCGTACATCCTGGTGGTGGGCGACAGCGACGTGGGCGCCGGCACCGTCGGCGTCAACCCCCGGGGAGGTGACGTCGAGCGAGCCGTCGCCCTCGACGGCTTCATCGCCCGCCTGGCCGCCGAGGTGGCCACCCGCTCGTGACCGCCGGTCTGGACCGGTTGTGGGCCGGCTGGCGGCTGCCCTACCTCGAGGCCTCCAGCACCGCCCGCCCCGACGGCGAGGGCGTCGAGCAGGCGTGTGTCTTTTGTCGCATCCTGTCGAGGGATGAGGCGCCCGAGCAGACCTATGTCGTCTGGCGCGATGAGACGTGTGCCGTCGTGCTCAACGCCTACCCCTACACGAGCGGCCACCTCATGGTGATGCCGCTGCGCCACGTGGCCGACCTGGAGGACTGTTCGCCCGAGGAGGCGGCCGGGCTCTGGCAGGTCGTGGGCGACGCCGTCGTGGCGTTGAAGTCGGCCTACGCGCCCGAGGGCCTCAATGTGGGCGCCAACCTCGGCAAGGCCGCCGGTGCGGGCGTGCCCGGACATCTCCACGTCCACTGCGTCCCCCGGTGGGCGGGCGACACCAACTTCATGACCAGCCTGGCCGAGACCCGGGTGCTGCCCGAGGCCCTGTCGTCGACCTTCGGGCGCCTGCGCGCCGCCTGGCCCCGGCCGCAGCCCTAGCCTGGCAAGAATGGCCGTCGATCCCGACCCCCAGCCCTTGCCGCCACTGCGTTCGGGCACGCAGCCGCCACTGCGTTCGGGCACGCAGCCGGTGACCACTGCGCCCGAGGCTCGCGACGACGGCGACAGCCTGCCCGCAGACCTCGACGTCACCGCCTACGTCGGCCAGTACACCTTCCCAGACATCCGCCGCCGGCGGGGCCCTGGCGCGCTCTATCTGGTCCTGGCCACTGGGTGCTTCGCGTTGTGGGCCACCCACCAGGGAGGCGATCGGGTCATGGTGAACGAGGGGTTCCTGGTGGTGGCTGTGGCCCTTCTCCTCGTGGGTTGGTACCACCTGGCCGCGGCCTGGCCCCTGGCCGTGCGCGACACCGAGGCCCTGGTGGCCGCCGCCGGCGCCGTGGGCTTCCCGGTCGGGCACGCATCGGCCCAGCTCGGCTGGCGGGGCCTGCGCAGTCGACCCACGTGGCGGATCCTCCTCTACTCGAGCGAGGACCCTCCGGCCCGGCGGGGCATCGTGCTGGTCGACGGCGTCGACGGTGAGGTCCTGGCCCAGTTCACCGAGGACAACCCCGAGGACTGGTCGAAGTACGATTAGGACAAAAGTGCTGGTGAGAGGGCATATCCCCCCTTGCACGGCGCTCGATGGGGTACAATCCTCGACATGACCGACGCAGCGATTCTCAACCTGCCCACCGCCAGCAACGCCAACGCCGCCATCGTGGAGTCCTGGCAGCTCTCTCTCCACGGCAAGGCTCCGCGGACCGTTCGCCACTATCTCGACGAGACCTGGCGCTTCGTTTCGTGGCTGGTGGACAACAACCGCCCGACCTCGGCACCGGGGGACCTCCTGGCCGTGGAGCGCCGGGACATCGAAGCGTGGCTGACCGCGCAGCGCGCGGAGGGCCGCGCACAAGCGACGATGAGGAATCGGTGGGTCGCCCTGCGCAACCTGTATGGATGGGCCCTGGCCGAGGGTGAGATCGAGCGCAGCCCCCTCGAGCGGGTGGTGGTCGCCAAGGGCAACCCGCCGGCGCCCGACGTCCTCACCGACGACGAGCTGAAGGCGCTCCTGAAGTCGTGCGAGGGGACGACGTTCTACGCCCGGCGAGACCTGGCCCTGATCCGCCTCATGCTGGCGACGGGGCTCCGGGTGTCGGAGTGCTGCGACATCGCGCTCGCCGACCTCGACTTGCCTAACCGCATCGTGGCCGTCCGTCACGGCAAGGGCGACAAGGCTCGGCTGGTGCGCTTCGACGCTCCGACCGCCGCCGCGCTCGATCGGTACAAGCGGGTCCGGGCCCGCCACCGCTGCGCCGCCCTGCCGTGGTTGTGGATCGGTCACCGGGGCCGGGTGACGCGCAAAGGAGTCCCCGTGATGTTGGACCGTCGCGCGGCAGCGGCCGGCATCAGTCATGTTCACCCGCACCAGCTCCGGCACACCTGGGCCGACCGGTGGTTGCGTTCTGGAGGTAACGAAGGCGACCTTCAGCGCCTCGGCGGCTGGGAGTCGTCCGACATCATGCGGCGTTACGGCGAGGCGCGGGCAGTCGACCGCGCCCTCGTGGCCTACGACACCGTCAACCCGATGGGAGCACTGTGACCGGGTACGTGACCCTCAGTTCGGCGACCATGAGATCACCATGACCACCGAGGAGGCCGAGGCGCTGACCGACGAGGACCGGGCGAGGCTGGGCGTCCAGCTCGCCGGCACCGACGAGTCCGTGGCCGCCAGCTACCGCGCCGAGGCAGCGATGCAGGACCGGGCGCGGGCAGCTGCCCATGGAAGCGGCGACCTGCTCGTGATCGGCCTGTGCGCCGAGTGTAAGGGCCGCAAGGCAAGACAGATTGCCGAGGCCCGCCAATTCTCGGGTGGGGTTGTTTTCATCGGTCATGGTCCCGCACACCACGGCCAGCAACTGTCGGTGCTACGGAACCGGTTCCGCTCCCGCGGTTGGACTCAGTCGGCGGGTCCGCCGATGCTCCAGGAGAAGTGCCTGGTTATCTTGACCGAGTCGCCGACGCCGGCTCTGAGCGCAACGTGCCCCGTGCACGGAACGGTCGACGACATCGATCCCACCGCCGTATTGCAATTGGCGCTATCGGCCGAGCCCGGTTGGCCCAGGAAAATGAAGATCACCCCTGGTGGTAGCACGGGGGCGTAGTAGCATGGCGTCAACCGATAGTTGGCCGTGGGCTTGGCGCCCGAACCCGCTCGTGCATTGGGCAGCCGAGCAAGACCCGAAAGGGGCTTGCTCATGTCCGACCACCTGTCACCTTCCGAGAGGGTGCTGCGCGCCAGGACTGCCGCCTACACGTCCTGGGCCAACACGCGCGACGTAGCGGCCCGAACCGCTCCCGGCCGAGCGGCCGCCAACAAGCGGTTCGAGGACCAGGTCGACCCCGACCGGGTTCTGTCCGAACCGGAGCGGTTGCGCCGGGCGGAGGCCGCTCGTAAGGCCTGGTTCGCCGGCCTCGCCCTGAAGTCCGCCAAGGCCCGCAGGACGGCCTCATGAATGGCGAAGGCGCCCCGCTCAAGGGCGCCCCCACCGACGGCCTGCCAGCCACGAGCAGCGTAGCCCAGGCCGCCCTCGAGCTCGTGCTGAACAATGCCGTGGGGCTGCTTCTCGACGGACGCTGGGACGCGGCATGAGCGCGATTCAGACCGTGCTCGAGCGCCTGGAAGCCGCCGACTGTCGGCCCCGGCGGACAGGGTCGAGCCCGTGGTGGTCTGCACGCTGCCCTGCTCACGACGACACGAACCCTTCGCTCGGCGTCAAGGTCGGCGACGAAGACCAGGTGGTGGTCGTCTGCCAGGCTGGATGCGACTTCGACTCCATCGTGGCCGCGCTCAAGCTGGCTCCCTCCGACTTCTTCACCACCAACGGCAACGGCGACGGCAACGGCCGAGATGATGTAGACGAGTGGACCCCGGCCGGTCCTGCCGTCGCCACATATCGCTATGTCGATGTCGAGGGCCGCGTCGTCTTCGGCGTGGCCAGGACCGCGGAGAAGGCCTTCCGCCAGTGGCAGCCCGACCCGACGACCCGCAGCGGTCGGCGGTGGAACCTCGATGGCGTAACCCGGGTGCTCTATCGGCTCCCGAAGGTGCTGGAGGCCGCGGCCGCTGGTGGGCGCGTGTACGTGGTCGAAGGAGAGAAGGACGTACATGCTCTGGAGAGTGCGGGAGCCGTCGCCACCACCAACCCGGGGGGAGCCGGGAAGTGGCGGCCCGAGTACGTCGAGGCGCTACGTGGTGCCGAGGCGGTGGTCGTGGCTGACCGCGACGAGGTCGGCCGAGCCCACGCCCGCCAGGTGTTGGCCTCGCTGGGCACCGCCGGGATTCCCGCCACCGTCGTCGAGGCCGCCGAGGGCAAGGACGCCGCCGACCACCTGGCCGCTGGTCGTGGGCTCGACGACTTCGTGGCCGTGGAGCAGGTGGCAGCTACTGACGAGGCCGCCGAGGAGGCCCTGGCCGACCTCGAACGCATCGCCGGCGACGTCGGGCCCAAACTGCCACCAGAGGTCGGATGGTCTCTCCTCGACGCCGTCGAGGGCTTCCTCGTCCGGTTCGTGGCCTTCCCGTCGAAGGCAGCGGCCGACGCTGTAGCCCTATGGGTCGTGCATAGCTGGGCTCTTGCTGCGGCCGAGAGCACGCCGCGGCTCGCCCTGCTCTCGGCGGAAAAGCGCAGCGGCAAATCCCGCTTGCTCGAGCTGCTCGAGCTGCTGGTGGCCCACCCGGTGATGACCGCCAGCATGAGCGCCGCCGCCCTATTCCGCACTATCGAGGCCGCCCACCCGACGCTGCTCATGGACGAGGTCGACACCGTGTTCGGCAAGGCCAACGAGGACCGCAACGAGGAGCTGCGCGGCCTCCTCAACGCCGGCCACCGCCGAGGCGCTATGGCGTACCGCTGCGCCGGCCCGAAGATGGCCGAGGTGAAGGCCTACACCGCGTTCGCCCCCGTTGCCCTCGCCGGCATCGGCGAGCTGCCATCGACCATCGGCGACCGTTCCATCACCATCAAGATGAAGCGCCGCCGGCCCGACGAGGAGGTCGAGCGCTTCCGCCGGCGCAAGGTGGCCGCCGCCGCCGCCCGTCTGTCTGGCCGGATCGAAGCCTGGGCTACCGCCAACGTCGACACCCTGGCCGCTGCCGAACCTGACCTGCCCGCCGCCCTCGACGACCGTGCCGCCGACGGATGGGAGCCGCTTCTAGCAATTGCCGACGCTGCGGGGGGCCAGTGGCCGGGCCGGGCCCGCCGGGCCGCGCTCCAACTCTCGGCCGACAAAGCCCCCGAAGACGACACCGCTGGCGTCCGCCTCCTGGCCGACTGCCGAACCGTGTTCGACGGTGACCGGATGGCCTCGGCCGACCTCGCCGCCCAACTCGCCGCCCTCGAGGATGCGCCGTGGGGGGCCTGGTTCGGCCACCCGCTCGACGCTCGAGGCCTGGCCAGGTTGCTCCGCCGGTACGACGTGGTGCCCAAGAAGCTCCGGGACGGTGACGGCACCGTTCGTGGTTACGAACGGTCTGCCTTCGTCGATGCCTGGGGCCGGTACCTCGGCAGCGGTGACGGGCCCTCTGCCCCTTCTGACCCCGTTCCAGCGGAACAACCGGAACAACCGGAACATCGCAGGTCAGGGGCTATTTCGGGACCGGAACAGGCCTCGGACGTGTTCCGGTCGCACACCCCCTCTGATGCGAAGATTCCTTCCTACCCCGCGGCGGCCAGGGGGTTGAGGGTGACGTCGTAGCCCATCTTGCGGAGCTGGTCGAGGGCCCGGTTCTTGGCTTTGTCGGGGTTGAGGCGGGTGT